>NZ_JAVMBO010000009.1:0-4021 GCF_031631795.1 Marinobacter xiaoshiensis
GACTGGTTAAATGTCGTCACGCCATTCTCTGTGCTTGCGCACACCCTCGTACTCAAGCCATGGTGCGTCATGTGAAACCCAAATATGAGCCTCTGGCCTCAATTCAGGGTCAACGTCCAAAGTAGCTACCCGAACGATTACATGTGCCTGCTCCGGCCTCTCTGCCACCAAATGAGACCCACAGCATTTGCAAAAATGACGCAACTTCCCTGGCGAGGACTCGAACGTTGAAATGGAACTTGCACCCTTGAGCCAGCGGAAATTCTCGCGCTTTACGCCAGCCGTAGAGGCAAACGGAGCAGCGTGGGCTTTACGACAAGTTTGGCAGTGGCAATGCACAATGGGCATATCCACAGAGTCTATTTCGTAACTTATCTCACCACACAAACAGCTTCCCTTCAGCCCCATGAGGGGATCTCCTTCTGTACATTTAACGCGAAGCTAAGCGGCGCCCTGACAAGGGCGTCCGGTGGACGGCCGTCAGGCCGGGAACAAACTTAAGCGACTGGTTAGCTGGGGGTAACTTTGAAGACCATTCCTTGGCAGCCAACATCACGGCCTGCTCCATTGCCCTTGCACCGACACCTGCCAATGCAACGTGATTAAAACCACCGCCTTTGATGCGGTGAATGAACCTGAACCTCAGAGTAGCAGTTCAGGATTCAGTTTTCGGCGGATTGCCCCGCGCGGCAAACACTGAATTTTATACCTGCCTGATATCTGATTGAGCTGCCAGCAAGACTGCGAGCTCTGACGGCCTTGACGGTGCTCCAAGAGTACCGGATTTGCTGCCCGTTTGAGGCCAAGGCCCGATGGCACCGAACCACCCCAAAAACCCAAGGCACTACCAGCTAACGCTGAAGGTAACCGGCACCGAAGCGCAGCGAAGGGAACCAAAAGCAGTAAGCTTTTGGTGTCCGGTTGACCGTCTGGTTAGCTGGGGGTAATTGTGAAGACCATTCCCTGGCAACCAACATGACGACCTACTCCGCTGCCCTTACACCAGCACCTGCCAGTACGCCGTAATTAAAACCACCGCAAACGATGCGCCGAATGAACCTGAACTTGAGATTAGCAGATCCGGAACCAGATTTTCGTGGACGGCCCCACACGGCTAACACCGATTTTTAAACAAACATTTGCGATCAATTGAGCTGCCAGCATGACGCCAAACTTGCGGGCCTTGGCAGCATCACCGTGCTGTCGGTTTTGCTACCCATTTGCGGCCAAGGCCACTGGCACCAAACCACCAAAAAGGAACAAAGCACTACCAGCTAACGCTGAAGCTTAGCGGCGCCCTGACAAGGGCGTCCGGTGGACGGCCCTCGGGCCGGGAACGTACTACAGCGACTTGTTATGTTTTTTACGGTGGCAATCAATTTTCTAAATTTTGAGCACTATTCATCTCGGCTCTTATCACTATCCAAGAAAAGCAAAATTGCTCCAATAATTATTGAGACAGTGGATATAAAAAAAATGAGAGAAAATGGAACCTTAATGTCTCCACTAAAGCTACTGCGATCATGAAATATCGTTATGTAAGAATGCTTTATGTTCCACAAAAAACTCATGTGTGACGCCCACAAATCCACCAAGAGAAAGCCACCAGGTAAGCGTCCGCCCATCACACCTTGCTAATGCTCACCGGCCTCCAGTTGTGCGGTAGCAGTTCATCAATGGCGTTGTTTTTCTGCGTCGGCAGTTTCGTCAGAACATCTTTCAAATAGGCATACGGATCATGCCCATTGAGCTTTGCGGACTGGATTAACGTCATCACCGCAGCAGCGCGTTGACCACTTCGCAATGAACCTGCGAACAACCAGTTACTCCGACCCAATGCCCACGGGCGTATCTGGTTTTCCATCCAGTTGTTGTCGATGGGCACTGCGCCATCGTCCAGATAGCGCGTCAGCGCTGTCCAGCGTTTGAGACTGTAGTCCAAGGCTCTGGCCGTGCCGGAGCCATCCGGCACTTTCTGTCGGTGCGCCAACATCCATTGATGCAGGGCATCGGCTATTGGTCTGGCCTTTTCATTTCTGATTTGCTGTCGCTTATCCGGCGGCAGGTCTTTGGCTTCTCGCTCGATCTGATACAGCTGACCGATGTATTCCAGAGCCTGTGCCGCTATTTGGCTCTGGTTAGCTTGGTGTAGGTCGTAGAACTTGCGACGGGCATGGGCCATACAACCGATTTCGGTGATGCCGTTGCCGAAGCCCGCCTTGTAGCCCGAGTAATCGTCGCAGACCAGTTTGCCTTGCCAGCCTTCCAGGAAGGTTCGAGCGTGCTCACCCGCCCGGGTTGGGGCGAAGTCGTAAACAACGGCCTTCAGATTGGAGAACGGTGTGGTGCAATAGGCCCAGACATAGGCTTTGTGGGTTTTTTTCTTGCCCGGAGCCAGCATGCTGACCGGTGTTTCATCGGCGTGCAGAACGCCGTGTTCCAGTAGTGCATTTCTAAGAGCATTCACCAGCGGTTGCAGCTGCACACCGCAAGCGCCTACCCATTCCGCCAGAGTTGAGCGCGGGATAGCGAGGCCAGCACGACCGAAGATACGTTCTTGACGGTATAGTGGTAAATGATCCGAGTACTTGGCCACCAGCACCTGAGCCAGTAATCCGGCGGTGGGAATGCCTTTATTGATAACCTGCGGAGGCACCGGTGCCTGGGTCAGGGTTTCGCACTGCTCACAGGCCCATTTGCCGCGGATGTGGCGCTCCACTGTGAACTCGCCCGGCACGTAATCCAGCTTTTCACTGACGTCTTCGCCTATGCGCTTGAGCTGGCAGCCGCAGCGACACTGAGTGTTCTCGGGTTCGTGATGGATCAGGGTGCGGGGCAACTCCGGTGGCAGTGGAGCCCGCTTGGGTTGTATTTTTGGCTTGGGCGGTGTTTCGGCGGCTGTGAGTTGTGCCAGTTCAGCCTCGATGGCAGCAATGTCGCTGTCGATCAGCTCATCCAGCAAGCGGCCTTGAACCGCATCCAGTTGTTCGCTGCGACGGGCGAACTTGTGGCGTTTAAGGATGGCCACTTCGTGGGTCAGTTTCTCGATGACTGCATCGCGGTGTACGAGTGCTCGATCCTTATTTTCTACGCGATCGAACAGATCCGTGACTAGGGCACGGAGTTGATCGGCGGAGAGTTGATTAAGGTCGGGACGTTGTGACATGCAGAACAGTATCCCAAGTCACGGCCACTGTGACGATTCGCCATTCTGATGATGGTCTGGGTAACCGGCTTGTGGTTACAGAATCGAGATCACACCGGCGGCACCGAGGCGTTGCCACGGCAACCCTTGAACCAGCGCAGCCAATTGTTCGTCTGTTAATAACAGTTGCTTGCCACGCCAGGTTTCGCCCCAGTGGAACTTGCCGCGATTCAATCGACGGGCACAGAGCCATATACCAAGACCGTCGTGGATCAACACTTTCATTCGGTTGCCCCGTTTGTTGGCGAACAGGTACGCACAATGGGGCCTGGCTGAGCCGAACACCTGGACGACACGCGCCAACGCGGTGTCTGGCCCAGCCCGCATATCCAAGGGCTCGGTGGCCAGCCAGATCTCGTCAATGCGGATCATGGCAACAGTTCGCGCAGAAACGCCGCGCATTGCTGACCTTGATCGGCGGGCCATTCCACCACAACCGGGCCGCCGGCTCGCGGAATCTCGATGCGGATGGTGCGATCCTTATCGGCAGGTTTCGTGGTATGCACGGCCGTCGCTGGAAAACGAACCGGTAGAAAGGCTGGGGCTTGGCTTCCATCGTCTTGCTTCGACTCTCTGATCCAGCGCCGAAGTTGGTTGGCGTTGAGGTCGTTATCCAGGGCAATGCGGGAAACAGAAGCTCCAGGTCTGTGGCACTCGGCCACCAGCCGAGCTTTAAATTCCGGAGCGTGTCGGCGACGTTTTCGGTAAGGGCGGGTTACGCTTACGTTGTTCATAGATAGTGTCCACTAAAGAATAAGTGGACACTATCTTGAAGCCTTCGGCATCACACTCAAGATGGGTTTGCCGGACGCTTAC
>NZ_JAVMBO010000010.1:0-322290 GCF_031631795.1 Marinobacter xiaoshiensis
CTCGGGATGAACGAGGAGTCGTAACTGGAAATGGTGAAGATATTACCGGAATTTGGCTAGAGAGCGCTTCAAGAGATCTTGGAGCACCAATACCTACACAGATCGCAGACCGGCTTAGGGGGCGTGAATTTGCGAGTTTTGATCGCTTCCGAGAAGCTTTTTGGGTAGAGATCGCCAATGACCCTAAAGTTAGCAAACAATTCAACAGGCTAAATGTTGAGCGCATGCATGAAGGGCTCTCCCCTCGTGCACCCAAGAAAGATCATGCTGGGAAACGAAGATCATACGAGATTCATCATGTTGAGCGATTAATGGACGGTGGCTCGCTATACATGATTGAGAATTTAAGAATAAATACACCTAAGAACCACATAAGTTTACACAGCAAAGGGGGCTAAGTGTTGAATACGACTCGAATTGAAGACATTACTCGTGACGAGTTTCTACAATTAGTTAAGGACATATTTAACGTCTCCAAGAATCGCGACACCCACGATGAACTCATAGACCGATTCGAGGAGTTATCCCAGCATCCAGATGGCTCCGATCTGATGTTTTATCCGGAGAATCAAGAGGATTCAACGCCTGAGCGTATCGTAGAAATTGTTGAGCAGTGGCGTGATCGGAACGGGTTGCCTGGTTTTAGATCTGCATTGTGATCGGTGTTTAAAGGGGGGGATCTCTCTTTGCGCAATGCGGCCGAGCTTTAGAAATTGAATAAGTTCTGACGCCTTCAACACAACGGAATACGAAGCGGTTCTAAGCAGCCTTTACCCTCGCGGACGTCTTGTATCCAATACCGACAGTTTCTCCCACGCCACGGTTACCAGCTCTGGCGTGAACGGATTGCGGCCCTTCAGCTTGATCTCTGGCTCGGCCATGAGACTGACCAAGGGCGGGGAGATGGCACGCTGCACACAGAGGAAGAACTCTTGAGATGGTCGACTGACCAATGGCAGGGCGACACAAAGGTGTTAAGGAGACCGAAGCGATGCGGAAACATTACACTACCGCTTAATTCGCCCGCCGGAGCGTTCAAAATCGACGTTAAAATCACCGAGGGATACGGAGTAAAAGTGAAATCGATGTCGCCATTTTGTCGCCATTGATACGCCGGCTCTGACACCGAAAAGCTAAGCGACTGAAAACAAAAGGAAAATAATGGAGGCGCGGGTCGGAATCGAACCGGCGTACGCGGAGTTGCAGTCCGCTGCATGACCACTCTGCCACCGCGCCTAAAAAGATCGAAGGAATCGAGTCTTTGTGCTCTCAGGTTGGCATTGAGAGACTTGAGGAAATTGGAGCGGGAAACGAGATTCGAACTCGCGACCTCAACCTTGGCAAGGTTGCGCTCTACCAACTGAGCTATTCCCGCCTCAAGCTTATCGAAGCAATGCCCCGACAACGGATGCGTATTCTACGGATTACGGCCCTTTCGTCAATACCTTTTTTTAAGTTTTTGTTTTAACGGATGTTTTTGAGCGTTTTTTAACCAGAAACACTCTGAATCTTCAACGCTTCGAGGTCTCTTGGCTCAACGCCCAAATCCCGCCATTTTTCAGGATGACAGGTAAACAACAATATCTGGTGGCGTGTGGCTGCGTCAAACAGGATGCGTTTCATGCCATCCAGGCGCCCTGTGTCGCTGTGTACAAGGGTGTCATCCAGAATGATCAGCGTGGGTCGCCCTGCTTCCTGCAGCAGGTCTGCATAGGCCAGGCGGCTGATAAGACCCATCTGTTCTCTGGCGCCAAAGCTAAGCTCGGCCATTTGCCCCAGCTCGCTGCCTCGGCTGAACTTACCGGGCATCAGGTTTTCGTCTACTTCCAGGCTGGCTTCGGGGAACAGAACGGTCAGGTAATGATCCAGATGTTTCTGCAGCGGCGCCTGCAAACGGCGTGTGAGTGCCTGTCGTTTCTCGATTAACAGGTTCAGAAGCAAGTCCAACGCTTTTGCTCGCCTATCGAGTTCCAGATATCGCCGGTTGACGTGTTCCAACTCGGCAACCAGTTCGTTATGTTTCTCTTCAAGTCCCTCCGCACCCCAGGCTTCCAGTCTTGCACGGATTTCACTCAGTTCCAGGGCCCGCTTCTGCTGGGCAGCTTCCTGGTGCTCGGCAGTAGCGCGGTAGCGCACTATGTCTTGCTTCAAAAGCTCTGGGCGAGCTTCTCGAATCAGGGTTTCACGGTCTTTCAAGGAGGCTTCGAGTTCTGTATTTTGCTTTTCCGCAGTAGCAATATCGCGGGCTATGCCTTCTATCTGTGATTGGCGCTCTGGGCTGTTCAACTCACCCTGCATGCGTTGCCATTCCCGCATTGCCGTTTCGCTAACGTAGCGGGCTTTATGCAGCAGGCCTTCCTGATTCCTCTGCCCGGTCTCCGCTTCTGTTAGCCGCGCTTCCGCTTGCTTTAGCTCCGCCTCAGCTTGGCTGAGCGGCTTGGCATCACCACCCGTCGCCTCAACTTGTGGCAGGGCTTCAAGCTCAGTGGTTCGGGCGAGCAATTCGGACTCAATCTCGGATCGGTCAGAGCCAAGCTGGTCGACGCCTTTGGGCGCCAGGGATTTCAGAAGGTCATCGAAACGCTGTATCTGTGCCTCAGCATCTTGCAGTCGCGTCAGCTTCAACTCTGCCGCCTCAACGGACTCAACTGCCAGCTCTGCGAGCTGCTGCGACACCGTTTGTCCCAACCGCTCAAGCTGTCGTCGGAGGCTGGCAAGATCATTGCCACCGGGCTGAATGCCAAGGTCACCTACACCTGGAATCGCGAGAACACCTTGTTCCAGCAGCAGCTTCTCACCCTGCCCCTCAACGCTCTGCCCATCCAGATCCAGTGATGCGCCTGGCTTCAGGTTCCAGGTAACACGGGTGGCTACGGTCTGGATTCGAATATTCGCATCATCAAGTTCACGTTGATTCTTCTTTAGTTCTCGTAATGCGCCGATATCTATGAGGTTTATCTTTCTAGTATTTCGTGCTGAGTCCAGCGAAACCTGAATGCCTTTGGCCTCTTCCTGGCGTTGTTTCAGTTGCGCCAGATCCGCTTTCAGTCTGGCGCAGTCCTTCTCCAGGCGCTCCCGTTTATCTCTGAGATGGGCCTGCTGCACGGTTTGATTGGCAAGCTGGTATTGGCTGCGTGCAGCCTCAACCTGCTTAACCAACTCAGGGCTGGCGAGCTCTTCCTTTTCCAGTTGTTGCTTGGCCTTCAGGTAGTTCTGATGGCGTAACTCAAGTTGTTCATTTTGGTTACGCCAGTGAATCTGGCTTTGCTGAAGCAGGGAGAGGTTTTGCTGAATCTGTTTTTGCGACTCGATTCCCCGAGCTTGTTGCTCCTGCAGCGCCTCAACTTCACGGTATTTTGCTTCTGCGAGCTGCATCTCGCGCCGGGCCTCTTCCCATGGGCGTTCGCGATTGGCCTGTTCATGCTCTGCGGCCAGGGTTCCCAAACGATCCACTTGAGCCTTGTACTGCTCAACCCGTGACTTCAAATCCCTCACCTGCAGTTGCAGTGCCTCCCGGGTATTCGCTAGTTCAAGATAGTCGCCTCTTGGCTTCCCGGTTGATGTCAGTAGCTCTTTGCGCTGCTGCTCCACGGCCTGGATAATTTCATCACCGCCACTGCTGGCGACTTCACCTACCAGGTTGTTCAATGCGGATTTCAGGTGTCCACCGGCGTGCAATACCGCGTTCTCAATGTTTTGCCCGGTCCCCTGCTCAACCCAAAGCAAACCGGGGATTCCCCAGTGCTCCTCTTTACTGGCGCCTTTTTTGGGGAACTGATAGCCCAGCAACTCGGCCAGCTTTTCTTCGGCTTCTTCGCCGCTGAAAGTTTCGTCATCTACCTTCAGATCACATCGATGACGTTTAAGGAAACGCTTGTCCAGTTGCCAGTGCTTACCCCCGTGCTCAAATATCAGCTCAACGGTCGGGGCAGCGGATGAATCGCCCCACGGGGCCAGTTCCTCAGCGGATTTGGACCGATAACGATCAAAGAAGGCGGCACGGATGGCGCGGACCAGGGTGCTCTTACCGGATTCGTTGGGGCCGTGAATCAGGTTAATACCTGGCTGCAGGCTATCCAGCTCCAGGCCTTGCCTGAATTGGCGAAACTGCTCAACACGTAAACGCTGGAGTTTCATTGGGCCACCTCCGCGTCTTTTGGTTTGAGCAGGCCTGCAAGAATGCCGAGCGCATCCCGTGCTACGGCAGCCTCCTCACCCTCTTCAGTCGCCTGCTGGCTCTCCCTTAGCTCTTGAACCACTTCTCCGAGATACCCGTCTGCATGCAGTTCGGCAATATCCTCCTCAGTGGGCTCCAGCTGCAAGCCGCTTCGATCACAGGTAACGCTGCGGTAGCGAGCTTCTGCTATCGAAAGTACTTCCGTCAGTTTTTGATCGCCGGCCAGCGTGAGTGTGCCGCTAAGTTTCAAATCCAGAACCGAAGCCTCGGGCAATTTGCCTATGCGAATCAGTAGTTCGTCCAGATCGGATGGCACAGATAGAGTCTCCAGCCACTGGTGCCATTGATAGCGGGCGGTTTCATGGCGGGTCACTTGAGGTGTCGCCCCCGGACTTTCAATATCAACAATCAGCACATACCCGGCATCGTTATTGCGAAAACGCTCAGGTTCAGGCGTGCCGCTGTACCAGGTTCGCTCGTTTATTTGCTTAACGCCGTGCCAGTCGCCCAAGGCCAGGTAATCCAAATTAGCTGTGGTGGTTCTGTCGGGGGCGATGGGGTTGGTTGAATCAATTTCGTCCGGCAGCAAGCCTTGAACGCTGCCGTGGGCCAAACCTATGCGGAGCAAATCAGGTGCGGTTTCCATTTCGGCAAAAGGCTGGGTCAGGTCGCCATAGGTGTGTCGCTGGGTAAGAGGCGCCGACAGCACAGCGATACCCTGGTCCAGCAAAGATGTAACTCCGGATTCAAGTGCAAGGTAAACGTTCTGTGGAACGGCTCCCAACCGCTTTGCCCGAGACCATACACTCTCTGCAAGTGCCGCATCGTGGTTGCCTGGCAGCATTACCCAAGGGCCCTTAAAGCCACTGGTGGCATTAAACACGCGTCTGATGGTGCGATCAGATACTGTTTGAGCATCGAACACATCACCTGCAACCAATACCGCGTCGCACTGGTGTTCAGTGGCCAGCGCCGCCAGCCGCTCGATGGCTTCATATCGTGCCTCAACCAATGCAGCGCCATCTTCGGCGTCAAACCGGCTGTAGGTTCGGCCCATTTGCCAATCTGCTGTATGTAAAAACTTTGGCACCTGCGTTCTCCTTGCCTCTTACCATTGCCAACCGCCAGCATGGTACACTTTATTCAACTCAACGGGGTGCCGGGCAAATGCCGGGCTGAGACCATACCCGCGGAACCTGATCCGGATTATGCCGGCGAAGGGATTGAGCACTCACCACCCTCGGTGGGGCCCGCAACATGGCTGCCAATTATGGCCACCCTTAACTTGTTGCGGAGGTTATACCACCATGCTCATCCGAGCGTTTGCACTGTTTCTGCTTGCTTTGGCGTTTGCGCCTGCACACGCCCAAAAGGCAGCCATCCTTACTGTGTATACCCACCCCTCTTTCGCCGCAGAATGGGGCCCGGGGCCAGCCGTTAAAGAAGCCTTTGAGCAAACCTGCAACTGCCAGATCAACTATGTGGTGCTGGACAGCGGTGGTGACATTCTCCAACGCCTGCGCCTTGAGGGCAAAAGCACTCAGGCCGATGTGGTGCTGGGCCTGGACACCGCCACCATGGAAACAACTCGACAAACAGGCTTGTTGGCAAACCACGAAACCGATCTTTCAGCCCTGAACCTGCCCATCAACTGGCAAGACCCGGTGTTTGTACCTTACGACTGGGGCTACTTTGCGTTCGTTTACGATACCGAACAACTGCCTAATCCACCAAAAAGTCTGAACGCGCTGATCGCAGCCCCTGACGACCTGAAGATCATCATCCAGGACCCAAGAACCAGCACCCCCGGCCTTGGATTGCTGCTCTGGATGCGCCATGTATACGGCGACCAGGCGGCTGAAAAGTGGCAGCAACTCAACGGCAAGATTCTCACCACAACCAAAAGCTGGAGCGACGGCTATTTTTCGCTGTTCATGAATGGCGAAGCGCCGATGATTCTTTCCTATAGCACCTCCCCGGCTTACCACATGGCCGTAGATAAAACAGATCGATACCAGGCCGCTCAGTTCGAAGAGGGTCACTATCTGCAAGTTGAAGTGGCTGCCTTGGTTGATTCATCCGATCAGAAAAAACTCGGGCGTGAATTTCTCGACTTTATGCTGAGCGCGAGTTTTCAAAGGCACATTCCCCTTAAAAACGTGATGTACCCGGCTACCGATTTGGGCGATGAATTGCCATCCGTTTTCGACAAGCTGATTCAGCCAGAAGAAGCGCTGTATTTTGACCCCAAAACCGTAACCGATAACCGCCGCCAATGGATGAACGAGTGGCTGGATGCCATGACACGGTAATCAAGGCCCATGAGCAGCCTCGCTAAGCGCCAGCAACACGCGTTACCTTCGCACTCGACACCCGGGCGGCCTGCACCTTTCAGCCGCCCCGGGTGGCAGCTCTGGCCCGGGCTTACGATCGCCAGTGCGCTGGTGCTGCTTTCGGTGGCGGGGCTGGCAGCCCTTATCTGGGAGGCTTCACTACCGGATATCAGCCAACTCTGGCAAAGCCGCTATTTGCGCACCGTGGTTACCTTTACGATTTGGCAGGCGTTTCTTTCTGTTTTACTCAGTCTTCTTGTGGCTATTCCGATTGCCAGAATCCTCGCCAGACAACCTGCGTTTCCGGGGCGTGCTGTTCTGCTGCGGTTGATGGAGCTGAGCCTGGTGCTTCCCTCGATTGTTGCAGTGTCTGGATTGGTTAGCGTGTACGGGCGCCAAGGTTGGTTCACCGGCTTTGCCCATGACTGGCTTGGCGCATCATGGAACCTCTACGGCATCAACGGCATTGTGTTGGCCCATGTGTTTTTCAACGCGCCGCTGGCCGCACGGATTCTGTTGCAGGCAATTGAAGGTGCACCCCCATCGCAACTCAGGGTTGCCGCCCAGCTCGGGCTTGGGCGCTGGTGGTATTGGCGAGCGGTGGAGTGGCCTGCCATCAAGCCTGTCTTGTCTGGCGTTGCGGCACTGGTATTCACACTGTGCTTTACCAGCTTTGCCATAGTGATGACCTTGGGCGGCGGGCCAGCGGCAACCACCATTGAAGTTGCGATCTACCAGTCTTTGCGATTCGAATTCGATTCCGGCCAAGCTGCTCTTCTTGCCATGGTTCAGCTTATTATTTGCGGGTTCCTTTGGTGGCTGGCAGCCCGCCGCGGGCTTACGGCTTCTCTACTGCCGGACAGGCGCGTTGCGTCGCACCGAACCAAAGCAGGCAGTTCCCTCCATGCGCGCTTGGCAGATGGCACCGTCCTCGGATTGTTTGTGCTCTTTCTGGTAATGCCGCTGTTGGCCATTTTAATTAGAGGCCTTCCCGGTATGGGCAGCGCTTTCTTTCCGCAAGGCAGCTTCTCGGTCAATCCAGCTTTACTTGACGCCACAGTGAGAAGCCTGGCAATCGCCCTGCCCGCCGGGTTGATGTCTGTATGCGCTGCTCTACTAATGCTGGCTTCGGGATCGGTATCGAAGAGACCTGCAATCACTCAGCTAACCGATGTGGCAGCGTATTTGCCTTTGATGATTCCACCGCTGGTTCTCGGCACAGGCCTGTTTCTGCTGTTCCGACCCAGCCTTGGCAGTTCAAGTGAAGGGTTGGTGCTGGTTACGCTAATCAACGCGATGATGGCTCTGCCCTTTGTATTGCAGATGCTCAAAGGCCCACTGGGGAGCCTCGACTCCGCCAGCCGCCAGCAAGCAGATCAGCTTGGCGTGCTGGGCTGGTATCGCTGGCGATGGCTGCACTGGCCAAGAATGCGCAAGCCATTGGCTTTAGCCATGGCCTACGGCACAGGCTTATCGCTGGGTGATTTCGGGGTTATTGCGCTGTTCGGCACACCGGGCCAGCCTACCCTGCCAGTGCTGCTGTATCAGCAGCTTGGCAGTTACCGAATGGATGCCGCGGCCGCCACCGGGCTCTGGCTTGTGCTGCTTTTGCTCGTGCTGTTTAGCGTTTTTAACAGGCTGGGATCGCCGTTACACCAAACCGGTTTGGTAACCAAATCACCCAGAAGTGTTCCGGAGCCTGAACATGCTTGAAGTAAGGAATCTGGTATTTTCATACCCGGACCAGGAATCTCCCTGGAATTTTCATTTCACCGTGGAGCCAGGGCAATGCATTGCGATTCACGGCGCCAGCGGATCGGGCAAATCCACACTGATGAACCTGCTGGCAGGTTTTCTTGAGCCACAATCCGGCGACATCCTTTGGCAGGATGAAAGCCTGCGCCAACAGGCACCCTGGCAACGACCATTCACCAGCGTGTTCCAGGAGCACAACCTGTTTGAACACCTCAATGTTGAGACGAATATCGGCCTTGGCATCCACCCCGGGCTAAAACTCACACCTGAGAACCAACAGGCTATCGAGCAGGGACTGGACAGCGTTGGTCTTGAAGGCTTTGGCAAGCGTTTACCCGGAGACCTTTCTGGCGGCCAGCGACAGCGTGTTGCCTTATTACGGGCGCTGCTGCGCAAAAAGCCAATACTGCTTCTTGATGAGCCACTTACGGGCCTGGACAGCGAAGCACGGGATCTTCTTCGACAATTGCTGCTAGATGAGAAAGCTCGGGGTACACTCATTGTGCTCGCCAGCCATGATAAGGAAGACCGCCAGTTACTGGCAGATAGCGTTCACAGACTCTAAGCTAGTAAGCTAATAAACCAACCTTTGGAATTCTGACACCCGTGCCCATCAGTGCCAGCTCCCCGGAACACGAAAAACCCTCATTGAATCACCGTCAGCCAGGATCTCTGACGAGTGAACATGGCAACTTGGTTATTCAGGGCGACTGGACTCTGGCCGACTATAAAGCACTCAAAAAGCGTGTTGAGGCGAATTCCGACCAACAGTGGGCCGCTGAGCGCATAGACCTGAAAGGTCTGGGGAAAGTTGATACGGCCGGCGCATCGCTTCTGACCACCCTGCTTGGGCCGGACACCCTCATTTCGCTGACTGAACAGGATGGTAACACCCCGACAACCCTGCCTCAGGAACAAAGCGCACTGCTGCAAGCAGTGGCGAATGCAATGCGAGAAGAGCCATCCCCTGAGCCTGAAGGTCTTACGCCAGTTGCTGAGTTTCTGACCGAAACTGGCAAGAGAGTTGCTGCCGTTTGGCATCTTGCCTACTTGTTGTCCGGGTTTGTCGGCCAGATTATCGCAATGCTGGTGTATATCCTGCCACGACCCAAACGCTGGCGTATCACGCCGTTTGTCGCAGCAATTCAGGCTACCGGCCTCAACGCGCTACCTATCGTTGCCCTGCTCACCTTTCTGGTTGGCGCCGTGGTTGCCTTTTTAGGTGCCACGGTTTTGAAGGACTTTGGCGCGACAATCTATACGGTCAATTTGGTGGCCTTCTCATTTTTTCGGGAGTTTGGTGTGTTGCTTGCGGCCATTTTGCTTGCAGGCCGAACGGCCAGCGCCTTCACTGCACAAATCGGTGCCATGAAAGTAAACGAGGAGCTGGATGCCATCCGCACTCTGGGGCTGGACCCGGTTGAATTGCTCGTCATTCCGCGAGTTCTGGCGATGATGGTCAGCCTGCCGATTCTGACCTTCGTGGGCATTATCTCCGGTCTTGTTGGCGGTGGCATGGTCTGCGCTCTTGCTCTGGACATTACTCCAACTCAATTCATGGCGATTGTAGAGCGGGACATTGCGCTAAAGCACTTTCTTGTAGGTATGTCGAAAGCGCCCATTTTTGCCTTTTTGATCGCGGCTATCGGCTGCCTTGAAGGATTCAAAGTGGGCGGCAGCGCTCAGTCCGTTGGCGTGCACACCACGTCTGCTGTAGTGCAGTCGATTTTTATGGTTATTCTTCTTGATGCGGTGGCTGCACTTTTCTTCATGGAAATGGGCTGGTAAACCATGGCAGAGCAGACCATTCACGCAGCCAACACTCGCCCAGCGTCCGTTATTGAAGTGCGCGGGCTTGATAACCGCTTTGGTAGTCATGTAGTCCACAAAAACCTGGATCTGGATCTCGTCAAAGGTGAAATCCTGGGTGTTGTAGGCGGTTCAGGAACGGGCAAGTCGGTGCTCCTGAGAAGCATAGTGGGCCTCCTCAAACCTTCAGCCGGCCGTATAAGGGTTTTCGGGAAAGATCTCGATGAACTGAGCGCTGCAGAACGCTCGCAAACCGAGCAGCGCTTTGGCGTTCTGTTTCAAAGAGGCGCGCTGTTCACCTCATTGAATCTGCTTCAGAATATTTCACTGCCATTAATTGAGCACTGCGACTTGTCCCGCCCGGATGCGGAAGAGCTTGCCCACATGAAACTTGCTCTTACGGGCTTGCCAGCAGACTCCGCCCTAAAATACCCGTCAGAACTCTCGGGCGGCATGGTCAAACGCGCTGCCTTGGCGCGGGCGCTGGCAATGGACCCGGAAGTTCTGTTTCTGGATGAACCAACCGCCGGGCTCGACCCTATTGGCGCTGCAGCATTTGACAAGCTGATCGTTACCCTTCGGGATGCTCTGGGGCTGACTGTGTTTTTGGTCACCCACGATCTGGATACTTTGTATACAACCTGCGATCGGGTGGCAGTGCTGTCACAAAAGAAGGTTCTGGTTGCAGACTCCATCGAAAACGTCGCTGCAACAGACGATGCATGGATTCAGAATTATTTTCAGGGCCCCCGCGGGCGGGCCGCCAGTTACGCATTCCGCGCTCAAGATACGAGACGGTTACCGGAGTAAGAGGCTATGGAACCAAAAGCACACCATCTTATTATTGGGCTTTTTACGCTCACTGCGGTGCTGGCGGCCTTATTGTTCGCATTGTGGCTGGTCAAGTCCTCTGCAGACCGCGAATGGTCCTATTACGAAATCGTGTTTGACCAGGCCGTGGGCGGTCTCGCCAAAGGCAACCCGGTTCTTTACAGTGGCGTTGCTGTGGGCGATGTACTGGAACTGAAACTCGACCCGGACAACCCCGGCCACGTGCGAGTTCTGGTGCGGGTTGAACAGACTGTTCCCGTACGGAAAAACACCCGTGCGGGCTTGGTGCTGGCTAATATTGCAGGCAGCATGAGCGTTCAGTTCAGCGGTGGCACCAAGGATAGCCCAGTGTTGACGGGCACCCGAACTGATCCGGCGCAGATTACTGCCGAACCTTCAGCGTTTAAAAGCCTACTGACCAATGGCGAGGTCCTTTTGACAAAGGCAGAGCAACTGCTGACCAGCGCGAACACCTTGCTCTCAAAGGAAAACACCGAGAACCTGACAGCGATTTTCCGCAACACCCGCGAAGCGAGTGAATCCTTACTGGACAGCCGTGAACAGTTGACGGCCCTTCTCGAACGTATGGATGATGCCAGTCAACGTGCCGCTGAAGCTGCATCAAAAGTATCCAAGGTTTCGGATAACGCCAACGCCCTGCTGCAAAACGAGACAAGATCGGTATTAAGCAGCATGGGTTCAGCCATGACCCGTGTTCAGGAAGCGGTTGTTCGTATCGACGACCTAACCCGGAAAAACGAAGGTGCTCTGGATTCAGGGCTCCAGGGAATGGGCGAATTAGCACCGGCACTGAGAGAACTTCGTGGCACCCTTAGAAACCTGAACCAATTTACCCGTCGTTTGGAAGAAGACCCCAGAGGCACTCTCTTGGGCGCCCCAACGATCAAGGAGGTATCACAGTGAGCCGTTTAGCGATCAAGGGTTTAAAGGCTGCGGGTGTCGCGTTTGTAATTTCTGGCTCAATGGCCGCTTGCACGGTATTCCCGGTACCTGAAGCGCCCAGAGTGATGGATTTCCCAACCCCTCTTAAACCCGACAGCAACGCCATCAGCAGATCCAAAAGCCTGAGGATTGATATGCCGGTAGCATCTGACCCGTACAACAGCTCACGGATTCTGGCAAAACCTCAGCCGTGGGAGTTCAGAGTGTATGGCGGAGTGCGGTGGCGAGATACGGTACCGGTTCTGGTAAGGGACATGTTGGCAGGCGCTTTCAGAGCCAGCGCAAGCTTTCAGCATGTGGTCATGGATCCTGCCCCAGGCAGTGCTGACTTGAGCCTTTCTACAGAAATTAACGCCTTTCATGCGATCAATCAGGGAGACAGTACTCGGGTAACCGTATCGGTTTACGGGCAGCTGGTTAATAACCGTTCACAGGGGATTCTGTGCTCAAGGAGCTTCACCGTGTCTACACCCGCGGAGGACACGAGCATTGATGCGGTAGTACTGGCCTTTGGCAACGCAGGAGAACAACTTGCAGATGAGCTTATTGCCTGGGCAACAAGCTGTGAAGCGACTCCGAGCTAACCCTTCTCGGGGAACAGGTCTGGCCAGGCCGCTTTGATATACAACCCCATAGACCAGAGCGTTAAAATGGCGGCAATATACAATAACCCCACGGCAATTTCGGATAGAAGTTGGCCGGGGGGAAACGCCAGCAAGCCCACAATCGACGCCATCTGCGCGGTGGTTTTAATCTTACCGATGTAAGACACGGCAACACTTGCCCGGCTGCCGATTTCAGCCATCCATTCCCGCAATGCGGAAATCACGATTTCACGGCAGATAATTACAGTGGCTGGAATGGTCAGTAGAATTGCCGAGTATTCCTGAATCAACATCGCCAGAGCCACAGCCACCATCAATTTATCAGCAACCGGGTCGAGAAAAGCCCCGAACGGTGTGCTCTGGTCAAGCTTGCGAGCCAGATAGCCATCCAGCCAGTCCGTTGCCGCCGCCAGCCCAAAAATCGCCGCACTTGCCATATAACTCCAGTGCATGGGGAGATAGAACACCGCCACAAAGACCGGAATCATAATGATGCGGGAGAGTGTGAGCAGGTTTGGTAAGTTCATACGGTTGTTACTCGTCATGCAATGCTGCGTATATGTTTTCAGCCAGTGATTTACTGATGCCCTGAACCTTGGTCATCTCGTCTACACTGGCTTTGCGAAGTTCCTGTATTCCACCAAAATAACGAATCAGCTCCCGGCGCCTTTTGGGACCAATCCCTTCAATACCTTCAAGTGTAGACTGGCGGCGCTTTTTATCGCGTCCTGCCCTGTGTCCGCTGATGGCGAAGCGGTGAGATTCATCCCGGATGTGCTGAATCAAATGCAAAGCCGGTGAATCAGCAGGCACACGAAACACGTCACCGGTCATCGCATCGATCAACTGCTCCATACCTGCGCGCCGGGTAACACCCTTGGCCACGCCAATAAGGGGAATATCAGAAACCCCAAGTTCATCAAATACTTCCCGGGCAATATTCAATTGCCCCTTACCGCCATCAATAAACACAAGGTCCGGGCGCTTGCCCTCACCTGCAACCATTCGGCGGTACCGTCGAGTCAGAACCTGGCGCATGGCATCGTAATCGTCTCCTGCCTTCACGCCCTCGATATTATACAGTCGGTAATCACTTTTAAGGGGACCATTCTCATCGAAAACAACACAGGATGCGACGGTGTTTTCGCCGTGGCTGTGGCTAATATCAAAACACTCCATCCGCGAAGGCGTTTCCGCCAGCTCCAGCATGTCTCGCAGGGCCAGCAAACGACGATAAACGGTTTCCTTGCTGGCGATATGGGTAAGCAGTGTTTGCCGGGCATTGGTCATCGCCAACTCCAGCCAGCGCCGCCGCTCCCCGCGAACATTACCACGAATGCGGGTTTCCCGATTGGCTGCATCAGAAAGCGCCTGAGCGAGCAACTCCTGGCCGTCAACATCAACCGGAACCAGCACATCTTTTGGAATCTCGCGGCGCGTGTTGCCACCGAAGTAGTACTGGCCCAGAAACGCACTTAACAACTCGCCTTCTGATTGCTCAAGAGAATAGCGGGGAAAGTAATCCTTGGTTCCCAAAACCCTGCCACCACGCACAATAATGACCACGATACACACAACACCGGCATCCTGCGCAATGGCAACCACATCCGCATCCCCGCCTTCGCCATCCACCGACTGCTGTTCCTGTACATGACGCAGATGATTGATCTGGTCACGGTAGGCAGCGGCCTTTTCAAACTCGAGGTTTTTGGCAGCCTTTTCCATGGCATCCATCAGGTCACGAATAATGGCGGGGTTCTTGCCTTCGAGAAACATGGTGGCGTGGCGGATATCCTGGAGGTAGTCCTCTGGCGAAATATATCCAACGCACGGCGCCGTACATCGATTGATCTGATACTGCAGACAGGGGCGCGATCTGTTCTGAAAATAGCTTTCACTACAGGATCTTATCCGGAAGACCTTCTGCAATACATTAAGACTTTCCTTGACGGCACCCGAGCTCGGAAACGGCCCATACCAGGTGCCTCCACCCTTTTTGGTGCGCCCACGCCGAAAGGTCAGCGAGGGATAATCACTGTGGGCAGACACGTAAATGTAGGGGTAGGATTTATCATCCCGAAGCAGGATGTTGTATGGCGGGCGCAGAGACTTGATCAGGTTCTGCTCTAACAGTAGAGCTTCTGTCTCACTTCCGGTAATAGTGACTTCAATGGAGGCAATCTTTGCGACCAGGGCTTCCGTTTTGGGCGCCAGGCCAGTCTTCCGAAAATAGCTGCTGACCCGCTTCTTCAGATTTCCGGCCTTACCCACATACAGCACCGAGCCACCGTCGTCGTACATTCGGTAGACGCCAGGTCGCTCGGTTAGCTGTTTCAGGAAGTGCTTGCTGTCAAACCCCTCGCTGCTTTCACCGGTGGAATCAGACCTTGTGGGCATCGAGCAACCCGAGCCGTACTGCCATCAGGGCCAACTCAACGTCGCTGGAGATCTCCAGCTTTTCGAAAATCCGGTAACGATAGCTGTTAACAGTTTTCGGGCTAAGGCAGAGTTTGTCTGAAATGTCCTGCACTTTCTGGCAGTCCACTACCATCATGGCTATCTGCATCTCGCGCTCAGACAGGCGATCAAACATGGATAGCTCGCCTTCCTCTTCCTTGTCGCCACCCAGCTGTTTGAGGGCCATTTTCTGAGCTATTTCGGGGCTGATATAGCGCTGGCCCGAGTGGGCCATACGAATGGCACGAACCATTTCCCGGATATCCGCACCTTTGGTGATGTAAGCGGAGGCTCCGCTTTGCATTACGCGAGCTGGATAAGGGTCGTCGGCACAGGCGGTTACCACGATCACACGAATAGAGTCATCGATTCGCAGGATGCGCCTGGTAGCTTCCAGGCCGCCAATGCCAGGCATCCGGATGTCCATCAATACGATATCCGGGCGTTCTTTACGCACGAATTCTATGGCGTCTTCTCCGGATGGAGATTGACCAATAACATCAATATCGGGATTGTCCGCGAGCATCCGGGTTATCCCGGAACGAACCAGCTCATGGTCATCTACAACCAATACCCTGATCAAATTTCACCTCGCAAACCGCTTCAAAGAACTGCGCGATTGTACCGGTTACGGTCGCCCCCGGGTAGGTGCAAACCGAAATACTCTTCGAGGTTGAGCACTCATTCCGGTACGCCAAGCCCGGCAGTGTTCTCTACCGGATCAAACCAAACCACCAGATCTCCCCTCTTGATTGCCGCCTGCACGCCGCTCAGTTCTGCCAAGGGGTTTTCGTTATCATTTAGACCATGGTAGCGAGTACAGTACTCTTCTGCCAAGCCAAGCAACTGATCCTCGGTCAACAACTCCTTGTCTACAATGAACTTTTCCTCGCGAGGATCGGATTGTGACTGGTGCCCGGTTTCATGATTCATAGTATCTCCTGTACGGGCCACTATACCCACTTTCAAAATTCGGATCGATTCTCTATCATCCTTCACTTTCAGAATGTTTGGATGCTAATGAACTCTCTGGTTTTTCGCCTCACACTACCAATCCTGTTCGGCTACCTCCCATTGGGCATGGCTTTCGGGGTGCTGTTCACAACTCAGCTCGACTACGCATGGTGGGCAGCACCGCTCATGGGCGTAGTAATCTACGCTGGGGCCGGCCAGATTCTCGCGGTCAGCCTGTTAGCGGCGAGCGCCGGCTTGCTGGAAGTATTCATCGCTATGTTTGTACTCAACGCCCGCCATCTTTTCTATGGCCTGTCTCTGCTCGGGCAGTTCCGAGGGGCCGGCTGGCGCAAGCTCTATCTTATTTTTGGCCTTACCGATGAAACCTACTCACTTCTCACCAGCCGGGCGCGCACTCAGGATAGACTTCATGAGCTGGACGTGGATTTCCGTATAACGGCCTTCAATCAGGTTTACTGGGTGATTGGCTGCACTCTGGGGGCGCTTCTGGGTCGTAACGTGGCGTTCGACAGCACAGGAATCGAGTTTGCACTTGTGGCGCTATTTATCGTACTCACAATTGAACAGTTCAAAGCCTTGGGGGATGCGTTTCCGGTGTGGGCTGGCGCAGCAGCTGCCGGTGTTGCCATGATCCTGCTACCACCGGCGCATCAGCTAATTGGCGCTATAGCCATAGTGACTGCTGTGCTACTGCTGCAGTACCGGCACCTGCGCACCAAATCCATCGCGGAGGGCCACAGTCATGTCTGATACAGTGTATCTGGCGGCATTTGTGGCTGTTGCTGCAATCGCAACCTTCGCAACCAGAATCATACCGTTTCTGTTTTTTGAACGTCATACCGAGCATCCACTCATCAAGCACCTGGGGCGATACTTACCGGCGGCAGTTATGGCTTTGCTGGCGACTGTGTTTTTGCAGCGTTCAGGGGATTGGTCAGCCACAGTGCCCGGGCTTGATGCCATTCTGGCGGGAATGCTTGTGGTGATTATTCATCTCTGGCGCCGCAATGCCCTACTTTCTATCGCTGCAGGCACAGCGGCATACATGCTGATACGACAGACTGGCATACTGGATTCAGGGCTCGCGGGCTGAAGTATTGCCTCAGCGCTGACCTTCCAGATTGGCAACCAGTCTCGAATCACTCAAAGCAGCGGTGCGATGTTTAACCACACCCTTGTATTCAGAGCTTTGAATCATTGCCATAAATGCGTCAATTGACGGATAACGCACGAGCAGCACTTGATCCCAGGATTCATCAGGCGGTGCAATAAGAGAACCAACACTACGACCAGACCAGATAACTTCGGCACCCACAGCGCTCACGCACGCAGCCGCTTCCTGCATATAAAGCTGGTATGCCTCTCGACCGCTTCGCTCACCGGATTCATCGACATAACTTGCTTTGTCGCGAAACCGTAGCAGGTTCAGCATTACCACTGGCTGGTCTTTGGGCGTATCAGCCAGAACCTTCTTCAGCTGTTCCGGCGTAGGATTAACGGCGTTCATGCTGGGCCTTTTTGATGTTATCGGTTGCACCATACTATAGCCCACCCTTTACGGGCTTCGGCAAGTGATTTCATTACCGTTCCGTCAGATCTATCATACACACTCAACTCTTCAGCTTTTCGGCCACCTTACATGGATTTGATCACACTCTTCCAACAAACACTGGAAACCACCCTCCCGGTTTTTGCCATGGTGTTTATCGGGCTTGGATTACGAAGGGTTGGCTGGATTGACGATACGTTCGTTCACACAGCTTCTGCACTGGTATTCAAGGCCACACTGCCAACACTGGTGTTTCTGAGCATCATAAAAGCTGATCTCAGCACCTCACTGAATCTGCGCCTGCTAACTTTCTATCTTTTTGCCACCCTCGCCAGCTTCGCCCTGGCCTGGCTATGGGCGCGCTGGCGCGTTGCCCACGAAGATCGCGGTGTGTATGTTCAGGGCGCCTTCCGGGGCAACTGCGGTATTGTCGGGCTCGCACTGGCAGCGAACCTCTACGGAGACTTTGGTCTTTCGGCGGGTAGCATTTTATTGGCTGTAGTCATTCTTTCCTACAATGCGCTTTCTGTGATCGTACTCACTGCCTATCAGCCCGGGCAATCCGCCCAATGGCACCGTATTTTTCAGGATATCCTGCGCAATCCGCTGATACTTTCAGTATTCGCCGCCATCCCTGTGGCCTGGCTTGATCTGCAATTGCCAGAATGGATTCTTACCAGTGGCGACTACTTTGCATCGCTCACCCTTCCACTGGCCTTGTTATGCATCGGCGCAACCGTGTCCTTCAGCGCCCTGCGCAATGACAGCTCAACGGCATTTAGTTCATCCCTGATGAAAATGGTTTTCTTGCCAACACTGTGCACTGGCGCTGCCTGGGCGGTGGGTTTCTCGGGGCCCGAGCTTGGCCTACTGTTCTTGTTCTTCGCGAGTCCGACAGCAGCTGCAAGCTTTGTGATGGCCAAGGCGCTTGGCGGCAACGACCGATTGGCGGCGAACATCATTGCAATAACCACACTGATGGCAAGCGTCACCGTAACCTTGGGGGTATTTGTCCTGAAGGGCGCTGGCCTGATATAAACATCTGTCTACGCTCGAACCTCCAACAACCAATCAGAGCCTCCAATGACTGACGGAAAGCCGTACTCCCAAGCCTGCGAGAACAACAAACAAGTTATTCTCGAAAAGATTGCCACTGTGTTCAATGAGCCTGGAATTCTATTGGAAATTGGCACAGGTACCGGGCAGCATGCGGTTCATTTTGCCCAGCACCTTCCGCACCTTCAGTGGCAGCCCAGCGACCACCCAAGTAATGCTCAGCTGTGTATGCCTTGGCTGGAAGATGCGAACCTGCCCAACATCAACACCCCCTTGCCTCTGGATGTCAGCGCGCCTGACTGGCGACTCCCGCCAATCAATGGTGTTTTCTCTGCCAACACAGCACACATCATGTCCTGGCCTGAGGTTGAAGCAATGTTCCGGGGCGTGGCTGCCATTCTCAATGCGGGCGAAGCCTTCTGCCTGTACGGGCCTTTCAACTACGGAGGCCAATTCACAAGCCCCAGCAACCGGCAGTTTGATACTCATCTGAAGCAGCAAAACCCGGAAATGGGTATTCGGGATATGGATGACCTCAAACGAACCGGCGATGCGATCGGGCTGGTTCTGGAATCCGACTTCGAAATGCCTGCCAACAACCGGTTGCTGGTCTGGAGGCGATGCTAGCATCGGGGCCGGCCTCAGTATGCACCCTCGCTGTATATCAGCTCGTAGCTGTGGCTATAAATCTCCACAATGTTACCAAACGGGTCTTCCATATAGATCATGCGGTAAGGCTTTTCGCCTGGGTAGTAGTACCGCGGCTTTTCCATTCTCTTCTTGCCACCCGCCGCAACAATCCGATCAGCTAACTCTTCAAGATTCGGATCCTGCACACAGAAATGGAAAATGCCGGTTTTCCAATATTCAAAGTTATCTTCCGGGTTAGTCTGATTTCTGAACTGGAACACCTCTACCCCAACCCTGTCACCGGTCGACATATGAGCAATTCGAAAACTCCCCCAACCTTTCCCGAATACTTCTGTACACAT
Source organism: Marinobacter xiaoshiensis (assembly GCF_031631795.1). NCBI lineage: Bacteria > Pseudomonadati > Pseudomonadota > Gammaproteobacteria > Pseudomonadales > Marinobacteraceae > Marinobacter > Marinobacter xiaoshiensis. The sequence goes on from NZ_JAVMBO010000010.1 coordinate 19,503, forward strand.
TTCACCAATGGCACTTTCATCCTCGACGATTTCAGTCGGTTCCATGATCAGATACCAACCCATCACCTCGGTATAGAATTTAACCGCTTCTTCCAGGTTGGGGACTGAAAGCCCAATGTGTGAAAAGTTTCTTGGATATACGTTACTCATGCTCTGCTCTCCTGTTTAAACCTCGCTTCAGGTTACAAATGCAGAGTGATTACGTAAAATTATCATTCGTCATAACAATGAGTACGTTTTGTAATGATTAACACGACATGGCTACGCAGTTTCTGCACGCTGGTTGAAACAGGGCACTTCACTCGTACAGCTGAGCGCCTCCATATGACTCAATCCGGCGTTAGCCAGCATGTACGGAAACTGGAAGATCAATTAGGAGTAGCGCTACTTCTAAGGGAAGGTAAGCAGTTTTCACTCACGGATGCAGGCGAACGCCTTTTCGCTGAAGGGCGCACTCTCATTCAGGCGCTATCGAGTCTTGATCAACGAATAGCGGAGGATCCTCCATACAAGGGGCTGGTTAGGCTGACGTCGCCAGGAAGCATAGGTCTTAAGCTTTACCCGCACCTTCTTGAGTTGCAGAGCAAGCACCCCGAACTGTCGATTGACTACCGATTCGCACCAAACACGGATGTTGAAAATGCGATCGCAGACTACAAATCCGATATTGGATTCATGACCAGCGCCCCAACCCTCGAGAAAGTGAGCTGCCAAGCGATTGCACATGAGCCCTTGCTTCTGGTGACACCTGCGAATGTCTCTGAGCCAAGTTGGGACGCGTTAACACAGTTAGGCTTTATCGATCACCCTGATGGTGCCCATCATGCCAACATGCTGCTTAGCGCCAACTTCCCACAGTTTCAGCACAGCAATCTGTTTAAAAGGAATGGCTTCTCAAACCAGATTGGCTTGATCCTGGAACCGGTTAGCATGGGATTGGGATTTACCGTATTGCCGGCTCACGCAGTTGAGGCCTTCAATCGGCCGCAGACCATCAAAAGCCATCAATTGACGAAACCCGTCAGTGAGACCTTGTACCTTGTCGTTCGGCGCGAGCAGTCCTTGCAGAGCAGAATGCATACAGTGATTGCGGAAGCCAGAAAGTGGCTTTGACACGTACAATAAAAAACCCCAGCACTTCTGCTGGGGTTCAGTATTGGCGGAGAGAGAGGGATTCGAACCCTCGATACGCTATTAACGTATACACACTTTCCAGGCGTGCGCCTTCAGCCACTCGGCCACCTCTCCAATAACCTGTTTCAAATCAGCAATATCGTCGCTCATTTGAGGGCGCAAACTTTAATGGTTTTAGGGGCGCTTGGCAACTCCCTTGGGATAAATCCCGGCAAAATTTCCGGTTTGCACCAATAATAGGCAGTAAGGTGCTCGCTACTCGCGTTGGGAGTATCATGGCATTTCCAATCTGTTCAGTATGTTATTCAAGCCTGGGGGGCTATCCATGCTAATGAAACCCGACCAATCGATTCTTTTGCTGATAGACGTTCAGGAAAAGCTGATGCCAGCCATTGCCTATGGCCAGGACGTAGTCAGCCGATGCATAACCCTCGCAACAATTGCAGGACTTTTGGATATCCCCGTTGTGGCAACCGAGCAGCTGCCAGAAAAACTGGGGCCAAATATAGAGGCGGTGAAGGAGCTTTGCCACCACACGCTTGCAAAGTACCACTTTGATGCCTGCCCCGACGGATTGGTGGAAAGCCTACCCGAAGGTCGGCAGCATATTATTATTGCCGGCTGCGAAACCCATGTTTGCATGATGCAAACGGCCCTCAGCCTGATTGATGCGGGTTACAAGGTATGGGTTGTTGCCGATGCTACAGGGTCCCGGAACGAGTTTGATCGGGATGTTGCGCTTGATCGGCTCAGCGCGAGCGGCGCGCGTATTGTCACGGTCGAGATGGCTGCCTTTGAATGGATGGGGCACTGCAGGCACCCCGCCTTTCGTGATATTCAGATGTTAATCAAGTAACTCGACAGTTCTCGAAGAGGCACATAATGCTGAACATGGATTTTGACCGCAGGGTGGTCATCCACACAAACGAACAGGAATGGCTTGCCAGCCCTGCCAGCGGCGTTGTCAGAAAGCCGTTAGCAAGGGAGGAAGCCGAGCGAGGCCATGCTACCAGCATTGTTCGCTATGAGCCTGGCGCCTCATTCAGCCGGCATGAGCACCCTCTCGGCGAAGAAATCCTGGTGTTGGAAGGTGTATTTTCGGACGAAAATGGTGATTACCCTGCCGGCACCTACTTGAGAAACCCGCCCGGAAGCGGGCACGCCCCGTTCAGCAAGCCTGGCTGTACTTTACTGGTAAAGCTGCACCAGTTTGATGAACGAGACCTCAGCACCGTGCGAGTCGACACCAGCAATACCGACTGGTTACCCGGGATCGGTGGCCTTGAAGTAATGCCGCTGCATGAATTTGAGCACGAGCATGTAGCGCTGGTGAAATGGCCCGCCAATGAAATATTTCAGCCTCACCGACACTTCGGAGGCGAAGAAATATTCGTTCTTTCAGGTGAGTTTTGTGACGAGTACGGGCGCTATCCTGAAGGTACATGGATAAGGAGCCCGCACTTGAGCCAGCACCACCCGTTTGTGGAGCAAGAGACGGTTATCTGGGTAAAGACCGGCCACCTGCCCCTCGAGTTAACCAGAACACCATAAGCAGCCCGTGGATGACCAGGAAGGGTACAGCGACCATGACGAGCGCAGACCAGCCAACCCATGACAGTATTACCCCGGCCGACAAGGCCGCTGTGGCCTGGGAGCCGAACACGAACACATCGTTGAGGCCCTGAACCCTGAACCGTTCCGCATCTGTATAGCCACGCGGCAACAATGTGGTGCCGCCCACAAACAGAAAGTTCCAGCCAATACCCAGCAACACCAGCGCCGAAAGATAATGGTGAAATTCGATACCGCTGGCAGCCAGAACAATGCACCCAAGATAAGCAAGAAGCCCGGCCGCCATCATAAGGGGTATACCGACAACCCGTGTAAGCCAGCCACTGATGAGCGATGGCAAATACATGGCCATGATGTGCAGCTGGATAACACGCTTGGCATCATCCAGATCATGCCCCGCCATTTCCGTCATGCTGAGTGGCGTTGCCGTCATGATAAAGCTCATCACGGCATAGCCGATCGCAGCGCCGCTGATGGCCACCCAGATCAGCGGGTTGGCGAGAATTTCTTTCATTGGCCGGCCGCCGCCGCTCGCGTGAGCAGCCCTTACCAACTCACTCTTCGCCCGATAACCCAGCCCCAGTATTACAAGCGCTGCAAACTGGACAGCCGCCAGCGCAAGCCAGCTTGTGAGAAACGGATGATCTGTTCCCGCCCCACTGCCTAGTGCCGCAATCTCAGGCCCAAGCCAGGCAGCAATGAGACCGCCAAGCAACACTCGCGAAGCAGCTGACCCAGCCATGCTGGGAGGCACTGATTCCATCGCAGCAAAGCGATACTGATGCACCACTGCCAGCCCGGTTCCACCAACCACTGCCGCCAGACAAAGCAATGGGAACAGGGCCAACCACGAAGCCAGGGCGCCAAGAATGCCCGCCAGCATCCCCATAGAGGTTCCAAGCAGCATTACCTGCTTGCGCCCCAACCGCTCCATCAACCAGGTAGCAGGCTTGATTGCAAGTACAGTGCCCACCACCACCAATCCGACAGGCAGCGTTGCGTATTCCGGGGCCGGCGCCAACAGACGCCCCTGAATGCTTCCTATAAACACAATAAAAGGCGCTGTGCACATGGCTAGCGCCTGGGCAGCTACCAGCACCCATACGTTGAAAGGCATTGCTTATTTTTTCCTGTAAATGATTCCGGGGTGACACTGAACCATTTCGTAAAGGTCCGGCAAGCCATTAAGCGACTCTGATGCGCCCAAAATCAGATAGCCTCCGGGATTGAGGGTGGCGTGGATACGGGTGAGAATATCCTTCTTGTGGGCTGCAGAGAAATAGATCAACACGTTGCGGCACATGACAATGTCGAACTTGCCCAGCATATAGCGCTCAAGGAGGTTAAGCTCCTTGAACTCCACCATGCTTTTGATTTCGGGCCGAATCTGCCAGCCGCCATTTGCAGAAGGTGTAAAAAATTCTCTCTGACGTTCAGGTGACAAGCCCCTGCCAATAGCGATCATCTCGTACTCACCTCGGCGGGCGACTTCAAGCACGCTTTTGGATATATCCGTCGCAGTTACCTTAACATTGCGTAGTTTGCCGGGCTTCTGGCGCCGAAACTCATCCACAATCATACCAACCGAGTACGGCTCCTGACCCGTCGAACAGGCAGCTGACCAAATTCGCAATGGGGTCGCAGGCGAGCGCTCGGCAAACTCAGGGAGCAGTTTTTCCTGGAGAATACGGAAAGGATGATTATCACGGAACCACAGGGTTTCGTTGGTGGTCATTGCATCGATCACCACCTCTCTGAGGCTTGCCCTGCCAGATTTTTTCAAAAGCCCAAGCAGATCACCCAGAGAATTCAGATCGTTTTCTTCCAATATCCGCCGCAAACGGCTTTTCACCAGGTACTGCTTGTTTTCGCCCAGCAAAATACCACACGCATCCTGCAGGAACGATTTGAAGGCTTCATATTCCTGTGGGGTAATTTCTGCTTTCATTGGATCTCAGTTCTGTATGAATTTCCTGCCGAAAAAGCGTCAGCTCTGGTCTAACACTTCCATGATCCGTTCAGCCAGCTCATCCGGACTGAACTTTGCCATAAAATCATCAGCACCGACTTTCTTCACCATCGCCTTGTTAAACACACCGCTCAGTGAAGTATGGAGCATAACAAACAGCCCACTGAGTGCGGGATCACTCTTGATTCGCGTGACCAGTGTATACCCGTCCATTTCGGGCATTTCCACATCCGAGATAATCAATGAAAAATGATCGGTTGCCTTTGAGCCATCCGCCGTCACTTCCTTGAGGTATTCGAGCGCCTGTTTCCCATCGTTCCGCAATATTACTTCCATGCCAATGGCTGTAAGACAGCGCTCTATTTGCCGGCGCGCAACCGAAGAGTCATCCACCACCAGAACTGGCAGATGCCCCGTCACTCTTTCCGCACTTTTACTCCGAACTGCTTCAGTCACATCATCGCTACTCGGAGAAACTTCGGAAAGAATCTTCTCTACATCTATGATTTCCGCCAACTTGTCATCAATTTTAGTGACAGCTGTAAGATAGATATCCTTACCCGCCCCCTTAGGAGGAGGAAGAATGTCTTCCCAATTCATATTCAGGATCCGATCGACGCCCGTAACCAAAAAACCCTGGGTCTTTCGGTTGTACTCAGTGATGATCACAAAACTATTGGGCAACTCCTCCTGAGGAATACCCGGCAGGCCAATAGCCATACTCAGATCAATAACCGGAATGGTTTCACCCCGAGTATGTGCCACACCACGAACCACCGCACGGCTGTTAGGCATGGAATACAGCTTGGGGCACTGCAGCACTTCCTTCACCTTAAAGACATTGATGCCGTATATCTGACGCCCACGTAAACGGAAAAGCAGGAGCTCAAGACGGTTTTGTCCGACCAGCTGCGTGCGCTGATTTACACTATCCAATACCCCTGCCATCGCAGTCTCCCCTGGCCAGTAATTAGCACCGGCATACATTTTGCTTTCTATTACGTTAAGTTGTCAGGACGACGCGATAACGTCGCCTGAAAGCGGTCAGGCCTGTTTAACGGCCAGAACGCCGCAATCCTTAGGTATTTTCAGTAGCATTTGCCGTATTACTGACAGCATAGGACAAACCAGCAGATATGCGCACCCAGCTTTTAGTATGGATCATGCTCGCAGCGACATTCGCCAACCAAGTGCAGGCAAGAACAACCGCCGACGAGATTCGCGAAGCAACAGCAGCATTCCTTGAGACCTTTGCCGCAACCCAGACCGAAAGAGGCTACAAAGTTGCCTTTGAGACCGGCAACATTGACAACAGGCTTGCATTAGCCGCCTGCTCTGACGATCTGGATATAGAGTTCACAGGTGATCCATGGAAAAGTGAACACCCGTCAGTTCAGATAGCTTGCGCCGGCGATCGCCCGTGGCGAATGTTTGTAACGACCACGGTATCCATCAGTGGCCCTGCCCTGGTCGCCGCCCGCCCGCTCGGAAGAGGTGAACGCGTAACAGGCAACATGCTTGAAACCCGCGATGTTGTGCTTAACGCCAGCCGACGGGGAATAATAACTGATTCACAGATGATTGAGGGCATGATTATACGCCGGCCCGTAAACGCCGGCTCGGTACTCACTCCTGATCTTCTGGACGCACCAATCGCTGTCAGCCGCGGCGATCATGTTATTATTACCGCCCGCCGGGGGCCCTTTTCAGTGCGCTCCCGCGGTAAGGCTCTGGCCAGTGCGTCGGTGGGTGAGCAAGTACTTGTGGAAAACCTTGGCTCAGCCCGCACGGTAAAGGCGAATGTAACCGCTCCCGGGCATGTTGAAGTGCCGATGTGACATGCTCACGGCAACCCCCTTCCGGCGGCAAAAACATGCCGGCGGAGCACCCCGCCCAAGGCGGGATCAGGTTTGTGACAAAATGCTAACAAGATTTGATAATTTGCCCCTAAAGTATGCCAGCCACTAGCCGTTAAGTGGATATAAACCAGAGTCAGCCCACAACATGTGTGGCGTCACCGTAAAGCAGGTATTGATATGTCAGTTGACTTAAATGGAATTGGCCAAGGCCAGGTCAACACCCAGAGAACCACGGCCGACAAGTCCGCTAATGCTCAGAGCGCCAAGCAAGCAGCCCCCGAGCAGGCAAATGCCAAGGCTCAGAGCGCCCGCGGCGAAAACGTAAACCTGAGCAGCCAGGCCCGAAACCTCAAGCAGCTGGAGCAAAAGCTGGGGGATTATCCTGAAATGGATGACGAGCGAATCGAGCAAATTCGTTCAGCCTTGGAAAACGGCACCTATAAAATTGATGCAGGAAAACTGGCCCAAAAAATGCTTGATATGGATGAAAGCATTTTTGGGTGAGTAAATCATGGCTGCAATTGATGATCTGAAGAATCTCCTTTCGCTGGATATCCGTCAGCTTGAAACCCTGGCGGATATCCTGAAGAACGAAAAAACTTGCCTGTCCGGCTCCGATACAAAAGCACTCGATACTCTGACGCGAGAAAAAAACGCGATCTTGGGGGAAATTCGAGAACGTGCCAAGCAAAAAATCCGCACGCTTGTGGCAATGGGGTTTCGACCAGACTCTGGCGACCCCTCCCGCTTTATTCGCAGTGCCGGACTTGATGAGCTTTACGCCCTTTGGCAAGAAGCCGATTCAAAGCTTCGGGAATGCCATGTTCTCAATGAGAATAACGGGCGTATCATAAACCATCTTCAAAAACGCCTTACCCGGCTTACAGACATATTCCGGGGCGCCTCAGGCCAGCAAAAACTATATGGTGCAAAGGGCCAGCAAACAACCGTATCAAGCCGAACTGTGCTTGCCAGCGCCTGATTATCTCGTATAGATAGTCATTCTGGAATCGGGGTGAAAGCTGATGTCCTGAATACTGACGTTGCCCATGGATGGGCTACCCCCACCCCTGACCCGAATGTTGTCCATGCGGATCTCCTCAATTCGCTCAGGGAATGCCATGGATACCCGGCCATTCTCTGCCACCGTGTAACGTGGCTCCCCTTCACGATAATGAACTCCGGTGATCGTAAGGTCTGAATCCAGAACATTAAGTACCGGGAAAAACACATTGGCTGTGAGCTTCATGCCTTCTATGACATCCGGCTCCACTTGGCCGGCACCCTCGTCGGAACCAGAGCCGCCAGCCATACTGCTGACAATATCAACCCGATCAAACAAAGAGCTGTTGCCTTGTCCCGCAACTGCCGACAGCTCATCCTCTGTCAGCGGCGACATTCCAGCCGCATCAAATAACTGACCGGCTTCTGCCACCTGAGCGGCATTGGCGTTATTACTCGCTGCAAATGTAACCAAAGGCTGAAATGGTAGTGTTGCCATGGTGACCATTGCGGCAGCGCTACGATAACGGGACTGGTGCTTCAACACACGGCCGAGTTCTTTCTCGGTTATCCAGCCTGCCGTGATGAACACCTCACCCAGCCGTATACCGCTCTCACGCTGTAGTCTGAGCCCCTCCTCAACCTGGCTCTCTGACAAATAACCACGATTAACCAGCAACCGCCCGAGTCGTGACTTTTCCTCAAACCCTTTATGGAATCTCACTAAGCCTCTCCCATTTCCCGCAGTGATTACCGTACAACCCGGCCCGGTGAGTAAGTTACTACTTAATTAGTACCAAAATATTAGCTGATAACCGCACATTCTGCTCAGACGTGTATCCCGTAAAATCAAACATATCTGTTAAGATCAGAGCACTGATTAACTTCCCTGATTATTACAGGAAATTCACTCACGACTACACTAAGCGAGATCCCGGTAATGACAAATTTGGTAAAACCCTTGAGCATTGTGATCCAGGTCGTACTTATGTTTCTTGGCCTGTCGCTGGTTACACTTAATGCAAGCGCCCAGACCAATGCAGATAGTGCAACCCAGGAATTGCCAAAAGTGCGCATCCTGACCAACCAGGGTGCTATCGAATTGCAACTTCGCCCAGACGTAGCTCCGGAAACCGTAGAAAATTTTCTGCAGTATGCCCGTGAAGGTTTTTTTGACGGCACAATTTTCCACCGGGTTATACCGGGATTCATGATTCAGGGCGGCGGGTTTACAAAAGACATGACCCGTAAGGACACCCATTCACCCATCAGAAACGAAGCCTCTCCAACACTGCCTAATCTACGTGGCACTGTTGCTATGGCAAGGACGAATGCTCCCGATTCTGCCACTTCCCAGTTTTTCGTTAACGTCGCAAACAACGATTTTCTGAATGCGGGTGTTCGGGGAGCCGGCTACGCAGTTTTTGGAAAGGTAACAGCCGGAATGGGCGTGGTAGACAATATTGCCGGAGTGAAAACTGCACGTGTGCGTGGAATGGCCGATGTGCCCGTAACCCCTGTAATCATTGAAAGCGTTACTCTGGTTGAGTAACGCAACACGGCCCGGCACCGCCATGAACCGCTCACCTGTTCCGCCCGCTATAACGCCAGCGGAAATGAGCTGGTTCGATGGCATGTCAGAATCCAGTCAGGCATACATCGAGCTCAATCAACTGCCCGCACGTTTTTCTGAGGTTCCGGAGGCAGGTCATTTTGTGGTTGCCGAAAACTGTTTCGGCTCGGGCCTTAATTTTCTTGCCACATGGCAGGCTTGGCAAGCTTTTGGTCCATCGCATTCAGCCACTCTGCATTTTGTCTCCGCTGTGCCGTTTCCGCTAAGCCGTGAAGATCTTGAAAAAGTGCTTTCCCGGTGGCCAGAGCTGAACAACGTCTCGGCTGAACTGATTGCCAACTACCCGGCACTGATTCGTGGCACCCACCGCTTGGTATTGGCTGGTGGCAGTGTGCGCCTGACCCTTATATTCGGTGATACGCACAAAGCTTACGACACTCCATCTTTTATGGTCGACGCCTGGTTTCTTGACGACTGCTCGCACGCCGCAAGCGGGGAAGTAGACCCAAACAAGACCATCAAACACGTCTGCAAGCACAGCAAGCCCGGCACCACACTCGCTGCCGTAAAAGCTAACAAGGCATTCCAGTTCGCGCTCGAAGAAGCAGGATTTCACAAAATCTCCTGCGATAAACCCGACGTTCAGCCTGGTAGTTTCAGCGGAGTCTTTCAGCCCGAAGATCAGCCTTCTCTGACACAGGGCAAGTCTGTGGAATCAGGCTTTTCTGTTGCAGTAATTGGCGCCGGCATTGCAGGCTGCCTGCTTGCAAACAACCTTGCGCAACGAGGCTATTCCGTCACGCTCGTTGACTCCGCAAACGACGCTGGTTCCGCCGCCTCCGGAAACCTGCAAGGAGCGATGTACGTCAAGCTAGGCGTGGAGTTTAATCACCAGACCCAACTCGCACTCTCTGCGCTGACGTTCAGTCAGCGCTATTACAGGGTTCATGGAGGGCCATTTTGGCATCCTACTGGCCTGCTTCAACTAGCCTGGAATGACAACGAGCAGGATCGTCAGCGCCGGTTTATCGAGCGCAACCAATACCCGCAAGATGTCCTGCAACAAGTATCCCGGGAAAAAGCAGAAGTACTGACTGGCGCAACACTGGAGACCGGTGGATTGTGGTTTCCGGGCAACGGGTGGCTTGAGCCAAGCAATCTCTGCAAGGCACTTACCGTGCACCCTCGCATACAAAAACTGTTTGGTTGCTCCATAAGGCAAATGGCTGCATCCGGTGATGAATGGCTCCTGTTCACACCAAACACTGACAGCCCGAACATCACAGCGAACAGAGTTGTTATTTGTGCCGGGCACCTGAGCCCGCAACTGATTCCAGGCTCAGGTACGTTTCGCTTCAAGGCCATTCGGGGGCAGGTCACTCATCTACCTGAACCCCTTGCCACCCGGCACCGAGCAGTTATCTGTGGAGCTCGGTACCTCAACCCTGCCCACGGTCTTGAAGGTCAGCAGCAGGCGGTGATTGGCGCCACCTTTGATCTTCACAGCCATGAACCATATCCCACAACCGAAAGCCACCGTGAGAATATCCGGGCCCTTTCTGCCATGGTTCCGCAAATGATGCCACCCCACATGGCAAGCGAGGATCTGCCAGAGCAACTTGGTGGCCGTGTTGGGTTTCGGTGCACAACCCATGATTATCAACCGGTTGCAGGCCCCTTCTATGACGAAGACGGAATCGTTGCGGCGGGGCTTTACCTTTTTACGGGCCTGGGTAGCAAGGGTCTTACCTATGCGCCCCTGCTTGCAGAATTTGTTGCAGATCAGGTTACCGGGCAACCAACTGCTCTGCCCGAGTCCCTGGCCAAAAAACTGGCTACTGGCCGTATGCACAGGCCAAATGTGGCGTCTTCGTAATCAATTTTAGCTAATGCTCCGCGCCAAGGCGCCGATACACATAACAGATAGGTCTGTTCTCCAGAGGGTAAGACAGGTGTCCATTTTTGTTAGCGAACCAGGTCGTCCAGTAGGGACAAGGTTGCCGGAAGTATTTCGGGGGCGACGCGTGGGTGATGTCAGCGAGCTGACAGAGAGCCAGGCCATCAATCCTGAGCGTGGCGAAGCTACGGATGCCGAGTTTCAGCTTGCTGCACGGTCGGGTCGACATCGTGCACTGGAAGAGTATGGCGCTGCCGCTTCAGGAGAGCGCAAAGACCAACGGCCCTATCTGCCGGTATCGTCCATCTGCTCACCTGTACTCTACTCATTACCCGCCTCTGCGACGGTAGCCGAAGCGATCACCATGCTGGACGAGCAAGGCGCCAATCATCTGGTGGTAACGGCTGATACGCACATTGCGGGGCTGGTAGCCCAGCAATGGCTTCTGGCATGGCTCCACGAACACCAAGCCGATGCAATGAATCAAAGCCTGACTCAAATAGAGTTGCCAGCATTCCTTACGGCCTCTCCTGAAACAGATGCTCACCAGCTAGCAAGACTGATGCTGGCACACCAACTTAATGCCGCCCTTGTGATTGATGCCAAAGGCGAACCCATGGGTGTTGTTACCAGCACTGACTACCTTCGCCTGTACGCCAGCGTGGGCGGACAGCAGGGTAGTGTTTGAATATCAAGAGCAGCAAACATTCTGCAGACTAGGGTGTCAGCAGCGCACCTTCAGGACTTAGCAGTAATATCGTCCAGTCCGTCCCAATACGTGCCAGAGCCACCACTTCGTCATCCCGGTAATTAGCCAGCCTTGTAACTTCCGAATTCACAGCATTCATCTGAAAGCGCCACTCGTTACGGTATGCCGGAGCTTCTGCACCCGGTTCGTCTTCGGGTACAAGAGACACCCGGGTAACGATCCCGGTTTGTGAGCCGCTGGTTAATGCTGAGCCGGTGAAATCACCATCAGTAACGCCTCCGGCAATCAAGTCTCCGAAAAAGCTGGTTAGTGCCGCAAACTGCTCGCCAGAAACGTCGCTTTCATCATTCATGTTAAAGGACCGAACAATCTCGCCGTCGATTGTATAGCCCAGTATGAAGCCACTCGGGCTGGAGCCTGATTGACTTGTCAGACTCAAATTGTCTTCGCCGTCCTGTACTACGGTGTATTGGTGGTCGCTGTTTCCTAGCAACCACAAAGTGGTTCCTTCTGCTACGCCATCAGTAACATGCTCATTTGCATCTGTGCCCCGCTGGCGCACGTTAAGTTCACCTTCTTTCGATACCGCACTGTAAAAATAGGCATCTTCGCCGCCCAACGAGGGCTCACCATTGACCATACCCGTGGCAGAGCCAAACAATATCGGACTTAGCCCCGAAGCCCTTGCGCCAGCGACACGGTCGTCTCCAATGGACCCTGCTTGGCGAGTCCAGGCTAATGTCGGAGCAAAGGTGTTCCCGTCAGGCAATGAATCTATACGCTGCAGGAAGCTGTCAAAACCGCCAGCAGATGTTTGATTCGGCCATACACCCTCGGTTTCGCCAGCCAGCACGACAAAACCGCTTGCAGGATTGATACCCGCCCAGCGAACTATGTCGTCGGAATCTGTACCAGTGCGAGTTGTCCAGATTTCCACGTACTCACCAGCATTAGATGCCTCGTCATACCAATACAACGAGGAAACAACATCCTTCCCGCCGATCCCGGTCGTACCACTGGCCGGGCCCTCCGCAGTGTATGCCACTACAAGTTCATAACGGATCGTACGGATATTATTTTGAACCACCTCACGTCTTGCCACGCCAACTACCGGATCCGGTGCTGCCAATTGGTCGCCGGGCTCCGAGACTGGAAGCTGCTGCTGCAAATCCCCTTTCTGGTCGTATATCTTCACGAATACACGGCCACTATCGCTGCTATCGTACCCACCTACGAACATTTTGCCCCCATGCCCTACCGCAACATCTGTTGCAACAAAGCCAGCGCTGGAGCCAACGGTCAATGGCCATCTCAGCTCATTAATGCTGACGCGAAGCATGTCTTCGCTTTCAGCTCGGGCGTAGCTCTCTCGGCCGAGCTGATAGAGCGTATCCAAACCAAGCAGTATAAAACGATCATCGGGACCGGCATTGAAGTAGGAAGCCGGGTTCTCAACAGTCACTGTGAAGCTAACTTCATCCGTGCCCTCGGGGAAAACCAACTCGTCGTTCAGAAGATTGGTTCTAAATTCGGTATTCAAGCGCGCTGACGAATCTTCCGTATGACCCAGCTTCGCACGAACCTCCCCATTCCGTTCACCGGTCAGGCGCGCAATATAGGTACGGGAATCGCCCACATTCAGCGCATCCCGTGCTCCACCTTTGGCCGTCTCAAGAGTTACCTTTGGTTCGTTGTCATCAATGACAAGGTTGGTGCGCGCACCCTCATTGGTCGGTCCAACCGCAGCAAGGCCAGAGCGCACTTCTGTCAGGTGTAACTGCGCAACTTCTGTAGGCTCGGCAAAACTATCATCCACAACTTCCAGTCGAATGTAGCATTCGGTAATGCCGGGTTCGAAGGTGATTACGCCACCTGTATATACACCGGGATAAGTCCCTGATGTGTCAGTTTCATATGTGAGGTAGGGGATGTTTTCGAGCAGAGCTCCACTACCACTGCCCAAGGCTACAATATCGGTACCGGGGATAGCATCGCCAGTGTTGGCACGGCTATGATCACAACGTTGATGCGGCGCGGAATAGTTCGGATCGCAATTTTGTGGGTCGTAGTCCGATTTCAACTCGAAAGCGACAGCCACGCGAGTTACTGATGGACGATCCAGCAGTACTTTTACGAAAACCGGCCGGGTGGGCAACGTAAGATCAAGGGGAGTTGCAGTAACTGCACCATTAGAATCATAGGTATTAACGGTAAAACTGTGCTCACCAGGAGTTTCCAGATCGGGCAACTCGCAGCGCTCCCGATTACTGTCTGGAATTGAGGGCGATTCACCTTCTGTAAACGTCTCGGCTTCGAGCGAAAGCACGTTGTATTTTACTTCAATATCGAAAGGCATTGAGCCTGCCATTCGCCCATCAGTGCTAACCAGATTGATATTCTTCAGCTTGCCCAGATCTGCATCACCTCGGGCACCACCACTCAAGCCGGGCACACCACGCATGATAATGCCTTGTCGCGCTTTGTTGCTGGTGTCTTCCAAAGCCAGCCAGGAAGGCGCATTGGTCAGCGAGTAATCAAGTATGTCCTCACCGCCATAAGCACCAAAGTTGTAATAATACTCAACGCCCAAGTAGGCAACCGCTGGTGGAATACCCAGAATAGTTGGTTGGTCAGGGTCCTTCTCGGTTTTACAGCCCGCAGCAATGAGCGTAAGCGACAGAACAATACTCACCTGCAAAGCGGTGACAGGGCGGGGAAACAACTCGGCGCGCATGGAAAAATCCGTTTCAGAACGTTGTTGTTATAGCAGTGCGTATACCCTGGCAGAAACCACCGATTTACACACAGTTACATAGTGACTCCATGTTAGCCAGTTTCGGAAACGGGGTATCTGCGCGAGTTCTCAGATTCACCGGCCAGCCAAACTTCGTTGCGGCAGTTGCCCAAAAACTGTGAAGCCAGTGCTTATAACAGCTGGTGTTCCTTAAGCATATCCACCAAAGCCGCTTCATCCATAACCTGAACGCCAAGTTGTTCGGCTTTTGTGAGTTTGGAGCCCGCGGCCTCACCTGCCACCACACAGGAGGTTTTTTTCGACACGCTGCCAGCCACCTTCGCACCGAGGGATTCCAGCTTTGCCCGGGCCTCATCGCGAGTCAACCCGGATAAGGTGCCAGTCAGCACCCAGGTTTGCCCCTGGAGGGGCCTCTCGCCGGTGGTAATGTGTGCTTCCTGCCATTCCACACCCGCAGCGCGAAGAGCCTGGAGAGTTTCACGGTTATGTGGCTGTTCGAAAAAGCTCTTGATGTGGCCAGCGACAATTGGCCCAACATCGGGTACTGCAATGAGCGCATCTTCGCCTGCTTCTGCTATGGCTTCCAGAGTGCCGAAATGCGATGCAAGGGACTTTGCCGTTGCTTCACCCACTTCCCGAATCCCCAGCGCGTAAAGAAAGCGCCAGAGCACTGGCCGCCGGGAGCGATCAATGGCTTCAATCAGATTAGCCGCCGACTTTTCACCCATTCGCTCCAGACGGGTCAAGTCTTTGGTAGTTAAAAGGTAGATATCTGCAACGGTCTTGACCATGTTCTGGTCAACCAGAATATCGATCCACTTATCGCCAAGCCCCTCGATATCCAGGGCTTTTCTGGAGGCATAGTGGCGGATAGCTTCTTTTCTTTGGGCAGGACAAAACAGGCCACCAGAACAACGTGCGATTGCTTCGCCTTCAATCTGGATAACATCTGAGTCACAGACCGGACATTGTTTGGGTAGCTCAACCGACGGTGCGTGTGCCGGGCGCTTTTCCAGAACAACCTTCACAACTTTTGGAATAACGTCACCAGCTCTGCGGATAAATACCGTGTCGCCAATATGAACATCCAGACGGCGTATTTCATCCATGTTGTGGAGAGTGGCATTGCTCACCGTCACCCCCCCCACAAACACCGGCTTCAAGCGCGCAACCGGTGTAACAGCACCAGTGCGCCCTACCTGAAACTCAACATCTTCCACAACCGTCAACTCTTCCTGAGCGGGGAATTTCTGGGCAATAGCCCAGCGAGGTGCACGGGAAACAAACCCCAGGGTTTGCTGGTACTCCAAGCGGTTTACCTTGAATACGATGCCGTCTATTTCATAGGGCAGCTCACCGCGTTTTTGCAGTAGTTCTTCATAAGCCTCCAGGCATTCCGCGGCGCCCACAGCCTTACGCATTTCAGGATTAATCCGGAATCCCCATCGCCGAACCTGCTGCAAACCCTCCCACTGTGTGTCCGGCAACAAGCTCTCATCTGTAACCGCAACACTGTATGCGCACATTTCCAGTGGCCGTCGTGCAGTGACCGTTGATTTCTTCTGCCGCAAGCTTCCGGCCGCTGCATTGCGAGGGTTTACAAAAGCTTTTTCGCCCTGGTTTTCCAGCCTCGAATTCAGCGCCTCAAAACCGGCAAGAGGCATGTAAACCTCACCTCTTACCTCCACAAGATCCGGAACATCACTGCCTCTGAGCCGCAATGGCACCGATGGGATAGTGCGAATATTAGCGGTGATATCTTCGCCGGCATAACCATCACCCCGGGTTGCCGCCCGCGTGAGGGAACCGTGTTCGTAATGCAGACTGACCGCCAGGCCATCCAGCTTGGGCTCACAAACATATTCAACGTCTTTATCTGTCCCCAACCTCTCCCGGACCCGACGGTCAAAGTCACGGAGTTCGTCTTCATTGAAAGCATTGTCGAGCGACAGCATGGGCAAGCGATGAACAACTTCCTCAAAGCTGGTTTCCGCACTGCTTCCTACCCGCTGAGTAGGCGAGTCCGCAGATTTCAGTTCCGGGTGCTCTGCCTCGAGGGCCTGAAGTTCCCGGAACAGGCGGTCATACTCTGCGTCCGGGATGCCGGGATCATCCAGCACGTAATACCGGTAATTGTGTTCATCAAGGGCAGAACGCAATTCCTCTACCCGTTTGATAGTTTCCGGTAACGGCTTGTTCATAGCTTGGTGCTCTTGGCTGTCAAAAAAATGCCCGGACAAGCCCGGGCATCGTTATTTCAATTCTGTTCCAGGCCGGCTCAGTGGCGTGGCGTTTGCTGCTTGCGCTCAAACTCACGGATGCGCTGCCGGCAATGCTCTATGGTTTGGGCTGTCATCACGCTGCGCCGCTCATCTTTGAGTTCACCACCAAGATTACGAACCACACACTGGGCGGTTTCATGCATAAAATCAAAGGCCTGAAGCGCATTGGTTGGCCCAGGCATACTCATAAAAAAGCTGATGCCGGGCGTTGTCATGGCCGCCACGTCATTCGGTTTGAACGTGCCCGGCTCTACGGCGTTTGCGACGCTGAATTGAACGGGGCTGGTGGTATCTTCTGCCTCATGCCGATGATAAATTTCCATATCTCCGTGAGCCAGGCCGCATGCTTCAAACAATTTCTGCAAAGCGCTTCCGCTGAATTCTTCCCCCTGACGAGCAAGCACGTTAATAACGATAACCTCACGGGCTTCCGGGCGATTGGCTCCCGCCAAAGGCTGATCTGTACCGGTTGTTTTCTGCGGTTCTCGACGGGCGGTATCTTCTTCAACATCAATAACCGGACTATCAGCAGGCTCGGAAACAGGCAAATCTTCCTCTGATGCCCCCCAACCGGTATCAGCAGTTACATCATCCAGTTCAGCAGACGACAACCTGACTTCATCGTGGCTTTCATCTGTGTTTTCCAGTTCCCGGCCATCTACATTATCTTCGAGGGACTTATGCTCCCATGAAGTGTCATCAGATGAAAACTCAGTTTCCGCAAAAGTTTCCCGAACAGGTCGTGTTGGCTTCTGTTGCTTTGTCTGAAAGCGCGATGGTTTTTCACGTCGCACGTAGCCACGTTCTTCCAAAGTATCTTTTGAAATCGCCCTCGCCCCACCGTTGGGAAGCTCAGGATTATGGAAGTCATCCAGCGGTGACTCTTTCAGGTCATCAACACCCATACCGGATGAAATCGCAATAGATTCTTTGCGGGCTCGACGCATTCGCCTTAATCCGTCGATAACAATGGCGATGATAACCAAGGTGCCGATGGCAATTAACCATTCCCTAAGTGACATAGTGCTGCTGTCCTGTTTGCAGATCAGATCCGGGGGCGAATAAAGGGCCCCGGTTGATACTCTAAAAAAAGCCTGTAATGAATACAACGCAAAGCCGCATCACATGGCCTTTTTGTCATTCTTGGCGGTTTTCTGGTCAACACGTTTTCAGGCTTCAGCCAGTGCGGCCGCCTCTTCCACATCTACAGTAACCAGGCGAGAACAGCCGGGTTCATGCATGGTAACCCCCATCAGCTGGTCCGCCATTTCCATAGCAATCTTGTTATGGGTTATGTATATAAATTGTACCTGTTTTGACATTTCCTTGACCAGATTCGCATAACGCCCAACGTTTGCATCATCCAGGGGGGCGTCAACTTCATCCAACATACAGAATGGCGCCGGGTTAAGCTGAAAAATCGAGAATACCAACGCAATGGCCGTGAGCGCCTTCTCTCCACCTGAAAGCAAGTGGATGGTGCTGTTTTTCTTGCCTGGCGGGCGCGCCATGATCGCCACTCCCGTTTCCAGGAGGTCTTCACCTGTCAGTTCCAGATAAGCGTTGCCACCACCAAATACCTTCGGGAACAATGCCTGGAGGCCTGCATTCACTTGATCAAACGTTTCCTTGAAGCGCTGACGGGTTTCCCGATCGATTTTGCGAATCGCAGTATCGAGAATATCCAGTGCTTCGGTCAGATCGTCATGCTGGCTGTCGAGGTAGGTCTTACGCTCGCTCTGCACCTGATACTCATCAATCGCCGCAAGGTTAATGGCACCAAGCCGCTGAATACGATTACCAATTTTTTCCAGCTCTTCTGCCCATTCACCCTGGGTGGCGCCTTCCGGCAGTTGCGGCAATATTTCCTGCAACTTCACATCCAGCTCTTCAAGCTGCTCTATGTGATTACCCGCCCGGATCTCGAGGGCCTGAGATTCCATTTTCAGCTTTTCCAACCTGCTACGAACGTCCTGCACCCGGTGATCGGTGCCACTTCTGCCCTGCTCTTTTTCCCGTACTTCGCGATCGATTTCTTCCAAGGCATCACGGGCCGCTCCAAGCTTTTCCTCTTCCGCAAGCCGTCGATCCAGCAGCCCTTCAAGCTGCATTTGCAGATCTTCCACGGGTTCTTCCGCGCTTTCCCGGGACTCTCTGAGCATTTCAAGCCGTTCTTCCAACCGTTCTTTCTGCAGCTGCATGCGGTCTATCGTCTGGCTCAATCCATCCCGCTGGCTGCTCAGGGTTTGCAGTTGTAATTGCAACTGATGGGCATGATCACGATCATGACGGGCTTCCTGGCGCAGTCCATCAAGCTTTTCTCTGAGCAAGTCGCGCTGCTCGAGAAGGCGTTCTTTTTCGTCATCACCGTCTTCGGCCTGCTCTAGCGCCTGCTGCCATTCTTCACGGGCAATGCCGAGATTTTCCTGCTGGCCTTCGAGGTTCAGCGCCACATCCGACGCATCCTCCTGAATTCGTGCAAGCCGAGCATCAATCTGCTCCGCACGGGCACGAAGACCACTGATTCTGGACACGACCAGGCTGAGCTCACGATCAGTTTCGCTTAGCTGCGCCTGAGCATCGTCTCTTGCAGCTTCTGCCCGCTCTGTCCGCTCCTGTAGCGCTTCATATCGAGCAAGCACCTCTTCCAAGGAGTGCTCTGCCTGAGCCAGTTGCTCCGTCAGCTCGTCAACTTTCTTTTGCCGCTCGATAACGCCAATCTGACTGACATCAGAATCAGGCATCAACACCCAATCCTTCGCCACCCACACACCTTCACGGGTAATGATGCTGCGCCCTTCAGCCAGCTCCAACCTCTGCGACAAGGCCTCCTCAAGAGTGTCAGCAACGTGGATGTCCGCCAGCATGACGGTTACCGCAGAGACCCCTTTCGCTTTAGCTGCAAGGCTATAAACGGGTGCATTGCCCCCAGTACCTGCCTCGATTAAAGCAAGGCCTTTTGGCGCACTCTGCAAGGCCGTTGAAACAGGCTTGATCTCTGGTACCAAGAGCCCCTGACTCAGGCGACCAATGGCCTGCTCTACCGCAAACTCCCAGCCATCATCTATTCGCAGCTCGGCCGCAACACGTGGCAGATCACTAAGCCCGTGCTCTGCCAGCCACGCCTGCAGCGTGTCATTCTGCCCGCCCATTTGCTCATCCAGGAGCGACTGCTGGGATTCCAGTGCAGCCTGCAAACTTTGAACCCGCTGCCGGACTTCTGTCAGGCTTTGCTCAGTATCGCGCTGAGCCTGCCGGGCATGCTGCAACTCATCCTGTTCCGCCTCAATGCGCTCTGTCATTTCCTCCCGCTGCAGCGCCAGTGCTTCCTGCTGCTCCTGGAATTCCTGGAGTTCATCCCGATCAATCTGGCCGTCCAGCTGCGCCTGCTCTTCCTGAAGTTTGCGCTGACGGGCAAGAAGTTGATCTATAGCTTCCTCAAGGGATTTGATGCGTGACTGGGCAAGCTCTGCCTCACGGCGAGCATCGGCAGACCGTGAGCTGAACTCCTCCCATCGCTGCTGCCATTCGCTCATGGCATCTTCCGCCAGTTGAAGCTTCTCTCCCGATTCCTCCGAACGGATAGCGAGGGCTTCCTGCTCAGGCTCAATCATTTCCAGCTCTTCGCGGATAGCAGACAGTTTGTCTTCGTCCTGGCTCAGCTCGCGAGTGAGCTCACGCTGGTTGGCCATGGCCTGATCCAGTTCCATTGCTGTCTGCCGGCTGCGCTCCCGCTGATGTTCAAGGCTCTGCTCAATGCGGGCAATATCGGCGCCAGCCTCGTAATAGCGAGCCTGAGCACGATTAAAATGCTCTGTGCGCTCGTGGTGGCTGTCACGAAGGGATTCAAGGGACGTTTCAAGGTTGATGCGTTCAGTAAGCTGCTTTTCAAGCTCCAGCTCTGTGTCGCGGATTTTGCTACGCCAGGATTGAAGATCATTATCGAGGGCTTGCCAGCGCAGAACCGTAAGTTCGGCTTTTTTCTGGCGCTCCTCCTGCTTGTAGGCTTTGTATTTTTCTGCAGCGGCAGCTTGTCGCTCAAGGTGCTGTAACTGCCGGCCCAGCTCTTCACGAAGATCGGTGAGGCGCTCAAGGTTTTCCTGGGTGCGCCGCATTCTGTTTTCCGTTTCGCGGCGCCGCTCCTTGTATTTTGAAATGCCTGCAGCTTCCTCGATATAAACTCGAAGCTCTTCCGGCTTGGCTTCAATCAGCCGTGAAATCATACCTTGTTCAATGATGGCATAGCTTCGAGGACCAAGGCCGGTGCCAAGGAACAGATCAGTAATATCGCGGCGTCGACATTTCGTGCCGTTCAGGAAATACTCAGACTGGCCTTCCCGGGACACTCTGCGCCGAACGGAAATCTCGTTAAAGCGCGCAAATTCGCCAGGTGCAGAGCCATCTGTGTTATCGAATACCAGTTCGATAGACGCCTGCCCAACCGGTTTACGGGAGCTGGAGCCATTAAAGATAACGTCAGTCATGGATTCGCCACGGAGGTACTTGGCGGAGCTCTCCCCCATTACCCACCGAACGGCGTCAATAATATTGGATTTACCACAGCCATTAGGCCCGACTACTGCAGTCAGGTTGGTAGGGAAAGGAACGGTAGTGGGATCAACGAATGACTTGAATCCCGCAAGCTTGATGGACTTCAGGCGCATGTCACGCGCTCTCCTCCTCCATGAGAATACTCAGGACCTGTTGGCGCTGGTGCTCGCCAAATGCCTGTATTGCAGACTCTAAACGGTCTGCATCACCACTCAGCGCGGCCTCGCCAAGCTGTTGAAAAAAGACGGCGGTTTGACCTATCCCGCCCCGAAAGTTCTCAAGTGCAACAAAATAGGTGCGACTGATTGCCGGCCGAAAGTTCTCCAGAGTTTCTTCCAGAAACGGATTCTCTACCAGTCTGTAGGCATAAAGCATGACCTCAAAGCCCGCTTCAATCACCTTTTCCGCGGCATCTGGTCCTGTCGAGTTAACAGCTCGCGCTATGGCCTCAACCTCTCGCACCCGCCCCAGAATGCCACCCAACTCAGCGTTACCTGCCCAGCGTTCAACAAGTTTGCGCCCGAGCATGCAGAGCAGGTTAATGTAAATATCATAAAGGTTGTTGACACTGGACACTGTCAGGCTGGAGACGACTGCACCACGGCGTGGAAATATCTCAACCAGGTGCCTTCGCTCAAGAATCAACAAGGCTTCGCGCACAGACCCCCTACTGACGCTAAGATCGCTGGCAACCTTCAGCTCCTGAATGCGGCTACCAGGCTTCAGATCCCGTGTAACAATCCGTTGCCCTAAATGCTGGGCGATCTGTTCGGAAAGACTCTCTGGGGCCTGAAACGTCATACGAAATGGTGCTCACTTCTGAAAATGGGGCGTTCTTAAGCACGTGAGTTTACCACAGGGATTCTACATCCCCACCCCTCTTGAACAGGCATTTTATTCAGGCATGCGCTAGGGCAGGAAGAGGCTTGCCGTATTTTTGACGCTTCGCTTTACCTCCACAAACCCAGCAACCAAACTGGCTTAAAGTTATCTCTTACGCCATTGTTTATAATGTATAAAGAACACTTGGGCACGAACAGTGCTTTAACCACCCCAAAGCATTGATACTCTTTGCCAGCGAGTGAGCCCAAGTGAAATACACACCGTCGATAAAACGAACCACCACGCAGCCCATAGACCTGGCTGCAATCAGGCAGGCGTTCCAGGGATGGTCAAACAGCCCCGATCCGCTCACAAAGCTGACGCGCCGTCTCTCTACCACTCTATCCCTGGAGACTCAGTTGGCAATTCTGGCCGAGGAGCTGGACAGTGTTATCCCGTTCGACGCCCTGAGCTATCGCCATAAAATCGCTCACCGTGACTTTGTGTTTGCCACTGGTATGGGTGGCCCGCACAGGTGCGAATATCGCCTTAATCTGGAAGGTGTATTTTATGGCACTCTGACGTTGAACCGCCGTAAGAAATTTTCAGATGATGAGCTTCAAGCCATCGAGATGATAATCAGTGCCGCTATATTTCCGCTTCGCAATGCCTGCCAATATATTGCAATCGAGCAAGCAGCCCTGACAGATGCACTCACATCAATTCCCAACAAGCGCGCGCTTGACGAACACCTTCGGCGTGCAAGCTTGCTATCCGACCGACATGGTGAAGAATACACGCTGATTCTTTGCGATCTGGATCATTTCAAAGCTGTAAACGACCAGCATGGCCACGTAGTTGGCGATCATCTGTTGAAACTGACTGCAGAAGCAATTGAAAACGCCATCAGAAACTCAGACAGCGTTTACCGGTTTGGTGGTGAAGAGTTTGCGATTTTGTTACCACACACAGGCGAGCAGGAAGCTCGAGATGTTGCTGATCGCGTAAGAAACGCAGTTGCCAGCATCAAGATAGATTGCGGAGGCACAGACCTGTCCGTAACCATCAGCTGCGGTGTAGCAAGACACATGGCCGAAGAAGCTGCAAGCCAGTGGATAGCTCGCGCAGACGAAGCTCTATACAGGGCGAAAGCCCAAGGCCGGAACTGCACCCGGGTGTTTGCTACCATTGGCTGAATAGCCTGGACCGTGTGCAACCAGACTATCCAGCTTCAGGGCTTATTTGTCGGAATGGGATTTACGAGGCCTGCCCGTTCCTCTTTGTGGCTTTCCGGCACCGCCACGGGCCTTATCAGAGCCACCACTGCGCGCAGGTTTGGTATCACTGACATCCCAGCGCCGGGTTCCGGGTTTCTTGCCACCGCCCCCAGGGCTTTTTCTTCTCTGCCGCTCATGCGCTGCCTGCTCATCCGGAGTTTTCTGAGGTATATCGACCGAGGCAAGCCCAACTGTCTTACTAAGGGTATCAACTGCCTTCTGGTCCAGCTCCTCCCACTTTCCGAGCGTTAGTCGGCTAGGCAGGAAAACAGGGCCATAGCGCACCCGCTTAAGCCGGCTTACCCGCACCCCCTGGGACTCCCATAAACGACGAACCTCACGGTTGCGACCTTCAAGAAGTGTAACGTGGAACCAGCGGTTTATCCCGCTTCCACCTGCCTGGCTGATATCGCTGAACTTTGCCATACCATCTTCGAGCAAAACGCCCGCCATCAGGCGCGCTATCATGTCGTCATCAACCTCACCGAACACCCTGACAGCGTATTCCCGATCAATCTGGCTAGAGGGGTGCATAAGGCGATTGGCCAACTCACCATCTGTGGTGAACAGCACCAGACCTGTGGTGTTGATATCCAAACGACCAATAGATATCCAGCGGTTATCCTTCAGCCTTGGCAGACGGTCAAAAACCGTTGGCCGCCCCTCAGGGTCCTTGCGAGTAGTTACCTCGCCCTCAGGCTTGTTATAAATAAGAACCCGGCGCACTGTAACAGCCGCTGCTGCAACATCCAGTCGCTTTCCATCCAGCTCAAAGCTATCACTTACTGTAGCTTTCTGGCCCGGCACTGCAGGCTCGCCATTCACAATAAGCCGCCCGGATTCCATCCAGCCTTCTATTTCGCGGCGTGAGCCCACACCAGCTCGAGCCAGCAGCTTTTGAATCCGCTCTGGCTCGTCATTGATAACCGTATCTGCAGCCGGTTTTACTTTTCTTCCGGGGCGTTCTGACGCCATGAACTTAATCCTTAGTCGCTGACTGGTACCCGAATGGTATCAGTGAAATGTCTGGTCTGGCGTGTTATCACCAGTGGGCTGGGTTGATGTTGAATCAAACTCGATCTCAGCCTGTATATTCTTTTCAATTTCCCTTCCAATTTCTTCCAGATCCCGGATTTCAGACAAAGGTGGCAATTCACCCAGGCCGGAAAGATTGAAATAGTCAAGAAACTGACGGGTTGTCGCATACATAGCCGGTCGGCCAGGAACATCACGATGCCCTACAATGCGGACCCACTCTCGCTCAAGCAAGGTGCGAATGATATTGCTGCTTACCGCAACACCACGGATATCTTCAATCTCACCGCGAGTTATTGGCTGACGATAGGCAATAAGGGCCAGAGTTTCCAGTAGCGCACGGGAATAGCGTTGGGGCTTCTCCTCAAAAAGACGACTGACCCAGGGCGCGAATTCCTCACGTATCTGCAGACGATAGCCGCTAGCAACCTTGCGCAGTTCGAAACCGCGCCCCTCACAGGCGTTGCCCACGAGCATCATAACGTGTTCCATAACCTGCCGCGCCGGGCGCTCATCCTCCGCGAACAACTCTCTCAGCTGGTCCAGAGTCAGAGGCTTGCCCGCTGCAAGTAGCGCTGCTTCGGCAATCGCTTGAATTTTAGCGAGGTTTTCTTCATTCATGATGGCTACTCGCCTTCTCTGTATAACTTTCCAGTGCGGTATATTTCTAGCGCGCAGCACGCGCACGCACGTGAATCTGGCCCAGAACTTCCGCCTGCACCACTTCTATCAGCTGTTCTTTCACCAGCTCCAGGGTTGCCAGAAATGTTACCACCACCCCCAGTCGCCCCTCTTCGATGGTAAACAGGCTCTGGAAGGTAACGAACTGATCATCCCGCAACACTGACAAGATAGCGGACATGCGTTCGCGGGTGGACAACCTTTCCCGTTCCACATGGTGGCTGGTAAAAAGGTCGGCCCGGTTCAGTACGCCCTGCAAGGCAAGAAGCAGATCACGCATATCAACATCCGGATGCGCTTGGCTCGATGGAAGCTTCGGCAAGGAGGCAGACACAGGAAAGGTGTCGCGCTCCATACGAGGCAGTGTATCAATATCCTCAGCCGCCTTTTTGAAACGCTCATATTGTTGCAGCCGACGAATGAGCTCTGCGCGGGGATCGACTTCGTCGTCTTCTTCGGCTTCATGCCGAGGCAGCAACATGCGGGACTTGATCTCTGCGAGCGTCGCCGCCATTACCAGATATTCAGCTGCCAGTTCAAAGCGCATGACCTCAACGGCACCAATATATTCCATGTACTGCCGGGTTATCTCACTTACGTCTATATCCAGAATGTCCATATTCTGGCGCCGTATGAGATACAACAATAGATCTAGCGGGCCTTCAAAAGCCTCTAGAAATACCGCGAGGGCATCCGGCGGGATATAAAGATCACTGGGAAGGTCAACAACCTCCTTCCCGGATACCCGCGCTAACGGAGCCTGATCTGGCTTATCGATAGCTCAATCCCATAGCGGCCCGGACTTCGTCCAGAGTGTCTCTTGCAGCGTCGCGCGCGTGTTCACGCCCTTCCTGCAGAATGGAATGCACAAGATCGGGACTGTTTTCATATTCAAGAGCACGCTCGCGTATGGGGCGCTGCTCTTCCACAATCGCATCAATCAGAGGCTTTTTGCAGTCCAGACACCCTATGCCAGCACTGCGGCAGCCCGTTTGCACCCACTCTTTGGTGGCTTCATCGGAGTACACTTTGTGCAGCCCCCAAACAGGGCACTTTTCGGGTTCGCCCGGGTCGGTGCGGCGAACTCGCTGGGGGTCGGTCTGCATGGTGCGGATTTTCTGTGCCACGGTGTCCGGATCTTCCCGCAGCCCGATATAGTTGTTATAAGACTTGGACATTTTTTGACCGTCCAGCCCCGGCATTTTCGAATCCGGAGTCAAAAGGGGCTGCGGCTCAGGCAATATGATCTTGCCACCACCTTCGATGAAGCCGTAAAGGCGCTCACGATCACCAAGGGAGATATTCTGCTGTTCCATGAGTAATGCACGGGCAGTTTCGAGAGCCTCCATGTCGCCCTCTTCCTGATACCGTTTCTTGAGGGTTCGGTAGAGCTTGGCGTTTTTCTTACCCATCTTCACGATGGCCGACTCGGCCTGGTCTTCAAAACCGGGTTCGCGGCCATAAAGATGATTAAACCGACGTGCAACTTCGCGGGTGATTTCCACATGGGACACCTGATCTGCACCTACAGGCACCTTGCCTGCGCGGTACATCAGAATGTCGGCGGTCTGCAGCAGCGGGTATCCCAGGAAACCATAGGTTGCCAGGTCTTTTTCCCGCAGCTTTTCCTGCTGATCCTTGTAGGTGGGAATACGCTCCAACCAGCCCAGCGGGGTAATCATGGACAACAGCAGGTGCAGTTCTGCGTGTTCAGGCACCTGAGACTGGATGAACATGGTGGATGAACCGGGGTTTACCCCTGCCGCTAACCAGTCAACCACCATATCCCACACGCTTTGCTCTATGCCGGATGGATCATCGTATTGCGTTGTCAGGGCGTGCCAGTCGGCGATAAAGAAGAAGCACTCAAATTCGTGCTGGAGTTTCACCCAGTTTTTCAGAACACCATGGTAAT
The DNA here is from genome assembly GCF_031631795.1 of Marinobacter xiaoshiensis. Lineage (NCBI taxonomy): Bacteria > Pseudomonadati > Pseudomonadota > Gammaproteobacteria > Pseudomonadales > Marinobacteraceae > Marinobacter > Marinobacter xiaoshiensis. Next base: position 46,536 of record NZ_JAVMBO010000010.1, read on the forward strand.
GACCTAGATGAAGCTTGCCGGTCGGACGCATACCGGACAAAACCCGTTGCTGGGACTCTACTGAACTCAAAGCACAAACTCCTTCTTTTGAATGGGATTCGCCCATACTAGATCAGACGACCCGGCATTATAAATAAAAAACCCCCGCTCTGCAGAACAGAAACGGGGGTTTTCATGAAAGAAACCAACTTACCAGCCAGTTACTTCCTTCAGAGCCTTACCAATATCGGCCAAACTGCGCACAGTTTTCACACCGGCATCGTTCAAAGCCGCGAATTTCTCGTCTGCTGTGCCCTTACCACCAGAGATGATGGCACCGGCGTGGCCCATACGCTTGCCCGGAGGTGCTGTAACGCCGGCAATGTAGGCAACCACTGGTTTAGTGACGTTTTCCTTGATGAAGGCAGCCGCTTCTTCTTCAGCAGTTCCGCCAATTTCACCAATCATCACAATCGCTTCAGTCTGCGGGTCATTCTGCAGCAGTGCGAGGATATCGATGAAGTTGGAGCCTGGAATCGGGTCGCCACCAATGCCTACGCAGGTAGACTGGCCGTAGCCGAAGTCTGTGGTCTGCTTGACCGCTTCGTAAGTCAGGGTGCCGGAACGGGATACAATACCCACCTTGCCTGGCTTGTGAATATGGCCTGGCATAATACCGATCTTGCACTCACCCGGGGTGATAACACCTGGGCAGTTAGGACCGATCATGCGAACGCCTTTACGATCAACGTATTCTTTGGCGTAGAGCATGTCGATGGTCGGAATGCCTTCTGTGATGCAAACAATCAGCTCAATACCGGCATCTGCCGCTTCAATGATCGCATCCTTACAGAACGGAGCAGGAACGTAGATCACGGTAGCTTCGGCTCCGGTTTTTTCTACTGCTTCGCGAACAGTATTGAATACTGGCAAGCCCAAGTGCTCAGTACCGCCCTTACCCGGGCTAACGCCACCAACCATTTTGGTGCCGTACTCGATAGCCTGTTCAGAGTGAAAGGTACCCTGTGCGCCAGTAAAGCCCTGGCAGATAACCTTGGTGTCTTTATTGATCAGGATGCTCATTATTTACCCCCTGCGGCTTTAACAACTTGCTCTGCAGCATCCGCCAGACTGGTGGCGGCGATAATGTTCAGGCCACTTTCGGCAAGTACCTTGGTGCCTTTTTCAGCGTTGTTGCCTTCAAGGCGCACAACCACAGGAACCTTGACGCCCACTTCCTTGACCGCACCAATAATGCCTTCAGCGATCATGTCACAACGGACAATACCACCGAAAATGTTTACCAGAACGGCTTGTACTGCGTCGTCAGACAAGATGATCTTGAACGCTTCGGTAACGCGCTCTTTGGTTGCACCGCCGCCAACGTCAAGGAAGTTTGCCGGCTCACCACCAGACAATTTGATGATATCCATGGTGCCCATCGCCAGGCCCGCACCGTTAACCATGCAGCCGATGTTTCCATCCAGTGCTACATAGTTGAGCTCCCACTTAGCTGCTTCGGCTTCACGGGGATCTTCCTGGGAAGGATCGTGCATTTCCTGAATCTTTTTCTGGCGGTACAGTGCGTTGCCGTCAACACCAATCTTGGCATCCAGACAGTGCAAGTCACCGGCTGGAGTGATAACCAGCGGGTTGATTTCCAGAAGAGCCAGGTCACGGTCTTCAAACAATTTCGCCAGACCCATGAAAATCTTGGTGAACTGACCGATTTGCTTGCCTTCAAGCCCAAGTTTGAATGCCAGCTCGCGGCCCTGGAATGGCTGTGCTCCAACCAGTGGATCGATCTCAGCTCTCAGGATTTTTTCCGGCGTTTCCTCTGCAACCGTCTCAATCTCGACTCCACCTTCAGTGGACGCCATGAACACAATACGACGGGATGCGCGATCGACAACCGCGCCCAGATAAAGCTCCTGATCAATATCAGTCAGGGATTCAACCAGAATTTTGCTGACTGGCTGGCCGTTTTCGTCTGTCTGGTAGGTTACCAGGTTCTTACCCAGCCACTTTTCAGCAAACTCGCGAATTTCGTCTTTGCTCTTGACCAGCTTTACGCCGCCAGCCTTACCACGGCCACCCGCGTGAACCTGGGCTTTGACCACCCACGCATTGCCGCCAATTTCATCTGCGGCTGCAACCGCATCTTTCGGAGTATCACAGGCAATGCCTTGGGATACGGGCAGGCCATATTCAGCGAAAAGCTGCTTGCCCTGATATTCATGCAAATTCATAGTTAGTGTCCCGCTTTTTGATGGAGGATAACCACGTACGGAAGTGAACTCGCCACTCCCCACAGGAGGAGCCTTAAACGCGAATTCTGTTCGATGAGCAGGGGATCACCTCAGCTCACCACGATCGCAAACGGAAATCTGTCTTTTTATAATAAAGGGGCGCCATTACGGACGCCCCTCCTTCCTGTTTTGCGTTACTTCTTTTTGCGACGGTTCGCGATGTGAATCGCACCACCGTTGACTGCCAGAGCTGCCTCATGCACAGACTCGGAAAGAGTCGGATGTGCAAAACAGGTCAGCGCCAGATCTTCTGCACTGGAACCGAATTCCATGGCGATAACGCCCTGGGCAACAATTTCAGATGCCTGTGGCCCCACAACGTGGAAACCAAGAATTCGATCAGTTTTCTCGTCGGCGATAATCTTCACCATACCAGAGGCGGCGTTTGCAGCCATTGCACGACCGTTCGCTGCAAATGGGAAAGTACCAACCTTGTAGGCTTCACCTTCAGTCTTGAGCTGCTCTTCCGTTTTACCAACCCAGGCGACTTCCGGCGAGGTGTAGATAACGTTAGGAATGCAGTCGTAATTTACCTGGGGCTTTTGACCAGCGATGCGCTCCGCAACCATTACGCCCTCTTCCGAGGCTTTGTGTGCCAGCATCGGGCCGCGCACTACATCACCTACAGCCCAAACACCCGGCGCTTCGGTTTTGCACTTTTCATCAACAAAGATGAAGCCGCGCTCATCCATGTTTACGCCGGAATCTGCTGCCAGCAGGTTGTCTGTAAAGGGTCGACGGCCAACGGCAACAATCAACTTGTCAACCTTCAGTTCCTGCTTACCCTTGCCGTCTTCGTAGCTCACGTTAACCAGCTTGCGCTTGACCTCGGCGCCGGTTACACGGCCACCCATGACGATATTCAGGCCCTGCTTGCGGAACTGTTTCAGCGCATCTTTTGCAATCTGCTGATCAACCGCTGGCAGGAAGGTGTCTTGAGCTTCCAGAACAGTGACTTCGGAGCCCAGACGTGCCCAAACGCTGCCCAACTCAAGCCCGATAACGCCAGCACCGATAATGCCCAAACGTTTTGGAACTTCATCGAACTCCAGGGCACCTTCAGAATCCACGATATACCCTTCCGTCATTGGAGCCGGTGGTATCTCGATGGGCTTGGAGCCGGTAGCAATAATAACGTTCTCAGCTTCGTAGGTTTTTGTCTTGCCGTCGCTATCCGTGACTTCGACCTGACGATTGGCCATAAGCTTGCCGTGACCATGGATAGAGGTCACTCCGTTAGCCTTGAACAGCCCGGCGATACCGCCTGTTAGCTGCTTAACAATGCCGCTCTTGCGCTCCATCATCTTGGTGACGTCAATTTTGACATCTTTAGCGATGATGCCCTGCATTTCGTAGTCGTGGCTCGCTTCCTCAAACTTGTGAGAAATCTCAAGCAATGCCTTGGATGGAATACAACCTACGTTAAGGCAGGTTCCACCAAGCACCTGGCTCTTGCCATCACTGGAACTCCACGACTCTACACATGCGGTTTTGAGGCCTAGCTGAGCCGCTTTAATGGCAGCAACATAGCCACCAGGGCCCGCGCCAATAACAATTACGTCGTACTTATCAGACATAGTTAATCCTGTTTTCCGATTCGTTAGGTGTCAGCTCACACATCCAGCAGAATACGCGCCGGGTCCTCAAGCATGTCCTTGATCGCTACAAGGAACTGCACCGCTTCCTTGCCATCCACCATGCGGTGGTCGTAGGACAGCGCAAGGTACATCATCGGGCGGATTTTCACCTTGCCATTGACCGCCATCGGGCGCTCCTGAATTTTGTGCATACCCAAAATAGCGGTTTGGGGCGGGTTCAGGATCGGCGTAGACAACAGCGAGCCGAAGATGCCGCCGTTGGTGATGGTAAAGGTGCCACCGGTCATATCTTCAATTGCAAGCTTGCCATCTTTGGCCTTGGTGCCGTACTCGACGATTTTTTTCTCGATATCAGCCAGACCCAGCGCATCAACATCGCGAACAACAGGAACAACCAATCCACGCTCGGTAGATACAGCCACGCCAATATCCTGGTAGCCGTGGTAAACCATGTCGTTGCCGTCGATCGATGCGTTAACAGCGGGGAAACGCTTCAACGCTTCTGTGGCGGCCTTGGCGAAGAAGGACATAAAGCCCAGCTTGATGTCATGACGCTTAACAAAGCTGTCCTGGTACGCCTTGCGCAGCTCCATGATCGGGCCCATATCGACCTCGTTGAAGGTCGTAAGCATAGCTGCTGTTTGCTGAGCATTAACCAGGCGCTTGGCAATACTGGCACGCAGGCGCGTCATCGGCACGCGCTTTTCAGGACGCTCACCAGCGGCCACGTTTACCTCAGGCACTGCAGACGGTGCAGCTGCTTTTGCAGAACCGCCAGAGGCCTTGGAAGTATCCACATGGTTCTGAACGTCTTCTTTCGTAACACGCCCGTCTTTTCCAGTTCCCTTTACGGTAGCCGGATCAACATTATTTTCGTCAGCCAACTTACGCGCGGCAGGGCTCAGAATCGCGTCACCTGAATCCTGACTTTGCTCAGTTTTGGCTTCATCTTTTTCAGAAGCGGCGCTGCTGGCTTTGCTATCCGACGAGCCAGAGTCACCCACAGCGCCCGCTTTGAATTTACCAATAACTTCACCGCTCTCGACGGTGTCGCCTTCACCTTTAAGAATTTCCTCGATTACGCCGTCTGCAGGTGCGACAACTTCGAGAACCACTTTGTCGGTTTCAATATCGACAATCAGGTCGTCACGCGAACAGGCTTCGCCAGGCTGTTTGTGCCAGGTCGCGACGGTACCCTCTGCGACCGACTCCGGGAATACGGGGGCTTTAATCTCAGTAGACATTACAGTTCCTTAGTTCGGTAGCTCGTCAGATTTCAAACGCGTCGTTAACAAGTTTTTTCTGTTCTTCAATATGCACAGACATGTGCCCTGCCGCCGGAGCAGCGGAAGCCTGTCGGCCGGCATACTGAAGGTACAGCTTCGGGTTCAGACGTTGCAGCGCATTTCGCATATGGTGCTGACTGCAATACCAGGCACCCTGGTTCATTGGCTCTTCCTGGCACCAGACAACATGCTTGAGCTTGGGATACTGCGCCAAAGTTTCATCCAGGTCTTCACCGGGGAACGGATAAAGCTGCTCAATGCGTACGAGGGCAACGTCGTCTCGCTCTTCGGTTTTCTTCTTCTCCAGCAAGTCATAATAGACCTTGCCACTGCAAAGAATAACTCGAGTAACCTTTTTTGCTTCAGGCAAATCTTTCTCAGGAAGTACCGTCTGGAAGGTTCCTGAGGTCAGATCTTCCAGATCCGAGGTGGCTTCCTTGTGGCGCAACAGGCTCTTGGGCGTGATTGCGATCAAGGGCTTGCGCAACGGGCGCTTAACCTGACGGCGCAGCATGTGGAAGACCTGCGAAGGCGTTGTAGGCACGCATACCTGAATATTGTGCTCTGCCGAAAGCTGGAGGAATCGCTCAAGGCGGGCAGAACTATGCTCTGGCCCCTGCCCCTCATAGCCGTGAGGCAGCAACAAGGTTAGCCCGCACAGGCGACCCCACTTGTGCTCACCACTGGTAAGGAATTGGTCAATGACCACTTGTGCACCATTGGCGAAGTCACCAAACTGGGCTTCCCAGATCACCAGCGCATTAGGCGCAGTCGTCGCGTAGCCATATTCGAACGCCATCACTGCTTCTTCAGAAAGCAGGGAGTCATAAATTTCGAACTTGGGCTGGTCTTCAGAAAGCTGAGCCAGCGCAATATGCCGCGAGCCGTCTTTCTGGTTATGCAACACTGCATGGCGGTGCGAGAAGGTTCCACGGCCAACATCCTGTCCGGTCAAGCGGATTGGATGCCCTTCATTCAGCAAAGTCGCATAGGCCATGATCTCTGCATAACCCCAGTTCATGGGCAGGGCACCGGCCGTCATTTTGTCACGGTCAGTAACAATCTTGGATACCTGACGCTGAACGCTGAACCCTTCCGGTACTTGGGTTAATTTCTTACCCAGCTTCTGGATGGTTTTCAATGGCACACTGGATTTGCACTTGGCAGTCCATGCGTGACCAAGATACGGAGCCCAATCAACATAGAGGTCTTTATTGGGTTCTTTTACCAGAGACTTGACCACGTGCTCGCCGTTATCCAGCGCATCACGGTACTCATTCTCCATCTGCTTGACTTCATCTTCTGTCACCACACCGGCAGCAACCAGCTTTTCTGCATAAATAGTGCGTGTGGTTTTCAGTTTGCGAATCTTTTGGTACATCATCGGCTGGGTTGCAGCAGGCTCATCCGCCTCGTTGTGCCCGCGGCGACGATAACAAACCAGATCGATAACCACGTCACCCTTGAACTCGTTACGATAGTCCATCGCCATTTGAGTCACAAAAACAACCGCGTCAGGATCATCGGCGTTCACATGCAGTATCGGCGCCTGAACCATCTTCGCGATGTCGGTGCAATACTCAGTAGAACGTGCGTCTTCCTGTTTGCTGGTGGTAAAGCCAACTTGGTTATTGATAACTATATGGATGGTGCCGCCCACCCCGAAACCACGGGTCTGGGACATCTGGAAGGTTTCCATTACCACGCCCTGGCCGGCAAACGCCGCATCACCGTGCATGATAACCGGAACAACCTGATTGCCTTCGGTATCGGAACGACGTGTCTGGCGGGCACGAACCGACCCCTCAACCACTGGAGATACTATTTCCAGGTGAGATGGGTTGAAGGCCATAGCCAGGTGCACTTCTCCACCTTCGGTCATAACGTTGGACGAAAAGCCCTGGTGATACTTAACATCGCCAGAACCGGAATCGGCCAGCCTTTTGCCTTCAAATTCGTCAAACAGCTCTTTGGGGTTTTTGCCCAAGGTGTTGACCAGAATGTTCAGCCGGCCACGGTGAGCCATACCCAGAACAATTTCCTTGGCACCGTAATGGCCGGCACGCTGGATAAGTTCGTCCATGCAGGGAATGAGGCTTTCACCACCCTCAAGACCAAAACGCTTAACGCCGGGATAGCGGGAGCCGAGATATTTCTCCAGGCCTTCAGCCGCTGTCAGGCGCTCAAGAATGTGGGTACGGGTAGCGGCTTCGAAACCGGGTTCAGAACGAACCGGCTCCATACGCTGCTGAAACCAGCGCTTGATGCGGGTATCAACAACATGCATGTATTCAGCGCCGATGCTTCCGCAGTATGTCTTGCGGAGACCATCGTAAATATCGCCAAGTTTCATGGTGTCAGAACCGAAGCTCAGGGAACCAGTCTGGAACTCCAGATCAAGGTCTGACTCGGACAAATCATGAAACGAAAGATCAAGATCTTCTACCTTGGGACGATTCCAAACGCCAAGCGGATCAAGCTTTGCTTCCTGGTGACCACGGAAACGGTATGCGTTGATTAGCTGAAGAACACGAATCTGCTTTTTATCAGCATCAGACGTAACGCCTGCTGGCACGCTGTTAGTCGTGAGGAAACGCTGATTGCGGGAGATGTGTTCAAACTGTTCCCGGATCGAAGAGTGAATAACGTCGCGGCCATGATTGCCATCAACGCTTGGAAGCTTGTCAAAATAGCTACGCCACTCTTCAGGAACGGCATTAGGGTCTGTCAGGTAGGTTTCAAAAAGCTGTTCAACATAGGCCAGATTTCCACCTTGCAAGTGGGACGTCTGCCATAACTGCTCCATCATGCTTTCTTGCATTTTGAATAGCTCACCTTGGGCTGGTGCGGGGGAGCCAAGTATGGTCGGCCAGGGGTAACTGTCAGTCAATACGGGTTTTTACGGGATCGACTGTGGCCACCACACCCAACATGGATGTTTTCCGTTCCCCAATGATTTTTATACTCTGCAACGCCGCAAGAAAACCTGGTGAGTTCCCGCCACGGCTTGCGTAGTGTGCACCCGGGTAAGACCTTTGACTATAAGCCTTTGGTTGAAGGCCCCGCAAAAATGCGAGGCCTTCCGGGGTTCCAACCTGTTCAGACCAGTATAGCGCCTGTCTGAAATCTTGCCGCTTATGTAGCTCTATGCAGCAAAAGATTCCGGATGTGGCCGATTGCCCTTGTGGGGTTGAGGCCTTTCGGACATACGCTGACACAGTTCATGATGCCCCTGCAACGGAACACGCTGAACGGGTCATCAAGGTCAGCAAGACGTTCAGCTTGCGCTGTGTCGCGGCTATCCGCCAGGAAGCGGTATGCCTGCAACAGCCCCGCCGGCCCAATAAACTTGTCCGGGTTCCACCAGAACGAAGGGCAGGATGTGGAACAGCATGCACAGAGAATACACTCGTACAAACCATCCAGCTTTTCCCGATCTTCTGGTGTCTGGAGACGCTCAATGGCAGGCACAGGCGTATCGTTCACAAGGTACGGCATTACTTTTTCGTACTGCTTGTAGAACAGGCTCATGTCTACAACCAGATCGCGGATAACCGGCAAGCCTGGCAGTGGGCGCAATACCAACTTGCCATTCTTTACGACCTGCGACATCGGGGTAATACATGCCAGGCCGTTCTTGCCGTTCATGTTCATGCCATCCGAGCCACACACACCTTCACGGCATGAGCGGCGATAGGCCATGGACGAATCCTTTTCCTTGATGAGATTAAGAACATCAAGAACCATCAGATCCTTTCCTGCCGGAAGCTCGACTTCGACGTCCTGCATGTAGGGGGCGTTATCAGTTTCCGGGTTATAACGGTAAAGGCTTACCAACATAGTGTACGTTCCCCTTAGTAAGTCCGGACTTTCGGCTGGAAAGACTCGACAGTTTTAGGCGCGAAGTTAACAGCGCGCTTGCCAATACGCTTGTCCAGCGGGAAGTAGAGAGAATGCGCCAACCAGTTCTCGTCATCACGCTCGGTGAAATCGTTACGAGCATGAGCGCCCCGACTTTCTTTACGCTCGTTTGCAGCGATTGCAGTCGCCAGGGCCACTTCGAAGAGGTTGTCCAGCTCAAGTGCTTCAATGCGCGCAGTGTTGAACGCATTACTGGTGTCCGTAAGCTTGGTGTTGCGAACACGCTCACCAATGGCCTCAAGCTTCTTCAAGCCTTCTTCCATGCTCTTGCCATCGCGGAATACACCAAAGTAGAGCTGCATACAATTCTGAAGATCCTTACGAACTTCAGCAACGCTCTCACCTTCAGAAGCACTGTTCAGGCGATCCAGACGGGCCATCGCACGCTTGATATCTTCATCAGTTGCGCCATCAGTTTCAAAACCACCGCGCAACTGCTCTTCGATATGCAGGCCTGCCGCACGACCGAAAACTACCAGATCCAGAAGCGAGTTACCGCCCAGGCGGTTTGCACCGTGAACGGAAACACAAGCAGCTTCACCACAGGCAAACAGACCTGGAATGGGCTGATCATTACCATTCTCGTCTTGAGTCAGCGCTTGGCCGCCTACGTTTGTAGGAACACCGCCCATCATATAGTGACAGGTAGGAACAACCGGAACTGGCTCTTTAACAGGGTCTACGTGAGCAAATGTGCGAGACAACTCACAGATACCCGGTAGTCGCAGGTTCAGTGTTTCTTCGCCCAGATGATCCAGCTTCAGCAACACGTGATCCTTCTCGGGGCCACAGCCGCGACCCTCAAGGATTTCGATAACCATGGAGCGCGCAACAACATCACGGCCCGCAAGGTCTTTCGCGTTCGGAGCGTAGCGCTCCATAAACCGCTCGCCTTCAGAGTTGATCAGGTAGCCACCCTCACCCCGGCAACCTTCCGTTACCAGCGTACCAGCACCGTATATTCCGGTTGGGTGGAACTGCCACATTTCCATGTCCTGCATCGGGAATCCCGCGCGCAGCGCCATGCCAATACCATCGCCCGTATTAATCAGCGCGTTGGTGGTCGAAGCGTAGATACGACCAGCGCCGCCAGTTGCCAGAACCGTTGCCTTGGACTTGATGTAAGCCACTTCGCCGGTTTCAATTTCAATGGCAACAACACCAACAACTTCGTTCTTGCTGTTTTTGACCAGATCAACGGCGTACCACTCGTTCAGGAAGGTAGTGCCGCCCTTCAGGTTTGCCTGATAAAGCGTGTGCAGCAGAGCATGACCGGTGCGGTCAGCGGCTGCGCAAGTACGTGCTGCCTGAGTCGGGTTGTCCGGACCTTTGGACTGACCACCAAATGGACGCTGATAAATGCGCCCCTGCTCAGTACGGGAGAAAGGCAGGCCCATATGCTCAAGCTCGAAAACAGCCTGAGGCCCAACAGAGCACATGTACTCAACTGCATCCTGGTCGGCAATGTAGTCAGACCCCTTAACGGTGTCATACATGTGCCAGCGCCAGTCGTCATTGGGGTCAGCGCTTGCGATCGCACAAGTAATACCGCCCTGGGCAGATACCGTGTGCGAACGAGTTGGAAATACTTTGGTAATACACGCGGTTTTAACGCCCGACTCAGTCAACTGCAGGGCCGCTCGCATGCCGGCACCGCCGCCGCCGATTACAATTGCGTCGTAAGAGATGGTCTTAATGTTAGACATCGATCAAAGCCCCCAAATAATCTGGATTCCCCAGACCACATACACAAAACTAACCAGAATGAATGCTGCTTGAAACAGAAAGCGCTGCATTGCTGACTTGATGTAGTCGGTAGACACGGTCCAAAGCCCGACCCACGCGTGAGCGCCGATTGAAAGCAAGGCCAACAATGAAAAGATCTTGAACCACGTCTGACTGAACAAAGCCGACCAGGTTTGGTAGTCCAGATCAGTATTTATGGCAAAAAAACCAATCAAAAACAGCGTATAAAAAGCCAGAACGTATGCAGAAACCCGCTGGATAATCCAATCCTGGATACCGTTACGGCCAATGTTGGTCACACTATTCATGCCCATACGAAAACTCCCGCCAGAACGATGAGGATAACGGAGACTGCAATTGTGATTTTTGCAGCGGCTCGCCCGCTTTCCAGCTCTTCACCAATACCCATATCCATAAGCAGATGCTTGATACCCGCAACCAGGTGATAAAGCAGAGCAGACAGAATGCCCCAGGTAATCAGCTTGGCAAGGAAGCTGTTCAGCAGTTCACTGACCTGACTGAAGCCTTCTTCCCCTGAAAGGGAAAGCTGGAGTCCGTAGAGCATGAACGCAACACCAACAAAAATGATGATGCCGCTGATGCGGTGCAATATGGACGTAATGGCTGGCAGCGGAAAATGAAACGTGCCGAGATCGAGATTTACTGGTCGTTTGCTATTCACAGCGCTCTCACACTCTCTTTTGGTGCCGCAGAACCGGCAAGCCGGCGGCGGTTAGTTGGTATGTAACGATCGAATGTTGAATACGATATCGACAGACGATTGGTTCAGGAGGGTGAACACCAACAAGGTAGCTTGCTACGCACAAGCATCCGTGAAGATGGATCCCCAATTCCGGGCTAGGGATTATAAGGAGACGCCCGTATAATTACAAACGCGCAACACACGCCTAAGCCGCGTGAGCACTGTAGCAGAGCAAGCTATTAAGCGTATTGACAAATGCTTTTTTCCATCCGAGGCCGCATTATTCGTGATATCCCTGATTTACAGTAAAGGGATGATCGTAATGTTTCCTTACTCTTTCATTGACAAAAAAAGCCAACGCCCTATATTTTGCCGCCAGTTTTGCGATAATACGCGCCTTCTCGCGCAACTATAAAGACAGCTAGCACTGTCAAAGCTGATAAACAGGAGAGCACTATGACCGACAGGAAAGCCACGCTCTCGGTGGGGAATGAGTCCATTGAGCTACCGATTTATTCCGGCACCGTTGGACCTGACGTTATCGACGTTAGAGGCCTAGTCCAGAATGGCGTTTTCACTTACGACCCGGGCTTTGTCTCTACGGCCGCCTGTGAGTCTGCTATCACTTACATCGATGGCGACGAAGGTGTTCTACTGCACCGGGGCTATCCAATCGAGCAGCTCGCAGAGCATTCAGATTACCTTGAGGTCTGCTACCTGCTGCTGAAAGGCGAACTGCCAACTGCCGAAGATAACAAACAGTTCCACGAAACAATCAAAAAGCACACCATGCTGCATGACCAGATGCGCAATTTCTTCCATGGCTTCCGCCGTGATGCGCACCCTATGGCCATTATGTGTGGTGTAGTCGGCGCCCTGTCTGCGTTCTACCATGACCAGATGGATGTCACCGACCCAAAACAAAGGGAAATCACAGCCCATCGCCTGATTGCCAAGATGCCAACAATTGCGGCTTGGTGTTACAAATATTCCAAGGGCGAACCGTTCATGTATCCGCGCAATGACCTGTCATACGCAGAGAACTTTCTGCAGATGATGTTCGGCACGCCGTGCGAAGAATACAAGCCGAACCCGGTTCTTGGGAAAGCGATGGACAAGATATTCATTCTTCACGCTGACCATGAACAGAATGCGTCCACATCAACTGTGCGACTGGCAGGCTCTTCCGGCGCCAACCCTTACGCCTGTATCGCTTCAGGCATTGCGGCTCTTTGGGGCCCCGCGCACGGCGGCGCTAACGAGGCTGTTCTGGATATGCTTGCGGAAATTGGCGACGTATCCAACATCGATGCGTTTATTGCCAGAGCTAAAGACAAAGATGATCCTTTCCGACTGATGGGCTTTGGGCACAGGGTTTATAAAAACTTCGACCCGCGCGCCAAGGTTATGGCCGAAACTGCGCACGAAGTCTTGAGCGAGCTCGGGCTGGAAAACGACCCTCTTCTGAAGATCGCCCAGCGTCTTGAGCAAATCGCCCTGGAAGATGAATACTTCGTCAAGCGCAAGCTTTACCCGAACGTAGATTTCTATTCAGGCATCATTCTGAAGGCAATCGGGATCCCGACATCCATGTTTACGGTAATCTTTGCCATGGCGCGGACAATCGGCTGGTTCTCCCACTGGAACGAAATGGTCAGCGGTGACTATCGCATTGGCCGCCCACGCCAGCTGTACACTGGCTCTCCAGCACGGGACTACCCAAAAAAATAAGTCCTGCCTATCGTAATGCCCAAAAGGCCGCTGATTCAGCGGCCTTTTTTATTCCTTTAATTAACGTGTCTTATCGCCTGCAATCTGTTGACGCTGTGCTAAGTTAAGCTCCAGAACTCTACAAGGAGAAACCAATGACAACCGCAACCTTTATCGGTCTTGGCGTTATGGGCTATCCCATGGCAGGCCATCTGGCCGAAGCCGGCATTACCGTTCGGGTATGGAATCGCTCAACGGACAAATCGGTTCAGTGGGCCAGGGATTACCCGGGAACCGCCTGTCAGACCATAGAAGAAGCCGTCAAAGACGCTGATTTTGTAATGACCTGTGTTGGTGCCGACAAGGACCTGATTACGGTTTACGAAGGCGAGAGTGGCATTCTGGCGCACGCAAAGCACGGTGCCGTGCTTGTGGACCACACCACTGCTTCTGCCGGCGTAGCTGAGAGGCTTGCCGCGGCTGCAGGCAGGGTTGGTATGGGCTTTATCGACGCACCAGTGTCAGGAGGTCAACAGGGTGCCCAGAAGGGACAGCTTACCATTATGTGCGGCGGCTCAGATGAAGACTACTCGAAAGCTCAGCCGCTACTGCAGCACTACGCCAGAGCCCTGAATCTTATGGGCCCTGCAGGAAGCGGCCAAAAAACGAAAATGGTCAACCAGATTGCCATTGCCGGTTTGGTACAAGGACTATCGGAAGCTCTTCATTTTGCCGAACAGGCAAATCTGGATGTTAAAAAAGTCGTTGACGTCATTTCCAAGGGCGCCGCACAGTCCTGGCAAATGGAAAACCGCTCAGGAACCATGATTGACGGTGAATTTGATCATGGATTTGCAGTTGACTGGATGCGAAAAGATCTCGGCATATGCCTCGATGAAGCACGCAAGGTGAACGCCTCGCTACCGGTTACAGCCCTGGTAGACCAGTTTTATGGCGACGTTCAGGAGATGGGCGGTAAACGCTGGGATACATCGTCACTTATTCAAAGATTGCGGAAATTCAGATAAGCCAGAAAAGAACTCAGCCAAATCAAAAAAGGCCAGAGCTTGCGCTCTGACCTTTTTTCTTATTGGCCTGACCAGCCTTGATTATCTTCTTACTTTTCCCGGGGCTGCCATTTTCCGTTCACATACCATGCAGACCAGCCCGTAGCCTTACCGTCTTTTTCCGTCATCACATACTGCTCTTTGGTTTTGCGACTATAACGGATGACCGTCGGATTGCCCTCAGGATCACGCTCTGGCGCCTCCATCAGATAATCGTGTTTCGGATCTATTTCCTCACGATGCGGCTTAATCTCCATAACCAGAGGTGGCCGAGTCTCACGGTTTTTCGGGAACTTGCTAGCCGCCAAAAACATTCCTGATGCGCCATCACGCAGCACATAGGTATCATCGACTTTCTGACACTTTAGCTCTGGCATTGGTACCGGGTCCATTTTGGGTGGCGCCGGCTCCCCACTCTTTAACAGTTTGCGGGTATTCTTACAGGTGTCGCTCATGCACCCGAAATACTTACCAAAGCGCCCGGTTTTGAGCTGCATCTCAGAACCGCACTTGTCACACTCAAGCGTGGGGCCGTCGTAGCCCTTAATCCGGAAAGTGCCCTCTTCCACTTCATACCCGGCACAGTCGGGATTATTACCGCAAACGTGGAGCTTACGGGTTTCATCCACCAGATAACTGTCCATGGCCGTTGCACAAATAGGGCAACGTCGTTTTTTACGCAGCAGCCGGGTCTCGCCCTCGCCCTCAACATCATCATCAGCACTAACAACTTCATCACCTGACACCAGGTTGATGGTTGTTTTACAGCGTTCTTTCGGCGGCAACGAATATCCGGAACAGCCCAGAAACACACCCGTACTTGCAACACGAATCTGCATATTACGCGCACAGGTTGGGCAGGGAATATTGGTTTCGGTCGGGTCGTTCGGGCGCATACCGCCTTCACCATCAGCCGTTTCAGCAGACTCCAGCTGCTGACGGAAGTTGGCATAGAAGTCGTTAAGAACCTTTTTCCATTCCACATCGCCTAAAGCAATGCGGTCAAGATCACCTTCCATCTTGGCGGTAAAATCGAAGTCCATGAGGTTGGAAAACGACTCGCACAGGCGATCCGTGACTATCTCACCCATTTTTTCAGCGTAGAAGCGACGGTTTTGCAGACGCACGTAGCCACGATCCTGAATAGTCGAGATGATCGATGCGTATGTGGATGGCCGACCAATACCCTGCTTTTCAAGCTCTTTAACCAGGCTTGCTTCCGTATAGCGAGGCGCTGGCTTGGTAAAGTGCTGGCTTGGCTCGAGCTTTTCGAGACTCAGAGACTCACCTACCTTGATGTCTGGCAGGGCAACGTCTTCTTCTTTCTTGGCCGACTGAGGGGCCACCTTCAGAAAACCTTCAAACTTGATAATGCGACCACGGGTACGCAGTTCGTAATCGCCGTTAGCCACTACGATAGAGGTGCTAAGGAATTCGGCCTCAGACATCTGGCAGGCAACAAACTGACGCCAGATGAGGTCATAGAGCTTCTCAGCGTCTTTTTCCAAGCCACTGATTGCCGCGGCCTTGCGAGACACCTCTGTAGGACGAATGGCCTCGTGCGCTTCCTGAGCCCCTTCTTTGCTGCCATAAACTTTGGGCTTCTCAGGCAAATAACGATTACCAAACTGATCCTTGATGAACTCCCGGCAGCTATTAATCGCGTCCTGACTCAAGTTGGTAGAGTCGGTACGCATATAGGTGATGTAACCTGCCTCATACAGCCGCTGTGCCAGCATCATGGTTTTCTTGACACTGAACCCAAGGCGGTTACTTGCAGCCTGCTGTAGCGTTGAGGTAATAAAAGGTGCGCCCGGGCGAGACCTGGTTGGTTTGTCTTCCCGCTTGGCCACCTCAAAGGCGCCAGCCTTCAGGCGCGCTACGTGCTCATTGCTTTGCTGCTCGTTAACCGGACGATAAGGCTTGCCGTCGTAGCGGGTAACCTCAAACCGAACCGGCTGCGCAGCGGCCTTGGCACCAAGCCCGGCAAACAACTGCCAATATTCCTCCGGTACAAACACCCGGATATCCCGCTCCCGCTCCGCAATCAAACGTACAGCCACTGACTGAACACGGCCTGCAGACAGCCCGCGGGCGAGTTTGGCCCACAATAGCGGCGACACCATGTAACCAACAACCCGGTCGAGAAAGCGACGAGCCTGCTGGGCGTTCACCTGATTCGTATCGAGACTTCCCGGGTTTTCAAATGCTTCCTGAATGGCACGCTTGGTGATCTCGTTAAACACCACACGGCGGTATTTTTCAGGCTCGCCACCAATGGCCTGCTTCAGGTGCCAGGCAATAGCCTCCCCTTCGCGGTCAAGATCCGTTGCGAGGTAAATGTGGTCGGCATTTTTTGCGAGACGCTTGAGCTCACTAACAACCTTTTCCTTGCCAGGAAGGACTTCGTATCGGGCACTCCAGTCATTGTCTGGATCAACCCCCATACGAGCAACCAATTGCTCCCGTGCCTTGCGCTTTTTATGCACAATCTTGTCTTCAGGGCTGAGCTTGCGCGTAAGCGCCGCCTGCCTGGCACGTTCTTTCGGATCAGACTGGGACCCACTGCCACTAACTGGCAGATCACGAATGTGCCCAACGCTGGACTTTACGATGAAGTCAGAACCCAGGTACTTGTTAATGGTCTTCGCTTTCGCTGGTGACTCGACAATTACGAGACTTTTACCCATATCGGAGATCTGTATCCTTGGCGATAAATCGGTCGACATACAAGCAGACCGTAAACTCGCTGTAAAATCAATCGGCTGGAAAAACTATAGAAGCCGCCATTATGTATAGGCTCACTGTTTTACAGTGTCAGGAATAGCAAGACAACCCATTCTTTGTTTCAGTCATGCATTTTTCAAGTTTTAGAGAAGCACTCTGCACCCACCCTGAAACAAGAAAGGCCCGGCGAATGCCGGGCCTCCCATGAAAGCGTTACTGAACCCGCTTAACGGATTACAGGCGCTCCCAGACCGTCGCAATACCCTGGCCCAGGCCGATACACATGGTGGATACACCAAGCTTACCGCCTTTGGCCTGCATTACGTTCAGCAGAGTGGTAGAGATACGGGCACCAGAGCAGCCCAGCGGATGCCCAAGAGCAATCGCGCCGCCGTTCAGGTTAACCTTCTCTTCCATCACACCCAGCAGTTTCAGGTCTTTCAGCACTGGCAAAGACTGACCAGCAAAGGCTTCGTTCAGTTCCCAGAAGTCGATATCTTCAACTTTCAGGCCTGCACGCTTAAGTGCCTTTTTGGTTGCCGGTACAGGGCCGTAGCCCATGATTGCGGGATCACAGCCAGCAACGGCCATGCTGCGAATCTTCGCCATCGGCTTCAGACCCAGTGCTTCTGCACGCTCTGCAGACATCAGGACCATAGCAGAGGCACCGTCTGTCAGCTGAGAAGAAGTACCCGCCGTTACCGTACCGTTCTTTGGATCAAAAGCCGGTCTAAGCTGGCCCAGTGACTCCACGGTGGTGTCGGGACGAATAGTCTCGTCATGCTCAATCAGCACCTTAAAGCCATTCTCGTCGTGACCTTCAACAGGCACGATTTCGTTCTTGAAACGGCCTTCGAGGGTCGCTTCATGGGCTAGACGATGTGAGCGAGCACCAAACTCATCCTGCTGCTGGCGGGTAATGCCGTGCATTTTTGCCAGCATCTCTGCTGTCAGGCCCATCATGTTCGAGGCTTTAGCAGTGTATTTGGAAGCAGCCGGGTTATGGTCGAAACCTTCCGTCATGGGTACGTGGCCCATGTGCTCCACACCACCAACCACAAACACATCACCGTTGCCGGTCATGATGGCTTGGGCTGCTGTATGGATTGCACTCATGGCAGAACCACACAGACGGTTAACAGTCTGGGCTGCAGACTCATGAGGGATACGGGTCAGCACAGAAATCTGCCGCGCCACGTTAAAGCCCTGCTCCTTGGTCTGGTTTACACAGCCCCAAATCACATCTTCAACTTCTTTCGGGTCGAGCTTCGGGTTACGCTCGAAAAGAGCATCGATCAGCGTAGCCGACAGGGTTTCCGCACGCACATGGCGGAAACAACCATTTTTGGCACGACCCATCGGAGTCCGCACGCAATCGACGACGACAACGTCTCTCGGATTAAGGCTCATAGATCTTTCTCCGTTCGGAAATCTCGTTCAGGGTTAACCAAAGAACTTTTTGCCAGTCTTGGCCATTTCACGCAGCTTATCGGTCGGATGGTACAAAGGACCAAGATCTGCATACTTGTCTGCCAGTTCAACGAACTTGTCGACACCCATGTCGTCGATATAACGCAGGGCGCCTCCACGGAACGGCGGGAAGCCGATACCGAAGATCAGACCCATATCGGCATCAGCCGGGTCTTCAACAATGCCATCTTCCAGGCAGCGAACGGTTTCAAGGCACAATGGGATCATCATGCGAGCAATGATGTCTTCATCGCTGAACTCGTTCTTACCCTGAACAACCGGCTCAAGCAGCTTGTAGGTCTCTTCATCGACAACCTTCTTCTGCTTGCCCTTGCGGTCCAGTTCGTACTTGTAGAAACCAACATCGTTCTTCTGACCGTAACGGTTGTTTTCAAACATTACGTCAATTGCAGTGGTTTCTGCGTGCTTCATACGATCGGGGAAGCCGTCAGCCATTACTTCACCAGCATGCTTGCCGGTATCCATACCAACAACGTCCAGCAGGTATGCCGGGCCCATGGGCCAGCCGAACTTTTCCATAACCTTGTCGACTTTCTGGAAGTCGGCACCGTCACGTACCAGGCCAACAAAACCGCCAAAGTAAGGGAACAGAACGCGGTTAACCAGGAAACCCGGGCAATCGTTTACAACGATCGGAGTCTTACCCATGGCCTTGGCGTAAGCCACAGTAGTCGCAATAGCGCGATCACTGGTCTTCTTGCCGCGGATAACCTCAACCAGCGGCATCATGTGCACAGGGTTGAAGAAGTGCATGCCACAGAAGTTTTCCGGGCGCTTGAGGTTCTTGGCCAGAAGGTCTATGGAAATGGTCGAGGTGTTAGACGTCAGAATCGCGTCTTCACGAACCGCATCTTCTACTTCACGCAGAACCGCATCTTTTACTTTCGGGTTTTCAACAACGGCCTCAACAACCAGGTCTACGTTTTTGAAATCACCGTAGTTCAGCGTTGGAGTAATACTGTTGAGAACATCTGCCATCTGGCCTGCTTTCATGCGGCCTTTGTCGACACGCTTGGTGAGCAGCTTTTTGGCTTCATTCAGACCCAGGGTAATACCATCCTGGTTAATGTCCTTCATGATGATCGGCGTGCCTTTCAGTGCTGACTGATACGCCACACCACCACCCATGATACCGGCACCCAATACGGCAGCCAGTTTCACTTCAGACGCTTCTTTTTCCCACGCCTTGGCCTTCTTCTTCAACTCCTGATCGTTCAGGAACAGGCCTACCAGGCAAGCTGCAACGTTGGTCTTCGCCATTTTGGCAAAGCCTTTCGCTTCAACTTCAATCGCCTTGTCGCGGGTCATGCCGGCGTGCTTCTGCATCACCTTGATAGCTTCTACTGGTGCCGGGTAGTTTTTACCCGCTTTGCCACCAACAAATGCTTTGGAGATCTCAAATGCCATCATGCTTTCCATGGCATTCAGCTTGATCTTGCCTTTTTTCTCTTCGCGGCGCGCTTCGTGGTCAAGCTTGCCTTCGTTGCACTGGTTAATAATGGCAACAGCAGCCTCAACGAGCTTTTCTGGCTCAACGACGGCGTCGACAGCGCCTGTCTTCAAAGCCACGTCGGCACGGTTTTCTGCACCGCCACAAATCCACTCTACGGCGTTATCCACACCCACAAGGCGGGACAGGCGAACAGTACCGCCAAAGCCAGGGAAAATACCCAGCTTAACTTCTGGCAGACCTACTTTTGCCTTGGGAGCCATAACCCGGAAGTCTGTAGCCAGGCACATTTCAAAACCGCCACCCAGCGCAATGCCGTTAATAGCTGTTACGGTCGGGAACGGCAGATCTTCTACCGCACTGAAAATGGCATTAGCCTTCAGGTTGTTGGCAACCAGATCCTCTTCGGAACCGGCAAACAGATCGGTAAACTCTGTAATGTCGGCACCAACAATGAAACTGTCTTTGGAACTGGTTACTACCAGGCCCTTGAGTTTCTTCTGTGCTTTAAGTGCATCAGTCGCGGCGTGGAGCTCTTCAATGGTAAGACGGTTGAACTTGTTTACCGACTCGCCTTGCAAGTCGAAGTCCAACTGAGCGATCCCGCCTTCGATCTCTTTAACCGTGATGGCTTTACCTTCGTAAATCATCAACTGATCTCCAGTCTGTGTTTGGAACTGCCTCCAACTCTTAACTGCCTCGCTTGAGGAGTCGTCAGAGCTGTTTGATGCAGCGAGATTTCTGTCACTGCCCGATCAAACGACTAAAAATTCATACAGTCGTTTGAATCGTGAGGGCACACGATGTGAAAAAACAGCACGTTTGTCAATTTGTTTCTTTGTGATCAGACGCAACATGCGGAAATAACACCTGCATTACGAGCCAGGATGCTTATCTATCAATGCTTTACAAGCCAGTACAGAGAATGCACCTGAACTTCGCGATGCAAATTTCAAAGATATTTACATTTCCCGAATCCCGGGCCCACAAAACTGCTTGATTGGCCGGGAAACTTACTTTACCTTCGATCTACGACTTTCGTACACAATAATAAACGCTTTACGGAGAATCCGTCCGATGAAATCCACCTACCTGGGCGCTCGCGCCTCTATGGTTGCCTCACTGTTTCTGTTTTTGCTCACATCGATGAACGTAAAGGCACAGGAGTCTGACGACTTCCTCGCCCAGCTACATAACTTCCGCGTAAGCAATTATGTCGCGCTTGACGCCTACTACCGTTTTATCGGATCCGGCAGCACCAATACCTTGAACGAGATTGTGGCGGGTATCAACTCAGCCAACGACGCCATGAACCTCGTTACGAGCAACACAGGTGGCGGACTATCCAATGAGCAACTTGAAGAGCTCAACAGTCAGTTCGATAAATTCAAAAACCTGATGCGCGACAACATAAACGATGTCCGGACAACTGGTTATCCGGACTTGCGGCTGGTTTCAGACATGGCCAACCAGGCGCTGGAAATGAACAGCAAGGCATCCGAACTCTACCAGATTGCCCAGGAAACCTCGAAGACACAAACAAGTCCACGGGTAGAAGCAGCCCGGATGGGAGCAGTCGTCATCGCCCAGATGATGGCCAAGTACTCGGTTCGCACCAACTCTTCGGTTGCGCAAATATTTCAAGGCTCTGCCCTCGAAACGTCACTTGATGATCAGGCTAAAGAATTCGACATGCTGCTTGAAACAATGAGTACAGGCGAAAGCAAAGAAGAGCTGAGTGAACTTTTGAGCGATGTAAATGCAAAATGGCAGTTCATCCGGGGCTCTTATATCAACTACAACGAAAACAACGTGGGTTTTGTAATCGACCGGTATTCCAAACGCATTCTCGAAAGCCTGTCTTCCGTTATCTCTTTGCTCCAGCAAAACGCCTGAGCAGCACCGGAGCCCTTCCCCCGGTCGGGCTCGCGTATTATGCTGTAGGAAAGCCGATACAAAAGGAGTTAGGGATGTCTGCATACAAAAAGATGCTGGTTGCTATCGATCTTACCGAAGAAGCACCTCAGGTTCTGGAAAAAGCAAAGATCATGAGCGAAGCTCACGGTGCCAGCCTTGTTCTGGTGCACGTTGTGGAGCCAGTGGGGTATGCCTATGGCGGAGATATTCCAATGGACCTTACCGAGCTTCAAACTCAGCTCGATAAGGCCGCCCGGGAACAGCTTGCTGCATACGGTGCTCAGTATGGCGTTGACAAAACCAACCAGATTGTAACTGTGGGCCGGCCGGAATCGGAGATACACCGCTTGGTCAAAGAACAGGCTGCTGACCTGGTGATTGTGGGAAGCCACGGACGGAAGGGTTTCCAGCTGCTACTGGGCTCCACTGCAAATGGCGTTTTGCATGGCACAGAGTGCGACGTTTTAGCGATCAGAATTCGCTAAGTCGCCCTGCAACATCCAGCTTTAAAGAAAAGCCCGGGGCAATTCCTTGCCACCGGGCTTTTTGTATCTGAAATCCTTAACCAAGTGTCTGCTCTTCCAGCTCCATCCACCTCTCGATCACCTTCTCGAGCTTGAGCTCTTTCTGCTCCAGCTCTTCCAGAACCTCTGCAACCTCTTCAGCCGCCCCTGAATAGAAATCAGCAGAAGAAATTCGTGCCTGAATGCTCGCAACATCCTGTTCCAAGGCCTCTATTTGCCCCGGCAACTGTTCAAGTTCGAGCTTTAACTTATAACTCAACTTGACTGGCTTGGGCTTACTGGCATCGCCATCTTGCGACCCCGCTGCGACCTGATCACCCTTCGCAACAGAATTAACATTGCCCTTGCCACTATTTTGCTTCCCTGACTTTGCCGCTTTGTCGTGCCGATCGGGTCGCGCGCCCGTTGCCTCAGCCGGGAAACGCCCCCCCTGTCGACGCCAGTCGCTGTATCCACCTACGTATTCCCGCACATAGCCAGAACCGTCCAGGAAAACCGTTTCCGTTACAACGTTATCGAGGAATTCACGGTCGTGGCTGATAACAATCACGGTACCGGCAAACTCGGAAAGCTGCTCTTCCAGCAACTCAAGGGTTTCCACATCCAGATCGTTGGTTGGCTCATCGAGCACCAGAATGTTTGCCGGCTTACTGAACAGCTTGGCCAGCAACAGCCTTGCACGCTCACCCCCGGAGAACACCCGAACAGGGGATCTCGCCCGCTCAGGGGTAAAAAGAAACTCCTGCAAATAGCCGAGCACATGCTTGCTTTGGCCGTTGATATCAATAAATTCCCGACCTTCCGACAAGTTGTCGAGAGCATTCAGACTGAGGTCGAGTTCACCACGAAGCTGGTCAAAATAGGCAACCTCGAGATTTGTTCCCAGGCGGATGGTGCCCTGTGTTGGCTCAAGACTACCCAGTAACAAGCGTACCAGTGTTGTTTTACCAGTTCCGTTCTCTCCCACAAGGCCAATTTTGTCGCCCCGAAGCACAGTGAGGTTCATATCCCGAATAATGGCTGTCCCATCCGGGTACGCAAAGCCGGCACCCACTGCCTCAACCACCAGCTTGCCTGAGCGTGCCGCATCCTCCACTGCGAAGGTTGCTGTGCCACCCCTGACCCGACGCTGCCGATGCTCTTCCCGCATCGCTTTCAGCGCCCTGACCCGACCCATATTGCGAGTGCGACGAGCTTTAATGCCCTGACGTATCCAGGCTTCTTCCTGTTTCAGCCTCTTGTCGAAAAGGGCATTTTCCCGTTCTTCCTCTTCAAGGGCCTTTTCTTTCAGATCAAGATATCGGTCATAAGACGCTGCAAAACTAACCAGCTTGCCGCGATCCAGCTCCACAACCCGGGTAGCCATCCGCCTGATAAAAGCACGATCGTGGCTCACGAAAAGCATGGCGCCACGAAACGCACCAAGAGCCTCCTCAAGCCATGCAATGGCTGGCACATCAAGATGGTTGGTTGGCTCATCCAGCAAAAGAATATCGGGCTCTCCAACGAGTGCTTTTGCCAACAGAACACGGCGCTGCCATCCACCGGAAAGCGTATTAAGCCGCTGATCCGGATCAATACCATATTGCGCCAGAATGGCCGTAACCTTCTGATCAAGCCGCCACCCGTCAAGCGCTTCGATACGCTCCTGAACCTTCATCATACGATCAAGACTGGACTCGTCTGCGCTTTGTGTAAGCGTATGAAACTCTGCAAGAAGCTGACCCGCTTCAGGGAAGGCTCCCGACACAACTTCGTATGCCGTCCTGGTGTCGTCAGACGGCAGGTTCTGGGGCAAAACCGCCAACACCGCGCCATCGTCAAGGCGCACCTTGCCACCATCCGGAACAACCTCGCCGCTCACGATTTTCAGAAGAGTCGACTTACCCTCGCCATTCCTTCCTAACAGGCACACCCGCTCACCAGCTTCAATATTCAGTGAAGCCTGATCAAGCAGCGGGTGCATTCCGAAAGCCAGGGAAATCGAGTCCAGCGTTAACAGTGGCACGTTGTTTTCTACTCCGATTCGATAACAGTGACGGAATCATCCACATGGATCACTCCGGGGGATTCATGAATAGCATTCTGGCCGAAGATTACGCCATCTGGCGTTCTGCGGTAACCTGAGAGCGCCCTCAAGGGCTGCAGGCCGGGATCTTTTAGACCCGTATCCGGGTCAACCGTGGTCAGAATACAGCGGGAACTTGGCTTCACGATACTGAAGCACTGCTCTCCCACCGAAATCTTACGCCAGTGGTCTTCCTGCCAGGGAGCCGGGCCCTCGATAACAATGTTGGGCCTAAACCTGCGCATATCTACGGGCGCGTCAAGACGCCCATTCAGCTCATCCAATGAAGCCAGATTGGTGATCAAAAAAGGAAAGCCATCAGCAAAGCCTACACGGCGATACTCACTTACATGCCCGGCATCGACCCGCCGAAACGAGGAATCGGGCATATAGACAAGACGCAGAGTCTTGCCGCAAAAGCGGCTCAGCGCTTCACTGGCAAACGACTCGCCCTCAAGAGCTTTAACCCAGTCGCGCCAGACCAGCACTCGTAGTTCCTGACCTGTCTGCTGCAATGTGAAATCGCCCTCACCCGGTATTCGGATACTGACACCCTCTGCAGACAGAGAGGCTGATACCCTGGCCAACACCGGAAGCTCCCTCTGGGTAACAAAGCGGCGTTCCTCATCGACTATCATCCATCGCCGGTCGCCTTTAGGACCGAAGTCATCCATTTCAAAACAGGAAACCTCAATACCAGCGAGGGACTTTACTGGGTAAACATGGAGTGAGTGAACTTTCAAGGCGCGTCTCCAGAGCCAAAATCAAGTGTGGGGAGGCGGCAAGTATAACCAAAAACAAAAAACCCGGCCTCTTTCGAGGCCGGGTTTCCGGAATCTGGAGCGGGAAACGAGATTCGAACTCGCGACCCCGACCTTGGCAAGGTCGTGCTCTACCAACTGAGCTATTCCCGCAATATTGACCAGCTTGCGCTGACAACGGATGTGTATTCTACGCATCCCGCCCCTTTCGTCAACCTCCTTTCCAAACTTTTTATTGCCCAAATCGATTAGCGGTACCCAAATAGTCCCTTTCCGCCTCACTAGAGGGTCTTCTGAGCGCCTGGTTTCGATGAGGAAACCGCCCAAAACGCTCAATGATTTCATGGTGGTCCTGCGCGGATCGTAGAAAGCTTTTCAAAAAATCCTGCAGCATCCCCGTAGTGGATGCTACCAATTGCTCATAACACTCAACCGACAGAGCCTGGTCATCGAGTCGCTCCGAGTGTTGCAACGGCATATACATAAATGCGCGCTGAATCGGCGGGAGCGCAACATCACACCCCTTACACATAGCCTCTTTACAAAGCTCCTTCGCCTGCTTGTCCTGCTCGAACGCAAGTGCGCCGCCCCGGAAAATATTTCTGGAAAACTGGTCGAGCAGGATAATCTCAGCTAACCGACCACCTGGTGTCTTACGCCAGTGATCTAGCCCTTGTTCCGACGCAAACAGAACCATGGAAAGAAAGCGGCGACGTATCTCCTGGTCGAACTTCCGGCTTGAGCGAAACCAACGATTGCGGTGTTCGCTATCAGGCAATCCATTTTCATCAAATTCTCCGAACCAGAAATCCAGAATCTCTTTCCAATCGAACATTAAAGAACACCCTGTTATCTTGATTGAAGGGACCAACAGAGAATACCGGCCCGCAACCAGATTTACGACAGACACCTTTGACAGATCATAGAGGAGCGCTGATGAGCAGTCGTCGCGTCATTTTGTTAGCCCACGGCAGCAGCGACAAACGCTGGTGCAACACATTCGAAACTCTCGCCGAGCCGACGCTAAAGGCTGTAACCAACTCCAGAATTGCCTATATGGAGCTGGCTGAGCCATCCCTGGAGGCTGTCGTGCATGAAGGCGTGTCAGCCGGGAGCCTGGAATTCACCGTTGTTCCACTCTTTCTCGCCGCCGGACGTCACCTGCGCAAAGATGTGCCAGCCATGATCGAAGCTCTTGAAAATTCTACAGGGGCAAGCATTACGCTATCCCCTCCTATTGGAGAGAACCCCTTGCTGGGACAGGCAATCAAGGATGTAGTGACACAGCAGCTCGCCCATAACACCGACGATTAGGGAGCAACATCATGAACAAGTGCGTACTTATAACCGGTGGTACTGGCTTTATTGGCGGAGAACTTTGCAGAAAACTGCTTGATCGTGGCTACAAGCTTTCTGTTTTAAGCCGGCAGCCTGCCGATGTGGTACGCATGTTGTGTGGCCCGGTGGAGGTGATCCATAACCTTGAAAGCCTCCGCGGCCACCAGGGTTACGATTCCGTGATCAATCTTGCAGGGGAAGGCATCGCCGACAAGCGCTGGAGTGACCAGCGACTACAAGCACTTTCCGATAGTCGTATTGGCTTGACCAACACCCTGACAAAGGTCATTCAGAGCTGGGAACAAAAACCCAAGGCCATGGTTTCTGGCTCAGCCGTTGGCTTTTATGGTGATCAGGGTGACGCACGAGTAACCGAAGGTACTGCGCCTCACGATGAGTTTACTCACCAGATGTGCAGGGATTGGGAAAATGCAGCACTCAAGCTGCAGCCCCTTGGGGTACGCATATGCCTCTCCAGAACCGGCATTGTGGCAGGTCCTGAGGGAGGTTTTTTAAAACGCATGGTTTTACCGTTTAAACTTGGACTCGGCGGGCGACTCGGTTCCGGGCATCAATACATGCCCTGGATTCATCGTGAGGATGCAGTAGCGGCTCTTATCTGGATGCTGGAGTCGCCACAGGCCTCCGGAGCCTACAATGTAGTGAGTCCCAACCCTGTCACCAACCGTGAGTTTACGAGCTGCCTCGCTCACACTCTCAAGCGACCCGCCATTTTCCCGGTTCCGGCACAAGTGCTTAAGCTGGCGCTGGGAGACATGTCACGGCTCTTGCTAACAGGTCAAAAGGCGATTCCAGAAAGACTGATCGACGCCGGATTCGTGTTTCGCTATCCGACGCTCGCAGAAGCGCTCGAAGATGCCACCAAATAACTTATTCGTTTTTTTACATCAAAAACGTTGACAGGGGTGAAAGGCTTACCTAATATACGCGCCACCTCGACGAGGCAAAGGTTTAAAGCGTTGCGTCCCCTTCGTCTAGTGGCCTAGGACTCCGCCCTTTCACGGCGGCAACAGGGGTTCGAACCCCCTAGGGGACGCCATTTTTACCTCTCAAAATACCCGAGAAGAAAAATGAGCTTATCTGCCGAAGTCAAGGCTCGCCCTTTCAGGCGGCCTTTCTATCCAGCTTGATATCCTTCTTTATTGGATTGGCAGCGTGAGATTTTTGGTCTCGCATCACGAATATGCCTACGCCAACAAAAAAAGCCACCATAAGTAATACAGTCGCAATTCCAGCGAAAACCACCACGTCCATATACATAATTCTTCTCCTGCCCTTATTCAAACTTGATTGAGCTCAGATTACGTCACTCCAGAATACAGATATTGATCTACATCAATGGCGGCATCACTGCTGTAACTCAAAAACACGCGAATACAAAAGTGAACATAATTCTCCCACGTTTTCGCGGATTTGCAGGGAATTTGGATAACAGGACTGTTATAGTCAGCCAATAATGGACTATCCGCTTATATCAACCGGACTGGGTGGCTGACGTACAAGATGCCGAAACTGCCGACACGCTTACAACGTTTTCGCTCGGGCTCTCCCCTGTCCTTCAGGCTGCTTGCTTGGATACTTCTATTCAGCTCGGTTTTCACGCTGATTGCATCGGCTATTCAAATCTATTCTGATTACCGCAAAGACCTTTCGCAGATTGACAGCCGCATGCATGTGGTTGAATCCGGATACGCATCCAGTCTGGCCCGAAGCCTTTGGGCCCTTGACCAAAAACTGCTCCAGACCCAAATGGAAGGGATTCTCAGCCTGCCAGACATTGTTCATCTGAGGCTGGGCATTGAGCCCGACTCTGAACTGGTTATGGGGGAGATCCCCCGAGGTTCCGATACCAAATCGCACCAGTTTGACCTGGTTCACGAGGGCGAAGGGACATTCAAGCTGGGTGAACTCACGGTAACAGCCAATCTGGATCGTGTTTATGAGGACCTGAAAGTTAAGGTAGGCATTATTCTCGCCACTCAATTCCTTAAGACTTTTTTTGTATCGATGCTAATCATCTGGGTTTTTCAGCATTTTGTTACCCGCCATCTGACAACTATGGCCAACTACGCCAAAGACATCTCCCTGAAGAACCTCGGCACCCCTCTAACTCTTGACCGTCCAGACACGCCGTCGCACCGCAACGATGAAATTGGTCGGGTAAGCGATGCAATAAATCAGATGCGCGAGCGTCTGAATGACGACATGGTGCGCCAGGAAAAAGATGCCGCCGAAATCCATAAATTTTCCATGGCAATTGAGCAAAGCCCTTCCTCCGTTGTTATTTGCGACCGTCAGTGGCGGGTCGAGTTTGCAAACCACAAGTTCACACAGCTTACGGGTTATAACGCAAAAGCGATTGTCGGCCGACACCCTGGCGCATTAAGCGACAACAGCATGGAAATCCGTGAAAACCGCCAACTATGGCAATCCATCCGCCTGCAGGTTCAGCGCGTTGGTGTGTGGCAGGGTGAAGTGAACAGTGCACGGCGCAATGGCGAGCGCTTTTGGGAGCAGTTGATCGTAACACCCATAAAGGACGGCACCGGTGAAGCAACGGGCTACCTCATTCTTGGTGAAGACATTAGCATCCGAAAACGCTACGAGCAGCAGTTATTGCGCCAGGCAAACTACGACATACTGACGGGTTTGCCTAACCGCATGCTCGCGCTAGACCGGCTCAAACTGGCACTGGCTCAAGCTCGCCGCGAGGGCTCCATGGTTGGGGTCATGTTTTTGGATCTTGATAACTTCAAGCACATCAACGACACCCTGGGCCACGATGCCGGCGATAATCTGCTGATTGAAGCTGCGAGGCGAATATCCAGCTGTCTGCGGGGAACAAGCACCGTTGCAAGACTTGGCGGCGACGAATTCCTTGTGATACTGCCAGGGCTAAATGGCTCTGAATCCGCGGCACAGGTAGCTGAGCGCATTCTTTCAAACTTTACTCCGGCCTATACCCTGAATGGCCAGGAAGTTTTTGTTACGACCAGCATCGGTATTGCAATTTTCCCGACCGATTCCGACAACAGCGGCACCCTTCTACAGCACGCGGATGCTGCCATGTATCAGGCAAAGCGTCAGGGCAAAAGCTCATACGCACACTTCACCCCCGAAATGTCTGAGGTATCCCATGAGCGGCTACAAATGGAATCCCGCATGCGGAGAGCATTGGAGCTGAACGAGTTCGAACTTTATTTTCAGCCAATTGTTAAGACCGCTACCGGCAAAGTGCACGCTGTAGAAGCGCTACTGCGATGGAACAACCCTGCTATGGGCATGATAATGCCGGATCGCTTTATTCCGCTGGCCGAGGAGACAGGTCTTATCATTGCCATTGGCGAATGGGTGCTTGAGCAAGCCTGCCTTGCAGCCACCGGTTGGAGGGCAATCACTGGCCGGGACATTGGAATTTCAGTCAACGTGTCACCAAGACAGTTCAGGGACTCCGGGTTTATCAACGCAGTGATGCGCGCGCTATCAAACAACGACCTGGCTCCGCAGTTGCTGGAACTGGAAATCACCGAACGCCTGCTGCTAGACAACTCAATCGAAACTGCCGAAATTCTCAGGGAACTGGATAGGGCTGGCATTCGCCTCTCCGTCGATGATTTCGGTACGGGTTACTCAGCTCTCAGTTACCTCAAGAGCTACCCGTTCGACACCCTGAAAATCGACCGCACCTTCATCAACGATGTGACCAAAACCCAAGGGGGAGGCTCCCTTGTGCGTGCGATAATCAACATGGCACACAGCCTGGGCCTGACTATCATAGCCGAAGGCGTTGAAGAGGAAGCACAGACCCTTTTCCTGAAGCAGGAAGGCTGTGATATGTCTCAAGGCTATTTCTACAGCCGCCCACTCCCTGCCGGGGAGTTCAATGAATGGCTCAATACCAATCACCAGACACAAACGTGACACTCAGGGAACCAGGGAAACATGACACAATCCATTCTTGTCGTTAACTGCGGCAGTTCGTCTCTGAAACTTGCGCTATTCGATGAAAATGAAAACAAATTGGCCTCTGCGATAGCAGAGAGACTGAACGGATCAGACGCATTTGCGCGAATCGATGGTGATGACCGCACTGTACCTCTGCCGCGCAATGCCAACCACAAACAGGCTTTGACGGCTTTGGTATTGGCGTTTCGCGAGCGTAAGTTAATGCCGGCAGCCCCCACGTCTGTAGGGCACCGCGTGGTGCACGGGGGCGAAACCTTCCGCGAAGCTGTTCTGATCAACGATGATGTGGTTGAAGCCATCAACGACTGCGCAGGCCTGGCTCCGCTTCATAACCCGGTCAATCTTGCCGGGATTGAAGCCACCCGGGAGCAATTTCCCGAAACACCGCAAGTCGCCGTGTTTGATACCGCTTACCACCAGACTCTTGCACCCCATGCATACCTATATGCACTGCCCGAATCCTTCTATCGGGACTGGAGCGTAAGGCGTTATGGATTCCACGGAACCAGCCATTTCTTCATGGCCAACGAAGCCGCTCGCCTACTCGACAAAACCCTTGCAACCACCTCGATCATTTCCGCCCACCTGGGCAATGGTTGCAGTATTACGGCAATCAAAGATGGTTTCAGTGTCGACACCAGCATGGGGCTGACACCGCTGGAAGGGCTGGTAATGGGAACCCGCTGCGGTGACATTGACCCAGGGCTCTTTGATTACCTGAGTTCCCGGGGTATGCAGTTAGCCGACGTTCATAAGGAACTTAACAAGAACAGCGGGCTCCTTGGAATCTCTGGCAAAACCAACGATATGCGCACCCTGTGTGAATTGGCTGATCAAGGACACGAGCCTTCAGCTCTTGCCATCGACATATTCTGTTTCCGCTTGGCAAAGTACGTTGGCGCCATGATGGCATCACTGGACCACCTTGATGCACTGGTTTTCACTGGCGGTATTGGCGAAAACAGCAGTCGGGTCAGGCAAAAAACACTAGGTCATCTGAAGTTGCTCGGGTTTGAGCTGGATGCAGACAGGAATGAGCACAACGGTCGTCAAAGCGGTGGCAGAATAGAAAGTGCCGGTTCGCGATTCCCGGTCCTGGTCGTCCCGACAAATGAAGAGCTTGTAATCGCACGCGAGGCTTCGCGCCTGGCTGCCAGTTTTAGATAGATCTGCCGGGCTGTCTGCCTACTCTATCGCCAGAACCTGCCACCAGAACTTATTACCTGAACTACCGGAACCTCTTTCTATGGCTAAAAGTCTGTTTATTGCACCTACTTCAATGGATTCTGGGCTCACATCTGTTTGTCTGGGCTTGTTGCGCGCCATGGAGCGCGTTGGCATCAGCGTTGGATTCTACAAGCCTTTTTACCAGTCAGTAAACCAGGCCGAGTCGCGGCATAACGATGGTAAGGATTCATCCGTGACCTTTGTCCGTTCGCGGAGCCATCTGCAGCCCCCTGAACCGATTCCCCTGAAGAAGGCTCAGCACCTGCTTAACCGTGGCAAATCCGATCTGCTCATGGAGACAGTAGTAGGCGAATACCAGAAAGTCGCCAAAGATGTCGATGTTGTGATTATTGAAGGCCTTGTTCCCGACCGTCGCGAAGCCTACATAGCCCGTCTTAACGTGGAAGTGGCGCGTAATCTGGGTTCAGACGTGGTGTTGGTCAGCACACCGGGCAAGAGCAGCCCTCTCGAACTCGATGAGGAGCTGGATTTCGCTGCACGCCTGTTTTCCGATGTCTCGGCTCAGGATGTGATTGCCGTTATCCTCAACAAGCTTGGTGAACCCGAGCGCTCAGGAATGGAACCCTACAGCAATATCAGCCAGACCGAAGGTGAAACTCCAGACTACCGCAATAGCTGCAAGGTGTTCCGGGATGGGCGCTTCCGCTTGCTGGGCCAGATCCCGTGGCAGTCTGATTTATTAGCACCGCGTGTGTCTGATATTGCCCGCGAGCTAAATGTGCCGGTGCTGTATGAAGGCCAGATGCACACTCGCCGGGTGCAAAGGGTATCTGTCTGCGCACGCTCCATCCGCAATATGACGGAAACTCTGGGTCCAGGCACCCTGATGGTGACCCCCGGCGATCGCGAAGACATTATTGTGA
Source organism: Marinobacter xiaoshiensis (assembly GCF_031631795.1). Taxonomy (NCBI): domain Bacteria; kingdom Pseudomonadati; phylum Pseudomonadota; class Gammaproteobacteria; order Pseudomonadales; family Marinobacteraceae; genus Marinobacter; species Marinobacter xiaoshiensis. The sequence goes on from NZ_JAVMBO010000010.1 coordinate 79,229, forward strand.
CAACGGCCGTTGCGGCGTTAAATGGCGTTCCCCTGGCGGGCCTCATGCTGACCGGCGGGCTTATGCCTGATCAACGGGTGATTGACCTGTGTTCGCGGGCCCTGCATACAGGCTTACCAGTACTGAGCTCACCTGCCAATACATACGAAACCGCCCACATGCTGGCGAACCTCTCCAACGCGATTCCCACTGACGACCCCGACCGTGTCGAGAAAGCGATGGAAGCCGTAGCAACCAAGATTGATACCGACTGGCTGCAGGAACACCTGCGCGTTGAAGTTCAGAGCCGGCTGTCCCCTCCGGCATTCCGCTATCAGCTATCTGAGCGGGCGCGGGCAGCAAACAAGCGCATCGTACTGCCAGAAGGCAGCGAACCGCGCACGGTTCAGGCAGCAATCATTTGCCACCAACGCAAACTTGCACGCTGCGCCCTGATTGGCAACGAAGCAGAAATTCGAGATGTAGCAGCGTCGCAAGGCTTTGAGCTGCCCGAGGATATTGAAATCATTGACCCGATTGAGGTGCGAAAAAACTATATCGCTCCCATGGTCGAACTGCGCAAACACAAAGGGCTCGCGCCGGATATGGCCGAGGCGATGCTTGAAGACAACGTGGTTCTGGGCACCATGATGGTCGCTCTGGATGAGGCCGACGGACTTGTTTCCGGCGCTATCCACACCACCGCAAACACCGTGCGCCCTGCCCTGCAGCTAATCAAGACCCATGACCATGCAAAAGTAGTGTCTTCGGTTTTCTTCATGCTGCTTCCACAACAGGTATTGGTGTACGGTGACTGCGCCATCAACCCCGACCCCAATGCAGAGGAGCTGGCCGATATCGCAATCCAGAGCGCTGAATCTGCAGAAGCGTTTGGTGTGGAGCCCGTCGTTGCCATGATCAGCTACAGCACTGGCGAGTCAGGCAGTGGGCACGATGTGGAGAAGGTGCGAGAAGCAACCAGAATAGCCCGTGAACGCAGGCCAGACCTGCTTATTGATGGCCCGCTGCAATACGACGCTGCAGCCATCGAAAGCGTAGCGCGGAGCAAAGCGCCGAATAGCAAGGTTGCGGGTAAGGCGACGGTGTTCATCTTCCCGGATCTCAACACCGGGAACACCACCTATAAGGCGGTTCAGCGTAGCGCTAATGTGGTGAGTATTGGCCCAATGCTTCAGGGCCTGAGGAAACCGGTTAACGATCTCTCGAGGGGGGCGTTAGTAGAGGATATTGTGTTTACCATTGCACTGACAGCGGTGCAGGCAAAACAGGTTGAGGATGCGGGGCTGGCCTGAGCCGCCCCGCTCAACAAACAGGCCTGTCAGCGTTTGGTGCTTTTCTGACGGGTCTTTTTCACATGACGACCTGCCTTCAGATCATTGTCCTGCTTAACCTTCTGGCGAGGCGTCTTCCGATCAACCTTGTTGGCGAACGGGTTCTCGGCGGAACGGAACTCAAAGCGGATTGGTGAACCAGTCACATTCAGCACTTTGCGAAACGTGTTTTCGAGATAGCGCTTGTATGAGCCAGGTAAGGCATCTGTCTGATTGCCATGGACAACAACTACCGGCGGGTTAGATCCCCCCTGATGTGCATAGCGCAACTTGATTCTGCGCCCACGAACCATAGGCGGCTGATGCTGAGCAATAGCATCCTCCAGAATGGCTGTCAGTCGGTTGGTCTGCCATTTAGCCATAGCCGACTCATAACAGGCTTCCACTGACTCGTACAGAACCCCCACGCCAGAGCCATGGAGCGCAGAGATATAGTGCTTGTCGGCATAATCGAGAAAGTCCAGGCGGCGCTTCACCTGCTCCTTCACTTGAGCGCGGGCTTCAGGATCCATGCCATCCCACTTGTTGACCGCAATGACCAATGATCGGCCCGCATCAAGGACAAATCCGATCAGGTGCAAATCCTGATCAACAAGCCCTTCACGGGCATCAATAACCAGTATCACAACATGGGCGTCGTCGATGGCCTTTAATGTTTTGATAATGGAAAACTTCTCCACCGCTTCATTCACATTCTTGCGGCGACGAATACCTGCGGTATCGATAAGAGTATATTGTTTTTCGTGGCGCTCATAAGGGATATAAACACTATCCCGGGTCGTGCCAGGCATGTCATAAACGACCACCCGCTCCTCGCCCAGCATGCGGTTCACCAGTGTGGATTTACCCACGTTGGGACGACCAACAATGCCAATGCGAATACCCGGATAACGATCCGCCCGATCGGCTGCTTCACGCTCTTCTGCAGAAGGCAGGAGCATCTCGAGCATAGATCGTATGCCGCGGTTGTGGGATGCGGCAACCATAAACGTTGATGCAAACCCGAGGCTATAAAATTCAGCCGCAGCTACATCGGGATCCTGTCCGTCGGTCTTGTTAACCACAAGATGAGCCTGCTTGCCCGACCGACGCAGATGATCCGCTATCATTTCGTCCCCGGCAGTCAGGCCTGCACGTCCATCAACCAGGAAAAGAACTATGTCTGCCTCGTCTACGGCCTGCATGGACTGCCGGGCCATTTCGATATCCAGCCCCTCTTCTGTTCCTGTCAGGCCACCGGTATCAATAACGATAAAGCGCTGCTCTTCGTAAGTGCCCTCACCGTACTTGCGATCCCGGGTCAGGCCGGGAAAATCCGCCACCAGAGCATCGCGGGAACGCGTCATCTGGTTGAATAATGTCGACTTGCCAACATTTGGCCGGCCAACAAGGGCAATTACTGGGGTCATAATGGTTCGCTATACAGTTAATTTAGGCCCGGCCTTTGGCCAGAGCGTTGAGGAAGCGCAGATCCGTTCCGATCCCTCAGTGTGAATACAGACAATTTACCGCTGTTTCCGAAAACCATCAGATTACCATTGGCCAGGCGCTGCAATGGAACCCGGAGGCCATCACTATCATAGCGCGTCTGACCAACAAGGCGTCCATCATCTGCAGACAGTACATGCAGATAACCCTCGTAATCGCCAACAACCAGATAGTTGTCGTAAACAGCCGGCTGAGTCAGCTGGCGCCAGGACAATCCTTCCTGAAGCCATACCTCTCTGCGATCGGAGCCACGGTAGGCAACAACATCGCCGTTAGCAGATGACATATATATATTGCCACCGCCAATCATTGGGGCTTGCAAGCTGGATGCCTTACGGCTCCATATTTCCTGACCGGTACGTATATCGACCAGAGCAAGTTTTCCCTGGTATCCAGAGACCATTATCGCACTATCAAGCACCAACGGCTGACCCGCAATATCTACCAGCCGTTCCAGCTCCGTGCGTCCCTGAGGCTGCCCAACTTCGTACTGCCACAAAGGCTGGCCCGATTCGGCAGCCAAGGCCATGAGCTTTCCGTTGGAGAACGACGCAATCACCACATCGCCGCCTACCAATGGCGCGGCAGCGGCCCTCAGCGACAGAGCTGGCACCACCCCATCGTACTGCCAGACTATTTCGCCATCAGCTGTATTAAAAGCCAGAACCCTGCCATCCGTTGTCTGGGTTACCACGAGAGATCCGTTTGATTGAGGCGCTGCCAAAGCTTCTGTGGGCAAGGCCTTGCGCCACAGTTCGCGCCCGTCTTCACGGGAGAGCGCAATCAGATCTGCTTCACGAGTGACCAGATAGAGTTGGTCCAGATCCCCGCCAACACCCGCAAATATGCGATCTTCAAGCTCCCTCTTCCACAGCAACTTCCCGGTTTCCGAATTCACAGCAACCAGCGCACCGTCAGCGGAGGCTGCATACACAACCTCTCCAGCATTCAATGGTGCCAGATACAGAAAATCGTCGTCATGCCCGTCGCCGACCGACATTTTCCAGACAGTTTTAAACGTAACGGTAGTGTCCACTTCAGGAACCGGCACCGGTTGTTCAAAGGTATCGGTTGTGCTGCACCCCGCCAGACCCAGCCCTGCTATAAGGACAGAAAAAACACCCGCCCGAAACAGCCTGCTGCCAGCAAACCTCATCAGGCCTCCTCTCCAACGCCAAGATCAGAAAGCTTGAGCTCCAAAATACCGCTGCGGCCTTGCTGGCTTTGTTCACGGGCCGCCAGATAAGCGTCAAGCGCACCTTTCTTGTCACCCTTTGCCAAAAGAATATCTCCACGCAATTCAGAGAAAATTGCAGCAAAAGCATCGGCACTTTCCGCATTCCCTGCTCCATCAATGGTCGCCAGCGCATCATCATAACGCTCGGCAGAGAACTGGGCGCGAGCCAGGCGATTGCGAACCACAAGCGCCAGTGCTTTATGGTCACCGGCTTTTTCCAGAGCCCACTCAAGAGACGCAACGGCTGCTTCTGCATCCTGGTCTTCAACCAGTTGCTGACGAGCCAGAATCAGGTTGCCATATACGGCATACGCGCTTCCGGCATGATCTTCGCGCAATGTGTTAGCCACAAACGCAACGGTTTCACTGGCAGTCTCATCCGCCTGATTACCGAACGCGTTCAACAGTGTGGCGAACTGGTTGGCAGCTTCGGCTCGCTGTTGCTCCTGATGGTTCTGCCAAGCCTGCCAGCCGAACACAATCGCAAGGGCGGCACCGATACCAATGAGCAGAGAACTGCCATTTTTCTTCCACCAGTCCTTGATCGCCTGAACCTGTTCTTCTTCGGTGCGCAATTCCGCCATGATGACTCCTGTAATGGTTTATTACTTTTATATTGGTACGAATTCAGTTCGCCAAGGCTTTCGCCAGCACCGCTGCAAGATCACTCTGTGCCACACTGCTTTGTTCTTCATCGGAACGCAGCGGCTTGAGACCTGCCGTTGCATTCTCAATTTCATTGTCGCCCAGAATCACTGCATACCGAGCGCCACTTTTGTCTGCTTTTTTCATCTGGCTTTTGAAGCTGCCACCGCCACAATGACTGATTACAACCCGGCCATCGAGTTGATTGCGCAGGGTTTCTGCCAGCGCCATCGCAGGTGCTATTGCTGCATCACCCATAGCAGTTACATACACATCTGCATTGCTGTTTGCCTCTTCGGGCACAAGCCCCAGGGTATCCAGCAGCAGAATGAGACGTTCCAGCCCCATGGCGAAACCGACAGCAGTCGTCGGCTTGCCTCCAAGCTGCTCTACCAGGCCATCGTACCGACCGCCTGCACAGATAGTTCCCTGGGCACCAAGGCTCTCGGTAACCCACTCAAAAACAGTTTTCCCGTAATAATCGAGCCCACGAACCAGGGCTGGATTAACGGTGTAGGCGATGCCAGCAGCATCCAATAGCTCTTTTAGCCGCCCGAAATGCTCACGTGATTCTGCATCAAGGTAGTCTTCCAGACGCGGTGCATCGGCAAGCAACTTGCGGGTGCCCGGGTCTTTGGTGTCCAGAATGCGCAGCGGATTTGTATCGAGCCGTCGCTGGCTGTCCTCATCAAGCTCTGATTTGTATTGCGTGAGGTATTCAACCAATGCCCCACGAAACTCTTTGCGAGCAGCAGATGACCCGATTGAGTTAATTTCCAGACGAGCATGATCTGTAAGACCCAGTTCCTGCCAGAGCCTGGCAGTAAGAATCAACAGTTCTGCATCAATGTCCGGCCCCTGAATACCGAAGCACTCAACGCCAATTTGATGGAACTGGCGATAGCGTCCTTTTTGTGGCCGCTCATGCCGGAACATCGGCCCGGTATACCACAACCGGCGGGTCTGGTTGAACAACAGACCGTGCTCTTCAGCAGCGCGAACACACCCGGCTGTTCCTTCAGGCCGAAGCGTCAGGCTATCGCCGTTACGATCGTCAAAGGTATACATTTCCTTTTCGACGATGTCTGTAACTTCACCAATAGAGCGTTTAAATAAATCTGTCTGCTCGACAATAGGCATCCGGATTTCCTGATAGCCATATTGCCGGAGCACTCTGCGCGCGGTGGACTCAACGAACTGCCAGATGGGAGTCTGTTCTGGCAGGATATCATTCATCCCGCGTATTGCCTGAATCTTAGCCAATGTAAACCCTTAATTCCTGCTGGAAAATCGTGCCCGCTCGATCACTTGCCCGTGCGCGCAATAATGGCATCTTCCTGTTCCTTCTTCCGGGCGATTTCTTCACGAATCAACCGTTCAAGATCGTCAGTAAGATTGGCATTATCAAGCTTCTGGTTTGGCTTGCCCGCCCTGTAAAACAGATTTTTGGGGCTACCTCCCGTCAAACCGATATCCGCCACTTTGGCTTCACCGGGGCCGTTAACAATGCAGCCGATGATGGCGACATCCAGGGATTCATTTACGTCTTCGAGGCGTACTTCGAGATCGTTCATGGTCTGAATAACGTCGAAGTTCTGGCGGGAGCAGCTTGGGCATGCAATAAAGTTAATGCCCCGGCTACGCAAGCGAAGACTTTTGAGAATATCGAAACCGACTTTGATTTCCTGGACCGGGTCTGCGGCCAGCGACACCCTGATAGTATCGCCTATGCCATCCATCAACAGCATGCCAAGGCCGATAGATGATTTAACCGTGCCAGACCGGAGCCCACCTGCCTCGGTGATGCCGAGGTGAAGCGGCTGATCGATCTGGGTCGCGATCTTGCGGTAGGCTTCCACCGTCATGAACACTTCCGAGGCTTTCAGGCTCACTTTGAAGTTCTGGAAATCATGCCGGTCAAGAATATCGATATGGCGCATGGCCGACTCAACCAAGGCGTCCGCCGTGGGTTCGCCGTATTTGCGCTGAAGTTCTTTTTCAAGTGACCCGGCATTAACGCCGATACGCATAGGTATGTTGCGATCACGGCAGGCACTGATGACAGCACTCACCCGGTCGTCACGACCAATATTGCCAGGATTGATACGCAAGCAATCCACACCAAGCTCGGCAACCCGCAGCGCTATTTTATGATCAAAATGGATATCTGCAACCAACGGCAGGGACACCCGCTCGCGAATCTTTCCGAAGGCATCGGCAGCCTCCATTGAAGGCACAGATACCCGGACAATGTCGGCACCTGCATCCTGCAGCGCAGTAATCTGACCCACCGTTGCGTCAACATCGCAGGTATTGGTGTTGGTCATGCTCTGGACGGCTATGGGTGCATCGCCACCAACGGGAACGTCCCCAACCATGATTTGGCGGGATTTGCGTCTTTTGATCGGGGATTCGTGTTTCATGTGCTTACGACCGATATAGATAAGTGCAAAAAGATGTTCAGATAGTCAGCGTGAACTCAGAACGGTTGTTCACTACTGGAAAGTCCCTTATGTCTACAGTCTCTCCCTGGAAGCGAATGCTATCGACGGTGCTGACAGCGCCAATAACAACCTTCAAAGGGGCTTTGCCAGACACCTGCAGTGTATCGCCCGCTCGCTGAAGGGAACTCGCCAAACGGTTTCCACTGGCATCACGTACCTGCACCCAGCAATCACCCGTGAACGCAATTTCCAGCATCCCCGACACAGGACCAGTTTCATCGCTGACCGGCACCTGTACCAGAGCAGGTTCTATGGTTTGAGCCACAGCGGGTATCTGGCCCGTCACTTCAGGCTCGACAACCTGCTCAGCCTGACTATCGAAGACCTCCGGTCCTTCCGCATTGGCTTCGTCGAGATAGCCAGAATCCGTCACGCCTTCTCCACTGCCAGCATCATCACCGCTGGGCTCGACAGGCAGGCTGACCTCATCTTCCGGCACCGCGTCATCAGGCTGGGCCATAATATCAGTTGAAGCAGGAAGCTCCGCGTCTGCTTGGCCAGCAGTAAACTTCGGCACAACAAATGTAATGATCAGGGCACCCATTGCCACGATTGCCACAATCAGCAAGAAAAGCTTGGCGATGCGGCGCTTTCTCCGCCTCCGGCGCTCAATATCAATTAACGGGTTGGCTTCCATTTCCCGTGCTTTTTGGATTCGTGCCGGCTCAAGCTCAACATTAAGGTCTGCAATAATGGCGTCAGCGTCCAGGCCCACCTGCTTCGCATAGGCCCGAACATAACCCTTAAGGAACAACTCACTGTCGATTTGCGCATAGTCGCCGTTCTCAATAGCCTGAACAACGCCATTCCTCAAATGCTGGGCGTCGGCAATCTGGGCAATGCTCAGCCCCTGCTTTTCCCGAGCCCGCTTCAGTTGCTGGCCAACGGCTTCTTTCGCTGCATTTTGTTGGGAGTCATCACTAGTCATTTGCAATCAATGCCTTGTATTGTTGGTACTCTACCGACTCCGGGTATTTGTTCTTTAACTGCAAAGCCAGGCTGGCTTCCTGATTACGATCCCCGGAATAACGCGCAATACGAATACCCGTAAAAAGACTCTCGGGTGAATGCTGCAAATTCAGGTTACGCTGCATGATCAACAAAAGGCGGTCGTAATAGCGCTTGGCCCCGGCCACATCGCCCGATTCAACCATCACCCGGGAGAGCGAAAGCAACGAGCGGGCGTCGCCACGGGTAAGCTCCGACGCGCGACGATAGGAAACGATTGCATCGTCCTGCTCTCCAAGGCGCTCCTGTGTCATGCCCAGGTTGTAAAAAACAGACCCACGATCTTTGTAACTCGTATCTCTGGACGCTGCACTAAACTGATCGCGCGCCTCAGCAAACCGCTGCTTGGAGTACAGAAAGGCGCCATAATACACTCTTGCGCGCGTGTACCCTGAGTCCTTGGAGATTGCTTTTTTGAAGTTCTCTTCGGCCAACTCTGACTCGCCATCAGCATTATAAATCAATCCTAGAGCGGCAAGGGCCTGAGGGCTATTTGGTTCTATTTCGAGAGCACGATCCAGGTGATGTCGCGCACGCTCGATATTACCTTGGCCAATATAGGCTGAAGCAAGCTCAACATAATTATCAACAGCTTTTTGACGATCCGCTTCTCGGGAAAAACGGTTATCGGTTGTGGTGACACATCCGGTGACTAACAGAGCAACCAACAAGGCTGCTACAGAACAACGTCCATTTAGCAATTTTTTAGCCATAGAATGCGTTCCTCGCGGGTTAAGCACTGCAAGCGTCCTTTCAGGAATTCACCTGCTGAACATTGATGTATCGTTGGCTTCTACGGGTACGATCTTCTACCTGCCCGACAAGCTGACCACATGCAGCATCAATATCATCGCCGCGAGTTGTTCTGATGGTTGCGATGTAGCCTGCCTCGTTAAGAACAGCCTGAAAACGCCGGGTAGCGTTCATGCTAGGCCGACGGAAGTCGCTTTCCGGGAACGGGTTAAAGGGAATAAGGTTGATCTTACAGGGAATATCCCGCAGCAACTCCGCCAGTTCGTGAGCATGCTCTGGCTTATCATTCATGCCTTCAATAACCGTGTATTCAATGGTGGCTTTGCGCTTGTCAGGAAGACGGCTGAAATACCTTTTAGTGGCCGCCAGAAGTTCCGCAATCGGGTACTTCTTGTTAAGCGGGACCAGTTTATTTCTCAGTTCATCATTGGGCGCATGCAGGGAAATGGCCAGTGAAACATCGGTAACTTCCGCCAGTTTATCAATGCCCGGAACCACACCAGAAGTACTCAGGGTAACCCGACGCTTGGAGATTCCATAAGCGAGATCCTCCATCATCAGATTCATTGCATCCACCACGTTGTCGAAATTCATCAGGGGCTCCCCCATCCCCATCATGACAACGTTGGTAATTGGCCGATCCGGACCTGGCTCAAACGGCATGAAAGCTTTGCGCGCCACCCACACCTGCCCGATAATCTCGGCAGCCGTCAGGTTTCTGTTAAAACCCCGCTTGCCCGTTGAGCAAAAGGTGCAATCAAGGGTGCAGCCGATTTGCGAAGACACACACAAGGTGCCTCTTTCGCCGTCGGGTATGAGAACAGTTTCTACACTGTTGCCGTTATCCATACGCATGACCCACTTGCGGGTGCCGTCTTTCGACGTTTCGTCGTAGACAACTTCCGGGCCGCGAATCACAGCTATTTCCTTGAGCTTTTCCCGCAGGGATTTGCTCACATTGGTCATTTGATCGAAGTCATCCACACCCCGCTGATGCATCCACTGGAGCATTTGAGTAGCGCGAAAACGCTTCTCCCCCAGGGATTCAAAGAAAGCTTCAAGCTTGGCTTTCGGCATTCCCAGCAGATTGGTCTTTTCAGCAGCAGCTGTCATTCTATAACCTCGATCAGATAATCAATGCGGGGGCCACCAATGGCAGCCCCCGACCAACAAAATCAGCCGCGCGGGCAGATTTCGTTGTCACTGAAGAAGTAAGCGATTTCACGCTCTGCAGAAGCTGCAGAATCGGAACCGTGAACCGCATTCGCATCAATAGATGTAGCGAAGTCAGCGCGGATCGTACCGGCGTCGGCTTCTTTAGGGTTAGTTGCACCCATCAGGTCGCGGTTCTTAAGGATGGCGCCTTCGCCTTCCAGAGCCTGAACCACAACAGGACCAGAAGTCATGAACGCAACCAGATCATTGAAGAAAGGACGCTCTTTGTGCTCAGCGTAAAAGCCTTCAGCCTGCTCCTGGGTAAGGTGCATCATGCGTGACGCTACGATGCTCAGGCCGGCTTTTTCAAAACGGCTGTAGATTTCACCGATCACATTTTTTGCAACTGCATCGGGCTTGATGATGGAAAGCGTGCGCTCATTAGCCATGGTACTTCTCCTATAGGGATTGGGTTATGGAATACGGGTGAATTTCAGGCCTGCGATTATACGCAGTCAGAGGCCCACTGCCTACCGCACTGCGCGCAAGCGGGTAACAACATCAACAATTTGTGCGCTGGCAAAGGCAATTTCCTCTGACGTGGTAAAGCGCCCGATGGAAAACCTTAGTGCGCGATGGGCCAACTCTTCACTCAACCCTATACCACGAAGCACATAAGAAGGCTCGATGGTGGCAGACGCGCACGCCGATCCGGATGAAACAGCCAGTTGCCTAAGGCCGAGCATCAGAGACTCTGCATCTACGCCTTCAAAAGAAAGATTCATTATTCCCGGCACACGGCACGTCTCTGAGCCATTGAGCGACACCCCCGACAAGCCTTCAAGACCACCAAGAAACTCAGCACGCAAGGCTTCCAGCTTGCGGATCTCATCCACAAGACCCAACTCAGAGATTGCAAATGCTTTGCCCATGCCCACAACCTGGTGCGTTGGCAAGGTTCCCGAACGCATACCCCGCTCATGGCCACCACCATGAATCTGAGCCTCAATGCGAACATCCGGCGAGCGCCTCACATAAAGTGCGCCCACACCTTTGGGGCCGTATACCTTGTGCCCCGAGAGAGACATAAGATCGACAGGCATAGTGGCAACATCAACAGCGATCTTACCAGCAGCTTGGGCCGCGTCGACGTGAAACAGAACACCGCGGGCTCGCAGCTCGGCCCCAATCGTGCTGATATCTGTTACACACCCCAGTTCATTGTTCACAAGCATCAGGCTAACCAGAATGGTTTCTGGCTTAAGCGCATCAAACACTTGCTGTGGCTGAATCACACCGTCACTTCCTGGTTCCAGCCAGGTAACTTCAACACCACGGGCTTCAAGCCACTTACAGGTATCAACAACGGCCTTGTGCTCAATCACAGATGTAATAATGTGCGCTTTGTCGCGGCCCGCTACCGCACCTTTAATTGCAAGGTTGTCCGATTCAGTTGCTCCGGAAGTCCAGACAATTTCGCGAGGGTCAGCATGAATCAGGCTAGCCACCTGACCTCGGGCAGCCTCAACGGCCGCCTCAGCCTGCCAGCCAAAACCGTGGGAACGGGAAGCCGGGTTACCAAAAAAACCATCCGGCGTCAGGTATTTGATCATTTCTTCCGCAACAGCGGGATCAACGGGCGTTGTTGCCGCGTAGTCGAGGTAAACAGGCTTTTTCATAAAATACAGAGGCTTGATTCAGGCGGGCGCCTGATCTATCAGACGCTCGGTATTAATTGTGTCGGAATCGCCTTCGGCTTGACGGCGATTCTGCCGGTCCGCTACCTGGCGGATTTCATGTCGTTGCATCAGATCCCCGAGACTGATCCCGCTAAGAAACTGATGAATCTGATCACTCAAGTCAGACCACAGATGGTGCGTCAGGCATTTTTCACCATTCTGACAGTCGCCCTTATTACCACAACGGGTCGTATCCAGGGACTCACTGACCGCATCAACTACTTCGGCAATGTAAATACTGGCCGCCCCGCGGCTAAGGTGATAGCCACCGCCGGGCCCACGTATACTCACCACCAGTTCCCGGCGGCGAAGACGTGAGAACAGCTGCTCCAGATAGGAAAGCGATATTTCCTGACGGGCTGAAATATCCGCTAGAGTTACCGGCCCCTGCCCCCCGTGGAGAGCAAGATCCAGCATTGCCGTAACGGCGTAGCGGCCTTTAGTAGTCAACTTCATGGCATCAGCCCCATGATGGGAATGAATCTCAGTTTGCGAGACTGAGTATGAATTGACCAAGTAATTCAGTCAAGTATTCAGCCGCGCTCCTCGCTTTCATCACGCACGCAATCAAAGTCACCTTCATCAAGTACCGGAAGCTCTCCGTTCTGGTACTCGCTGTTCACTTTGCGCAGCGCCTTGCACATGATCTCAATGCGATCATCCACTGCATGCATGTGATCCAATAGAGCTCGCATGGAGCGAGCCACCGGGTCCGGCATCTCCTCGGTTACGCCATAGGCATCGAACCCCATGCGCTCTTCCATAACCTTACGGCGAGCATCGTCTTCCGTTTTTTGCTTCACGATAATTCGCCCGGGAATTCCAACAACAGTCGCACCAGCCGGAACTGCCTTGGTGACCACCGAGTTAGACCCAACCTTGGCGCCCTCGCCTACTTCAAAGGGCCCCAGTATCTTGGCTCCTGCACCAACAACCACACCATTGCCAATTGTGGGATGCCGCTTACCCTTATTCCAGCTTGTTCCGCCGAGAGTAACCCCTTGGTACAGAGTTACATCGTCGCCAATAATTGTTGTTTCTCCTATTACCACACCCATGCCATGGTCAATGAAGAAGCGCCGGCCAATGGTTGCGCCGGGATGTATCTCTATACCCGTAAACCATCGAGCCAAGGTCGATATTGTACGAGCCAGCCATTTTAGCCCGGCATTCCACAACCAATGAGAGAACCGGTGAATTAGCAGAGCATGAAGCCCCGGGTAATTAGTGAGCACCTCAAAGGTGTTCCTGGCGGCAGGATCCCGATGAAAAACACTGTTTATATCTTCTCGCAAATGCCTAAACATGGCCATTATCCTGCCCGGTCAGCTCTGTACTGGCCTTGGTTGAATTGGAATTTCCGGATACGCCTGCCGCTTTTTGAACGGCACTCAAAATGCCCCGGAGAATGTTGATTTCCATCTGATCGAGTTTTGCCCGCTGGAACAATCGGCGCAAGCGAGACATCAATTGCCGGGGATTGTCGCGACGATGGAAATCCACATCATGCAACGTCTGCTCAAGATGACCAAAAAAACCTTCCACATCACCCACCTTGGCAGGCGGCACATCCCACCCAGCATCGCCTGGCGCCAACATCGGCTTTAAGTATGGGCTGTCTTTGCCATCTTCAAGATTACGCAAGAAAAGCATACGCAATTCGTAGCACATAATCTGAACCGCCATAGACAGGTTCAACGAGCTGTAATCCGGGTTTGTAGGAATATGAATATGGTAATGACACAGGTGGAGCTCATCGTTGCTCAGTCCATGGTTCTCACGCCCAAACACCAGCGCCACGGGGCCTGACAAGCTCTTCTCTGCAGCAATCTCAGCGGCTTCTGGTGGCGGCAATACTGGCCAGGGAATTTTCCGACCCCTGGCGCTGGTACCCATCACAACAATGCAGTCTTCAAGTGCTTTGTCCAGGGTTGGCACCACCTGGGCTCTGTCGAGTATGTCAGACGCACCGGCCGCTCGAGCGTATGAGGCTTCATCAGGAAAAGAGTTGGGATTAACCAGCCAAAGATTGGCCAACCCCATGTTTTTCATGGCCCGCGCGACGGCCCCGATGTTCCCGGAATGAGAGGTCTCGACCAGGACAATTCGGATTTTATCCTGAAACGCGTCTGGCCCTTCCAGAGGCGGAGATGGCTTATGCATTGGTGACTAGCCCGAGGTTAAAATTTAAGGGCGGCAATGATAGCAGAAACCAGATACCTTCTGCGCTCCGGATATTCCCTGACAAAGCAGCATCCGTGCTTTTCCTGAGTCAAAAAACATACAACGAAGGGGATCTTTTGCTATCATACCCGGCCTTCACACTCCCGGATAACGATCACACAGATGCAACCAGCTATTAAAATGGCCCTGCGCGTCGCGCGTCAAGGGTCGGATTACCTGAAAGCCCACTTCGAGCGCCAGGAGCCTACCGGAAAAGACGACGATGAGCGTCGCTTCCAGTTGGACCGGGTTGAGCAATCCATTTATGACAACTTTGCAGAGCAACTCGAAAAGGCCTACAAAGACCACACCATTGCGCCTCTGAATGAATCAGATGCCGGAACCAGCGAGCGAAGCTGGCATATTTTCCCGGTTTTGGGACGCGAAAACTTCCTTCGTGGCATCCCTGAGTTCGCTCTGGCATTGGCCCAAAAGAAGAACAACCGTACGGAAAACCTTCTTTTGGTTAATCCTGTCACCGGCGAAGAATACTCTGCCAGCCGTGGCCGAGGCGCCGCACTGAACAGCCGCCGAGTTCGGGTATCTGACGTCAAGCATGCTGAAAAAGCTGCGCTTGCAACCAACCTGCTTGACCAGGCGCGCAATAGCGAGAACCCGCTGTTGTGGGGCGAGATGGCCGCAGTATTGGCCCAGAATTCCTCTATGTTCCGCACGTCTGGCTGCGTTGTTCTTGATATAGCGCGGGTTTCGGCCGGCCTTCTTGATGCTGCCGTTATCTTCCGCCCTGATGCAGCAGATCTCGACCTTGGCGTAGCCTTGGCAATGGAGTCCGGTGCTCTTACCGCAGATTTTTCAGGCAACCCCTCAACAGACAAGGCGCGACAACTCGTAGTTGCCAACCCGAAGCTGTTCCGGGAGGTTCTCAAGGTATTGCACCCGTTCCGTGGTCGCCTACCCGCCTGAGCTGAATACGCTTAACCCCTGAACTAAGCCAAACCCAGGTTCAGGGCACAAAAAAACCGCCAACTAATTGTGGCGGTTTTTTTGTGCCCGGGTTATTAACCCGGAACCTGAACTACATACGGTCGAGCCACTCCGGTGGCTGCTCCTCTTCTTCACCCTCTCCCGTGCCCTCTTTTGCAGGCACCATGAGGTCTTCGCGAGAAACACCCATCACCATCAGCAAGTTGGCAGAGACATAGATAGATGAATAGGTACCCACCACCACACCTATAATCAATGCCAAAGCGAATTTGTTAATGGCTTCGCCTCCGAAGAAATACAGGGCCAGAAGAACCACCAACGTGGTGCCAGAGGTGTTTATGGTACGAGCAATAGTCTGATGGATAGACTCATTGATAATGTCCCAGGATTCACCCACCCGCATTTTCCGGAAATTCTCACGGATACGGTCTGCCACAACAATAGTGTCGTTCAGCGAGTAACCGATAATCGCAAGCAGAGCTGCAAGAACTGTGAGGTCAAACGTCCACTGGAACAGCGCGAAGATGCCAAGAACGATAATAACGTCGTGGGCCAAAGGCACCACCGACGCAATACCAAACTTGAACTGGAAGCGCATACCCACATAGATGAGTACCACCGCAAGCGCTATGAGAAGCGCAAGACCGCTGTTCTCCTTGAGTTCGTCGCCCACTTGCGACCCCACAAATTCGGAGCCTATCAGCTTCAGATCGCCACCATTTTGAGTCAAAACGCTGACGATCTCCTGAGCTAACTGATCATTACCCGATTCGTTAAGGCGCACAAGAACGATGGTATCAGCGCCGAAGTTCTGCACGACAAACTGCTCGTAACCAGCTTCGGTAAGCGTTGACCGAACCTCATCCAGTTGCGGTGCCTGCGCATATTCCAGCTCTACCGACGTACCACCGGTAAAATCCATGCCAAAGTTAAGGCCACGGATTCCAAGCAGCACAATAGACGCAACCACCAAGATAATGGAGATTACGGAAGCAAACTTCCGAAACCCCATAAAATCAAATTTTTGCTTCTGATCATCAGACATTGGCGTTTTTTCCTCCGATCGACAGTTTCTCGACCCTGCGGCCGCCATAAACCATATTGACGATACTGCGGCTGACCATCAGCCCTGAGAACATGGACGTCATAATCCCGATACACAGCGTCACTGCGAAACCTTTTACCGGGCCCGAGCCCATTGCGAAGAGGATAACTGCAACTAGCAATGTGGTTATGTTGGCATCGAAAATAGACACAAACGCACGTGAATAGCCGGCGTTAATGGAAAGTTGTGGCGACACCCCTGACCTCAACTCTTCCTTTATGCGCTCAAATATCAATACGTTAGCATCTACTGCCATACCCACTGTCAAAACGATACCGGCAATACCAGGCAGCGTTAGCGTAGCGGAGAGAATGGACATGCAAGCTATCAGAAGCATCAGGTTAATGGTCAGAGCGATATTTGCTACAACCCCAAACCCACGGTAATAGACCAGCATATACAGCAGCACAAGAATGAAACCCAGAGCTACCGACATCATACCCGCGTCAATATTCTTCTGCCCCAAGCTAGGCCCAATGGTACGCTCCTGTACAAAGTACATAGGCGCCGCCAACGCACCTGCGCGCAGAAGCAGCGCAAGCTCGGATGCTTCAGGTATGGAATCCAACCCGGTGATACGGAAACTGCTACCCAGAGCAGACTGAACGGTCGCGAGGCTGATAATTCCTTTCTCTACGATACGCTTGTCGACTTCAACAGGTTCGCCATCCACCATTCTGGTTTCAGTTTCGGTACGGAATTCGATGAACAACACTGCCATGCGCCGCCCTATGGCATTCCGCGTAGCGCGATTCATTAAATCGCCACCGATAGAATCCATAGTGATGCTTACCTGAGGCTGGCCATTTTCATCAAAAGCCTGCTGGGCGTTTGCCACATTATTGCCAGTAGCAATCGTGTCCCGCTCCAGGCGGGCAGTGCGTTGGCGCTCATTGCGGAAACTGAACTGCTCTGTTTCGCCAGCGGGAGCATCCGGGCGGGCTTCCATGCGGAATTCCAGGTTTGCCGTAGCACCGAGAACCCGTTTGGCCTGAGCAGTATCCTGCACACCTGGGAGCTCAACAATAATCCTGTCAGCGCCCTGTTGCTGAACCAAAGGCTCGGCAACACCCAACTCGTTCACCCGGTTGCGAATGGTAGTCAGGTTTTGCTCGAGGGCATACTTTCGAATTGCGTTTACTTCGCTTTCAGAAAGCGTAAGAACAATCTGGAACTCATCACCAACGGTTTTCTCATCTAACAGAAACTCGTTGTACTGACGCTTGATCAGGTTAAAGGCTTCGGTGCGCGACGCTTCGTCACGGAAGCTCAAAACGATATCACGGGTACCTTTAACGTCCCCCCCGCGGTAGCGTATGCGCTCTTCGCGAAGCTCTCGCTTGATCTGCCCTGAAACCGCCTCCAATCTCTGACCAACAGCGGTATCCATATCAACTTCAAGCAAAAAGTGGACGCCGCCACGCAGATCAAGGCCAAGTTTCATCGGCCCTGCACCCAGACTTTTCAGCCAGGCTGGCGTGGACGGTGCCATATTCAACGCGACGAGATAGTCTCTGCCAAGAGCGGCCTGAACGGCAGGGCGAGCACGCAACTGGTCATCGGAACTGGTTAACCGTATAAGGGCATCCCGATCCTCAAGCGTGCTGCTTTTAACCTCAATGCCATCCGATTCCAGTGCTTTTACGGCTCTTTCCAGAACAGCGGAGTTTACTTCAGTGCTACTGCGAGCACCCGTGATCTGTACAGCGTAATCATCGGGAAACAGGTTAGGTAAAGCGTAGATAAACCCGATCACGATCGCGACCAGGATAATCAGGTTTTTCCAAAGCGGGTACTTGTTCAGCATGGGATCCCTTGTAGCCGGCCTAAAAGCCGGCCTTGGTGTTTCAGCCAGGAAGGTTCAGGCCGGCAGGTATCAGGGCCGACCAGAGAGTCCTTGCTCAGATGTCTTTGAGCGTACCTTTAGGCAGTGCGGCGGCTACAGCCACTTTCTGTACCTTTACTTCAACATTGTCGGCAATCTCAACAACGATGAAGTCGTCAGCAACTTTGGTGATCTTTCCGGCAATGCCGCCAGAGGTAATCACTTCATCACCCTTGTTCAAGCCGGACATAAGTGACTTGTGCTCTTTCGCACGCTTGGACTGTGGGCGCCAGATCAGGAAATAGAAAATAAGAATAAAGCCGGCAAAAAAGATAACCTGACCCATAACACCCATGCCACCTGGAGCAGGGGCCGCCTGGGCCATTGCCAATGCTGGCATCATTGCCATAAGGCCGGCCAAAAACAACTTGACTGATTTCATCAAAATTCTCCGTTGATTAAGCAAAAGGATTTACTCATTACCCATGGCAGGCACTGTCTCGCCGCGCAGAGCATAGAAGTCATTTATAAAGCTCGACAATGTACCTGCTTCAATGGCCCCGCGCAATCCGGCCATAAGGTTCTGGTAGTAGCGCAGATTGTGGATTGTATTCAGCTGCGAACCGAGCATTTCTCCACATTTATCCAGATGATGCAGATAGCTTCTCGAAAAATTCTTGCAGGTATAGCAATCACACCGCTCATCCAAAGGACCAGTATCATGGCGATGTCTGGCATTTCGGATTTTTACGATTCCAGTGGATGTGAACAAGTAGCCGTTGCGGGCATTCCTTGTAGGCATGACACAATCAAACATGTCGACTCCACGGCGTACTGCCTCCACCAGATCCTCTGGCCGACCAACACCCATAAGATACCGCGGTTTGTCCGCCGGCATCCTGGTTGGCAAATGGTCGAGTATTCGGATCATGTCCTCTTTGGGCTCTCCAACAGAAAGCCCCCCAATGGCGTAGCCATCGAATCCTATATCTGTAAGACCTTCAAGGGAACGATCGCGCAGGGATTCATACATCCCGCCCTGAACAATACCGAACAGCGCAGAAGGACTGTCTCCATGGGCGTCCTTGCTGCGCTTTGCCCAGCGTAGCGAAAGCTCCATGGACTCCTTTGCCTGCTTCTCTGTTGCAGGATAAGGCGTACACTCGTCAAAAATCATGACGATATCAGAGCCCAGATCGCGCTGTACCTGAATCGCGATTTCTGGTGACAACTCCACCGGCGATCCATCTACCGGCGAACGAAACGTCACCTTTTCTTCCGTGATCTTTCGCATCTCACCCAGACTGAACACCTGAAAGCCGCCGGAATCTGTAAGAATCGGCCCTTTCCACTGCGTAAAATCATGGAGGTCACCATGAGCCTTGATCACTTCCGTGCCAGGGCGCAACATCAGGTGAAATGTATTACCGAGAATAATTTCTGCGCCGGTTTCGTGGATATCCCGGGGCAACATTCCCTTTACCGTGCCGTAGGTACCTACCGGCATAAACGCTGGCGTTTCGACAGTTCCACGGGGGAATGTCAGCCTGCCACGCCGGGCCAGGCCATCTTCCCCCAGTTTTTCAAAGGTCATAAAACAGGACTGGCTCACGACTTATCTCCGGTATTGAATGTTGATGGGCTAGCCGCAGGCTCATCGTGCGCGCCTAGCAGCATACCCCTGCTCGGCTCCTGCCCGGTAATAAACATGGCATCGCCGTAGCTGAAAAAGCGGTACTTTTCGCTAATCGCTTCATGGTACGCCCGCATTACATGCGCATACCCCGCAAACGCGCTGACGAGCATGATGAGCGTGGATTCTGGCAAATGAAAGTTAGTCACCAGTGCGTCTACGGTCTGGAACCGATAGCCGGGGTAGATAAATATATCGGTTTCGCCCTGAAAGGGTTCAAGGCGACCGCTCCGACTGGCAGACTCCAGCGATCGCACAGACGTTGTACCAACAGCAATTACTCGCCCCCCCCGGGCTCGGGTTCGCTTGACCGCATCCACCGCATCTTGAGACACATGCACTATTTCACTGTGCATAATATGTTCATCTACATTCTCTACCCGCACAGGCTGAAAAGTACCCGCCCCCACATGAAGGGTAACAAACGTACTTTCAATACCCCGGACCTTCAAAACATCCAAAATTTCCGAATCAAAGTGCAAGCCTGCTGTCGGCGCAGCAACCGCACCGGATTCTTTCGCGTAAACGGTTTGATACCGCTCGCGATCGGTTGATTCATCAGGACGATCAACATACGGCGGCAGCGGCATGTGCCCAATCCGCTCCAGCAGATCCAGCACCGGCTCACTTGCCTCACTTTCAAGATGGAACAAGGCATCGTTTCGCCCCGTCATACGCAGCGCGCTGCCATCTTCAAGGATTACCCTCTGCCCTTCCTTTAATGCTTTCGAGGCACGAACATGCGCAACAAGGCTATGTTCTCCGGTAACTCGCTCAACCAATACTTCAACCTGGCCACCGGTTTCTTTTTTGCCGAACAGCCGGGCCGGTATAACACGTGTGTTATTAAAAACGAGCAGGTCGCCTGATTGGAGTAAATCCGGTAGATCGGTAAAAGCCCGGTGTGCAGTGTCGCCGGTACTGCCATCAAGACATAGCATACGGGAAGCACTGCGTTCCCTGAGGGGGTACCGGGCGATGAGCTCATCCGGGAGATCAAAATGAAAATCGGAGACGTTCATGGACCAGACTATTCAAGGCGCCGCATTACTGCGACTTGATTGGGGTAGCTGCAGATGCCAGTTCCGGATCGCTGCTGGTTAATTTCCGTAAGTGACTGATTTAGCAGGATTCACACACTTACGGAGGCGGCATAGTATCGCACGCCCACCAGCCTGGTTACAACCGCGCAGCGCTAGTAACCCACGCTGCAGCATAGTGTAACCGACCAGGGCCTGAACACCCTTATTTGCCCTTCTTTACGTGGGGCAAGGTTTTTTCAAGCGCTTTAACAATAACCGCTCCAAAGTCTTTGGCAGCAGAATCTATGGATGTTGGATCAACGGTGCTGGAATAAAGTTGCCAAACGGGCTTGGCGGAGTCGGTATCAAACAACGTCGATTTCAACGCGTAGGTCGTTGTTTCTTCGTAATCAGCTGGCGCTACCGTTGTCTGCATGTAAGTAGATGCAGCGAGAGGCCCAAAGGATGTAACGATTGGCTGATAGTTCACTTGCTCCGGCACATACCGTGATTCGCGCTGCTTGCTCACAAGCGAAACCACCAGAACACCATCGTAATTTCCGGCTCTGGCATCTTCTGCAACGAGGTTCTGCAGCCTGGTAGGATCGCCCCAGGGGATGTCAGAATTCGACATTGCAAATCGACTGGCCTTGAAGTCACTCTTGTTCAATTCAGCTACAAGCTCGGCTTCAATCGCTGAGCGGTTGTGCTCTTTTTCCGTTACCGCAAACACCATTACGCGCTTATAGTCTTTATCAACCTCTGAAACCGCATCAATTCGCTCAACCTTCGTACCGGAGCTAGCGCACCCGGCCAAAAGTGCAACAATAAAAAACCAGACATATTTCATCATCGCCGTAGATCCTTTCATACTCTCCCTCTTGATCCTCTGGGCCCCATGATCGGACCTTTTCTTATTTATCAGCTCGATACTTCGATTCGGTTCGCAAGCATTATAGTTCAGCAGCTCCCGGGCAACCTATCAATCGCCCGCAAAAATTCTCAAATTAGTGAACTGCGTACGCATGCTCCCCCGCCTTTCCCGAAAACATGAAAAACAAGCAGGCACAAAAAAACCAGCCTTGAAGCTGGTTCTTTGTTTCTCTTCGGTGTTAAAAACCTTCGCAAGTTTTTTGGTAGCGGCGGGCGGACTCGAACCGCCACACTATTTCTAGCAACGGATTTTGAATCCGTCGTGTCTACCAATTCCACCACGCCGCCAACGAAGAGAGGGGGAATTATACTGAGCCTGCCCGTGAAATCAATACACAGAGACAGGAGTTTTCCCGCTGGCCCGAATATTTATAAACGATCGAACAGCGATAGCTGCGAAACCCTGGCAAACGACTGCTGTGCGGCCTGCAGTACAAAACTCTGGAAACTCAAGATGCTGATTGCTTCTGCATAATCAACATCCTGCAGCTGCGAGCGGATTTCATTGGTATACACCGAAGAATCTGCCAAAAAGCTTTTAGTGGATTCAACCGCGTTCATGCGCCCGCCGAGCTCTGTTTGCTTGAGGATAAAACTCTCCTGAGCGTTATCGAGATTCACCAGAGATTGCGCGATCAAGTCGTCATATTCAGCCAGGCCTTCCGGAGTGCCTTTATTGATTGAGTCCAGGCCGGCAATCAGGTTCTCGATGGTGCCGAAGACAGATTGCTTCTCACCCACCTTCAACGTGAACGTATCCGTCGTGGCTGCGGTCACGCCGGTAATGCTTGCCTCGATCCCGGCAACAACAAACACACCTCCATCCTCGTAATCCGGCGGGGTAACAGTCAACGTCCGCGGTGGAGTGCTGTTATTATCAGTGGCCAACACTTGGGGGGTAGGCCCGCTGTAATCTACCTCAAGCGTTATATCGTTGGGGAAGCCGCCCGGAAACGCACCAGCCAAATCGGCCTCGTTAACCACCTTAACGCCTGAAATAGACTCTCCCACAGGGGTTGTACCATCAAACTGCCCTGTCACCGCCGCAGGCACATTCACAAAAATGCCCTTGCCATTATCACTGATCGGCACGGTTACGCCGTCATCAATCTCCAGAACGCGCTGGCCTTCATCGCCATTATATTCGTACTTGCCTTGGTCATTTACCTGAAAGGCCTGCACCGACCCCTGGAACCCGCTAAAAATGTACTCACCTGACGCATCCCGGGTGTTCCCGATATTCGCCAGTTGCCCTAACCGCTCTTTCATTTCAGAAGAGATCGACTTGCGGTCGTTCGGTGACAAAGCCCCGTTGCCCGCCTGCACAGTTAACTCGCGGATGCGCTGAATAACGTCCACCGCGCTGGTTAGCGCACTTTCTTCCTGCTTGAGCCGGTTATCCGCTAAATCCACATTGCGCTCGTAGGTCTTGACCCGTGAAAGCTCCTGATCCAGCTTGAGAATACGGGCCGCAGCCACCGGATCGTCCGACGGCTTATTCACCCGCTTACCCGTGGATATCTGTTGTTGCGTGTTGTTCAGGTTACTGTTCAACTCCTGCAACCGGTTAATACCGCTTGAGAACACCTGTTGTGATGAAATTCTGATCATGTCACATCACCTCGTCTGCTACCGGAACGTCTGCAACAGCGTATTGAATAGATCCTGGGCCACTGAAATCACCTGTGCCGAGGCGTTATAAGCGGCCTGGTACTGAATCAGCCTGCCGGCTTCCTCATCAAGGTTTACCCCTGAAACAGACTCCCGCTGGGCCGTGGATTGCTCCAGCAGGGTTTTTCCTGCAGAAAGATCAAACTGGCTCTGGCGTGTTTTTACACCAATATCTTCAACCAAACCGGCGTAGCCTTCAGTGAAGCTCTGGCTTTTGCCGTTCAGTGTATTAGCGGTGCCCAATGCAGCCAGTAGCTCAGCGTTGCGGTTGTCTGACACGCCGTTGCTGTTGTAGTTAATCTCGAAGGTATCACCTACCGCTGGCTGCCCTGTCAGCTTGAACTGAAAGCCCTGATAATCCGCTCCCGCAGCAGGGTCGCTGCTAAAGACCAGATTGATATTGCCGCCAGTGTATTCCCTTGGAGAGCCGATAGTAGGTGCACTCGAAGGATCACCAGGCACAGCCTCCGGACCCTTTACAACGTACCTTATGCCCGTAGAGCCACCCGCCTCAAACATGATCGTTAAAGGCCCATTCGCCAACTCACCGGCAGTCTGAAAACCCGGCAACAACGAACCCGTAAATGGGCTGCGCACGTCCAGCATGGTGCCCTGGTCAATCTTGCCGGTGCCTACGTTCTGCTCACCGGTAGTGGCCCTTATCGGGCTGGCAAATGCCAGGTCTTCTTCCCGGTTTACTTGCAAGCCCATGGACTGCGCAGCGTTTCGGCTTGGCTGAATCAGGTACTTGTCACCCGCATTGAACGTGCCGCCCTCAATACGAATATTAAATCCGGGCATGGAAATTTCAGACTGCACAGGGTTCGGCAGTCGGCCCTGATTAACAACCTTCCCGGTGGCTTTGTCGATAAGTTCAAAGCTACTGCCATCGCCACTGAACTGAAGTGTCCAGCTACCCGCCGGCAGTTTTGTGCTGTCGGTAATCTCAACTGCCAATCGTCCATCTTTCGGCAACTGATTGTTGGCGTTGGCCACTACACGGCTTCGCTGCACAGCCAGGTCATTTATGTCGTTAAAAAACAGCCCGCCAAGATCACCCTCAAGATCCATCCCGATTTCGTGCTGATGGTTCACGCTGGCAGCAAGCCCGATAGCAATCCGCCCCAATTCATCAAATGCGGGTTTCAGTGCCTCATTATCAAAACGCCGCAAACCACCAAGTTTTCCACCGGTAATCTGTTCGTCAATATTGAGAGTGCGGCCACCGGTACTGAGCGTAAATTCCAGGCGGGTAAGATCTTCGGCATTATTCCGGGTACCAAGCTGGGCAGCATTGTTTCCAACAACAAGAGACAGACCGTTGGATAGAGAAACGTTTACCTGGCTACCTTCTGTTTCTGTTACCCGTATGTTCACCAGTTCAGAGAGTTGGCGCAGTTTTTCGTCACGCTGGTCCAATAACTCGTTGGGCATTCTGCCCTGGGCCAGCCCCGGAGATTCAGAAATAGCCAGGTTCAGATCGGCAATACTGTTAAGCAGGGTATTGGCATCCTTGGCACCCTGTTGCATCTGAGTCTTTATCGATTCCCGCTGCTGAATGAACTCCTGGCTCAGGGCTTGAAACCGATTAACCACCTGCTGCGCCTCGCTCAGAACCAGTTGGCGCTGCGGCAAAGAGGCAGGATCTTCTGCAGCATTCTGCAGGCTTGCAAAGAAGTTGTTCAGGGCATTGTTCAGCCCCGTGGTCTCACCGCCCAGCAAGTTATCAAGCCGGCTCAGTTCGGAATTCAGAGTTTGCTGTTCGCCGGCCAGAGTACTGTCTTCACGAACCTGCTGCACAAGGAACTCATTCGCCAGCCTGCGAATGTCTACAATGCTAACGCCCTTACCGATTGTACCGGCACCGGTGCGTTGTCCCTGCTGGGTTTCAAACACCACTTCCTGCCGACTGTAGCCAGGCGTATTTGCGTTGGTAATGTTATTGCCCGTGGTATTCAGAGCACTCTGGTGGCCAAGGATACCGGACAGGCCAATCCCAATCAGTCCCGCCATAATTTACTCCCCGGCTCCATTGCCCATTGAAAGTGTCATCAGAGAATCACGGTTCATTATCCGGTTGATCTTGTCCCCATACTGCGGATCAGTAGCGTAGCCGGCTTCCTGCAGCTTTCTGGCAAACACGTCTGGCTGATCGGCGCTGGCCAATACATCACGGTAACGGGGGTTCGATTCCAGGAAGGCCACATAATCACGGAAGCTGGATTCGTAATCCGGATACGCGCGGAAATCAGCACGCTCTTTCATCGGCACACCCTCACGGAACTCAGTGGTGGTTATAGTCACCGCATCACCCTGCCAACGTTTGTCTGCCTTGATACCAAAGAGGTTAAAACTGGGCTGGTTTCCGTCGCCACGAATCATGTGCCGACCCCAACCGGTTTCCAGAGCCGCTTGAGCAACCATCAGTTTGGGGCTAATTCCGGTATCCGCAGCAATCGTTTCCGCCACTGGCAGCAATGTACTTACAAAGTGCTCAGGCGAGTCAAACTGTTCAGGCAACATAGCTGTTGGGGCGATCGGGTTTGCATTTGATTTCTGCGCAACCTCTGCCACTTCATCCACTCTTTCTGGCAAACGATGTGAAATGACCGGCAGGCTGCGTTCATAGTCCGTCAGCACCTTCTTTTGAGCAGCCAAGGGGCTACCCTGTTTATCCATTCCAGGAATGCTTTTGCTCAGCTGTCGCACAAGAGCATCTGCAAGCCCGGTGCCCTGCCCGCCAGCCATGGTGAGGCTGAGCTGGCTGTCGAACATGTCACGATACATCTCAGATTGATTGCTATTGAGGTAGTTGCCCTCAGCAAACACATCTCCCGCTTTGCGCATGGACTTCAGCATTTCAGACAGAAAAATACTCTCAAACTGGCGCGCCACTTCCTCCAGCGCCGCCTGTTTGTCATCCCCGGCGCTGTGCTTCAGTGCATTCAGACCACTAAAATCTGTGTATACCCTGGCTTGTTGAAGCTGATAGTCCTGCATCACATCACCTAGATAACAATAAGCTCAGCGCGCAATGCGCCAGCCTGTTTGAGGGCTTCCAGCACAGCCATTACATCGCCAGGAGCCGCACCTACCTGGTTTACAGCCTGCACAATTTCATTAAGCGTAACCGCCGGCCCAAACTTGAACATGCGGGCGGGGTCTTCAGTAATAGCAATCTGGCTATCCAACTCGATCGCCGTAGTGCCACCAGAAAATGGCAAAGGCTGCTGAACCGCCGGGTTTTCCTGAATGGTCACCGTAAGGTTGCCGTGAGTAACGGCCGCAGGGCTCACTTTCACATTTTGCCCAACAACAATGGTTCCAGTGCGGCTGTTTATGACGACTTTTGCAGATTCCTCCGCCGGCTCTACTTCGAGATTTTCGAGAATGGACAAAAAGCTCACACGCTGCGACGGGTCGCGCGGGGCGCGGACCGAGATAGCAGTCGCATCATGGGCATAAGCCATATCAGGGCCCAGAAACTCGTTAACCACCTCCACCACGCGCCTGGCCGTAGTGAAATCCGGGCGCATCAGGTTAAAGGTAATCGTGTCACCACGAGTAAATGGTGAGACAATTTCACGCTCAATGGTCGCGCCATTGGGAATTCGGCCAACACTGGGTACGTTTACTGTAATACGTGAACCGTCCTGCCCCTGAGCGCCAAAACCGCCCACCACAAGACTGCCTTGAGCCATAGCATAAACATTACCATCAGCGCCTTTCAGGGGCGCCATTAGCAGGGTACCGCCACGCAAGCTGTCGGCATTACCGATGGATGAAACGGTTATATCCATTTCCTGCCCCATCTTGGCAAACGGCGGCAAGGTTGCACTGACAGTCACCGCAGCCACGTTCGCCAGGTTCGGGTTTACCCCCTCGGGCAAAGTGATACCAAACTGGTTCATCATGTTTCTAAACGTCTGATTGGTGAATGGTGCTTTATCACCTGTACCATCCAAACCAACCACCAAGCCATAACCCACGAGCTGGTTGTTACGTACTCCTTTGATCCGTGCCAGGTCCTTCAGCCGGTCAGCCATTACAGGCCCTGCCATTACGGCAAGCATCAGTGAGAGAACCACGCACCGGCGAAATGTCATAGGGGCCACCACTCACTGTTGAAGAACCGGGCCAGCCAGCCCATCTGATTCGCCTGATCGAAGTCTCCGGTGCCACCGTATGCAATGCGGGCATCAGCTATACGGCTGGATGCAACTATGTTGCCCGGATCGATATCCTGTGGCCGCACAAGCCCCGTCAGACGCACATATTCATCGCCATTGGTCAGCGAGATCCACTTCTCGCCCCGCACCTTGAGTACGCCATTTGGCAAAACTTCTGTAACCGTTACCGTAATGCTGCCCGCCAGACTGTTGCTCTGGTCTGCCTCGGCTTTGCCATTAAAGTCTCTTTCATTCTTGATGGATGTTGCGATACCAAAATCATTCCTGCCCAGAATATTGGGCTCTGGCAGTGAAATATCACTGTCCTTGTTGATCTTGGTTTCCGCATTCTTGCTGGCTCTTGTGGACTCTTTAAGCGTAACTGTCAGCACGTCTCCCACATTCAGCGCAACCGTATCGCCATAGAAATTGTAGTTACGGGAACTCTGGTAAATGGCGCCCGACTCCGGATCGCGCTGCATCATGGCTTGAGCACGTACTGGTGCGTAAGCGGGATCATTCGGCTCGGCCCGGGGCCGACTCATGGCCGTACATCCCTGCAACAGGATCAACAGCCAAACCAACAGGAGAGTTCCTGCTGGCCGGGTTATCCAGGTTGATGTAATCGGTTTCATGAGCACACTCCTCACTTCTTTCAGCTTATTAACCAATATTGTTGGTAATGAACTGGAGCATCTGATCGGTAGTAGAAACAACTTTTGAGTTCATCTCGTAAGCGCGTTGGGTGGTAATCATGTTCACCAACTCCTCGACAACTTCCACGTTGGATGACTCGATTACGCCCTGCTCCAAGGTGCCTAGCCCGGCCAGGCCCGGCTCGCCCTCTGTGGGGTCGCCACTGGAATTGGTTTCTTTGAACAGGTTGTTACCAATAGCCTGCAAGCCCTGCGGGTTAATGAAATTCACCAGAGTGATCTGACCAAGGTTCACGGGTGCCGCCTGGTCATCGGTAATGACAGACACAGTGCCATCCTTTCCGATGGTTATGGTGGTCGCGTCTTCAGGTACGTTTATATTGGGCTGGAGCGCATAACCCTCGGGCGTAACCACATCGCCATCGGCATTAAGCTGAAACTGACCATCCCTTGTGTAAGCGGTTTGGCCATCCGGCATTTCAATCTGTAAGAAACCACGGCCATTAACCGCCAGATCAAGAGGCTGCTCGGTAATCTGGAGGTTGCCTTGGCTAAATTGCTTTGCCGTGCCAACAACCCGCACACCCGTACCCAGCTGCAAACCTGATGGCAACTCAGAGTTCTGCGTGTTCATGCCCCCAGGCTGCCGGTTGATCTGATACAGCAAATCCTGGAATACTGCCCGATCTCGCTTGAAGCCCGTGGTGTTCACGTTGGCCAGGTTGTTGGAGATGGTGGACATATTGGTGTCCTGAGCGCTAAGCCCTGTTTTACTAACCCAAAGAGCTGGATGCATTTTTATTACTCCTTGCCGGTGTCTGGTCTGCGGCTAAGATTTGCCGCTTCCGGACCAGACGGGCGTTGTTTTCAATAGCTATCAAAGATTCTGCAACAGTCGTGCCGCTGCTTCGGAATTCTCGTTTGCAGTGCGCATAACCTTTACCTGCATTTCGTATTGCCGGGAGAGCTGAAGATTGGAAATCATCTCTTCCACAGCATTTACGTTAGAGCTTTCAAGAAACCCGGAGGCCACTCGCATTGCTGCGTCAACAGGCTCACCACCGTCAATTTCCTGCCCCGCCTGGCGCCGGATAAAACCATCCAGCCCCTTCTCAAGGGTATCTGATGGCGGGTTTACCAGCTTTAGCCGGTCAACTTCCACCAACTGATCTGGTGGCCCACCCACCGGGACAATAGAGATAGTGCCATCAGCACCTATCTGAACGTTGTCAAAAGGAGGCAGCGCCACGGGTCCGCCATTACCCAACACCATTTCGCCGGAACCAAGACGTACTAATCCGTTAACATCAATCTGCAAGCTGCCGGAACGGGTAAAAACTTCCTCACCCAGATTGTTCTGAATGGCGAGCCAACCTTCGCCCTCAATCGCGACGTCCAGCTTGCGGCCGGTTTGCATGAGTGCACCTGCGGACAGATCGGTACCGGGACGTTCAGCCATAGCGTATGCACGGGTAGGATGATGCCCCCCAAATACGGGCATACTTCTCGCCTGGGCAAAGTCCTTCTTGAAGCCTGTGGTGCTTACGTTTGCCAGGTTGTTGGCATGGGCACGCTGGGAAAGCATATTCTGCTTGGCGCCAGACATTCCTAGATAAAGTGCTTTGTCCATGGGCAAACTCCTGCCGGAATTTTGACTGTTTTCAGTGTTCTTACAGTCGTTCCTGCAGGAGTCATGCCATGTTCATATCAAAGCCGGTTTAGCGGAGGTTGATGATGGTCTGGGTGACCGCATCGGAGGTTTCAATGGTTTTGGCGTTTGCCTGATAGTTGCGCTGGGCAATGATCAGGTTCACCAGTTCGGCAGAAAGATCCACGTTGGACTCTTCCACCGAACTGGCCTTGATGCCACCCAATGTTCCGGTATCAGGCTGGCCAATAACTGGCTGGCCAGATTCGAAGGTTTCAACCCAACTGGTGTCTCCCACAGGTGACAGCCCATCAGTATTGTTAAAACTAGCCAGTGCTACCTGGCCCAAAGCTTTGGATTGACCATTGGTGTAGCGGGCAAACAGCACACCCTGCTTGGATACATCAAGACCAGACAGCCGGCCCGTGGTGTAACCATTTTGGCGCTGGTCATCCACCCCAAAGGACGCACCGTACTGGGTGGTTTCTGCAAGACTCAACACAAAAGCCGACGACGTTGGTGGCTCCGGAATGGGAGTAATCACAGGGGTGCCCGGTGCAGGAGGGCCATCGGCACCGTTAGGCAATCCTTGGCTATCCTTTGGAATCCAGTCTGTGATCAGAATTTCACCACTGACATCCCCGTCAATGGATTGCAGTACACCATCCTGATCAAACCTTGCTGTGTAGGGAGTAACATCTGTGCCCGCTACCATTTCGCCGTCAATCTGCAGATACACGGACCACTCACTCACACCTACACCGTTCCCGGGGGCAGGCTCTTTAACGAAGAACTGCGTCAGCTCATGAGAGTTCCCCAAACTGTCGAAAATTGAGGTGGATGTGGCGTGGTTATAGGTACGCTGATCCTGCGGGTTAAACTCATTGGTAATGCGGATCGGAGATGTCCCATAACTCGTAACAAAGTTACTGGTTGGGCCGCCAGTAGCCGTGAGGCCCAAAATGGTTCGGTCGCCTACGGCATTAACGTCACCAAATACAGTTACAGGACTGGCAGGGTCTATGGATTGAGCAGGATTGCCATTGCCGTAACTGAATTGAATATTCTCGCCCTGGTTATGAACAACATTCAACACACCCGTTGTGCCATCGATTGTGGCGAAGATTGCGCTATCGTTTGTTCGGTTAATTGCGTCACGAAGGTCCGCCAGCGAGTTCACAGAGCTGGTATCTATAGGAATAGGCGCATTGTTAACGCTGAGATTGAATGAAAAAGTCCCCGCCGTTGAAATATAAGTATCGTTGAGCACCGAGCCGGCGGGGGCTGGTGTGGTTGGGTGCTGAATTGGCGCAGTAGTTGTCGCGGAAGCGCTCAGTCCGGGCGCACTGGATATTTGATCGGCCATCGCACGGGCGGTGGGCAATCCCCCCAAGTCTACTGAATAGGAAGGAGTACCATCGGTGTAGCTGACATCGAACATTTCGCCAAGAATGTCATTATAAGACAAGGGCACCACATCCCGCACTCGGGATTCCAGCACGGGTTGGCGGGAATCCAGGTTCACGTCAGTACGCAAACTGGTAGTACGGCGCGGCGCCAGGTTATCGGTGGCAATTTCAAGATTGCCACGAATGCCTGACAGATTACCGTCATCATCGGCCGTATAGCCTTGCACTTTCATAGACTGGTTGTTAACCACAAAACCGTCTTTATCAATAGTGAACTGCCCTGCCCGCGTGTAACGGGTTTCGCCACCGGCATTCAGGATAAAAAAGCCATCACCACTGATGGCCATATCCAAACCGCTATCGGTAAAGCTGATGTTGCCCTGGCTAAAAGACTGTTTGATGTCCTGAACGTTTACGCCGTCACCAATGGGATTGGAACCACCGCTCAAAAAGCCACTGGCATACAGGTCGCCAAACTGAACCTTGCTCCCTTTGAACCCCACCGTACTGGCGTTGGCAATATTGTTGCCGGTTACGTCCAGATCTACCGCTGCAGCCCGCAGGCCACTGAGCCCCGTATTAAAAGCCATAATTCACCCCTGGTCTGACACCGGAATTAATTGATTTGTTGAACATCTGACAGCGCGATGGAACCCATGCCGGCCAGATTGAGAGTAACGGACCCGCCCTGCCCCAAAGACACGCTGTCTACGTTAGCGCTGACAAGGGTTGGAAGCTGCAAGCTGCCCTGCGGATACGATGCTTCAGCCACAATTCGATAAGGGCCTGGCGGCAAGCTATTGCCGTTACCATCCTTGCCGTCCCAGCTGAACGCTTTAACTCCGGCGGAACTGCTGCCAAGATCAATCTGACGAACAAGTTCACCGTTGGGGCTCTGGATAGACAGGCGGACGCCACCGGTGGATGCAGGCACCTGAATATTGCCGGAGATTTCACCCTCCGCACCAAGAATGCCGACTTCTGATGGCGCCAGTACCGTCTTTCCAACCATTGCAGAGGCTTGCAGTGCCTGTGTGGAGCGGAACTGTCCCACTACATCCTGAACCGTGCCCGACAGCTTCTGCATTTCTTCCAGTGAACTGAACTGGGCAAGCTGGGAAATAAACTCACCATTATCTTGAGGCTCTAGCGGATTCTGGTTTTTCAGCTGCGCCAGCATCAGCTCCATGAACTCGTTTTTGCCGAGGTCGCCTTTGCCGCTGGTACCGCTCTGTGGCTGGCTTCTGTAATTCGCCAGTACATCTGAGGCTTCTGTTGCGTTAATTGCACTCATGATTCAATCCCCGCCCCGTTACTGCTGACCAAGTGTCAGGATGCGCTGCATCATGGATTTAGCCGTGTTCATAATGTCCACGTTCATTTGAAAGCTTCTTGAGGAAGACATCATGTCTGCCATTTCTTCCACCACGTTCACGTTGGGATAAAACACATAGCCGTCTTCATTAGCGGCCGGGTGGTGGGGCTCGTATCGCATTTGCAACTCTGCATCGCTTTCAACAATGCCTTCCACGCGAACGCCCGCACCAGCATCCTCTCCTGCCTGAACCCCAAAACCTTGCTGGCCCGGATTCATCATGGATTGCTGGATCGCCGAGAAAACCGGCTTGCGCGCACGATAGGTAGTATCCGTGCTGGAACTCGCCGTCTCTGCGTTAGCAATGTTTGAAGCGGTAGTATTCAGCCTCAGCGATTGCGCTGTCATGCCGGAACCGGCGATATCAAATATGTTGCCCAGTGACATGGTGATACTCCTTCACAAATCGTGGAACTGCGGATTACTCGCCTTTCAGGGCTTTGGTCAGGCCGGTAAATTTACTGTTCAAAAACTGGAAACTCGCCTGGTAATCCATCGCATTACGCATGAACCGGGTCTGTTCTGCCTGGGCGTCCACCGTGTTGCCGTCTACCGAGGGCTGATCTGGTACCCGATACAGCAAATCTGAATCACCCCCACCTGCCGCGGTATCCATATGACCTGCATGGGTTTTCTCCATGCTGATGCCGCTCAAACTGTCCTGGGCTTTCTGCATCATGGCCTGAAAGTCCACATCGCGAGCCTTGAAGCCCGGCGTATCGGCGTTGGCAAGATTGTTCGCCAGGATTTCAGCACGCTGAACCCTCGCCTGCAGCGCATGCTGGTGAATACCAAGAGCTCTATCAAAAGTGATTGCCATACAACCTCCGAAATACTGTCACCAGCCATGTTGAGCTTTGCCGGTTTCGTTCTATGGCAGAACTAAAGCAATGCTGATGCCAGATTTTGGAAGCACACTGAATTCGGGCACTTTAAGGGGATTAAAGAGAGGGGAAGAGCAATAATGCAGATAAAGAAACGGCAAAGCCTGATAAAAGCGGCAAGGTGTTTCCCCCGCTGAATCAGCAGGGGAGGCTGACCTGGCCACTACCCAGGCCAGCGCGCAACAAATTCCGACAACTCAGGTCTGGGAACTGCAGGCTTGTTCGAGGATACAGTGCCGGTGTAGAGAAAGCCGATTATAGACTCCCCCTCTTCAAGGCCAAGCCCCTCCAGAACCAGCCGGTTGTATACCAGCTCACCTGTACGCCACATAACCCCATAGCCGGCATCCTGAAGGGAAAGCCCCAGATAACTCATACTGGCACCGGCCGAGAGTATCTGTTCAACTTCCGGAACTTTCGGGTGGGGTTTGGGGGACGCAATTCCCACAATGATCATGGGGGATCTGTGAGCCTTATTGCGTATAATATCGAGCTTCTTATCATCGGTTTTACCCCTTAAATCGGAGTAGCCAACCGCGAGTACCTCACCCAGCGCATCCAGATCTTCACCTTCAATTACCAGATAACGCCATGGGCGCAGCAGCGCATGGTCGGGCGCTCGGGCTGCACACCTGAATGCCCGATCAAGAGTTGCGGCATCAGGAGCTGGCGCTTCCAGCCGTGGCTCAGATGCCCTGTTGAGCAAAAAGTCAGTGACTGAACTCATATCAATAGTTTTCCAATAACTGAATCCGGCCCAGTTTGCCTTCAAACCGTGCCGGTGAATTGTGGGTTATACGTAATACTGCTAACCTTTAGTCGTACTTCCAATCTGTGCTCTCAAAGATGCCTTACAAACTACAAACCAACTTGAATGGTTCCAGCACCATGAGTGATCAGCTTACATGATGAGTGCTCCGGCAGATCTGCGCAATGCCAGCAATAGCTTGGGGAAATCTCTGGCATCCGAGGCTCAGAACAGGTCGGTAGCCATCCCCCCTATGCCCGACTATAGCGGGCGAGTATTGGCATATACGGCAACCGCCATCATCATTGTAATGGGGGTCTGGGAAGAAGTATTCCAGACCTGGCACTTGTGGCTGGTTGCTGGCGCCCTGGTCTGGCCCCATGTTGCGCACCTGTTAAGCCGCCGCACGTTTTTGAAAAACTCCCCCCGCATTCGTCAGAAAATGCTGACGGTTGATTGCGTAATTGGAGGTGGCTTTATCGGCTGTATAGGGCTGGTAGCCATTCCATCTGCTTCGGCCGGGCTCATGATGATGTTCAGCGCGCTGATCATAGGCGGCATCAGGCAATGGCTTATTGGCTGCGTGTTCATGGTTGTATCCGCCCTGGCTTTTTTAGCTGTTCTGGGTACTGCGGATTCATTTCAATCACCTCTGCTCACCAGCCTGTCCTCTATACTGGCCACGGGCTTTTACATCTGTGTAACAGCCTTTTACTCGCACCAGCAGGCCCGTGCCCTCATGCTGGCAAAAACCCAGATTCAAAACCAGCGGGAGCAGTCCATAGCGCTCTCCCACAAGCTGTCCAAATACCTCTCTCCCCAGGTATGGCAATCCATTTTTACCGGGGAAAGGGACGTGCGCCTTGAAACCCAACGTAAAAAGCTGGCCGTATTTTTCTCCGACATAAAAGGCTTTACCGAGCTGTCGGAAGAAATGGAGCCAGAGGCGCTTACAGAATTGCTCAACCACTACTTCAACGGTATGTCTGAAGTGGCCCTCAGGTATGGTGGCACCATCGACAAGTTCGTGGGCGACTCCATCATGATTTTCTTTGGCGATCCCACAAGCCGCGGCCAGCGGGAAGACGCCTTTGCCTGCGTGTCCATGGCTATTGATATGCGCAAGCACATGAAAATCATGCGCCAGAAGTGGCGCAGCCAGGGCATAAAATCTCCCCTTGAAATTCGCATGGGCATCAGCACCGGCTACACAACCGTAGGCAACTTTGGCGCTGAAAACCGTATGGACTACACCATTATTGGCAAAGAGGTGAACCTGGCCAGCCGGTTGGAATCTCTCGCAGAGCCAGGGGAAATTCTCGTTTCCTACGAGACCTTCTCACTGATTAAAGACCGGATCATGTGCCGTGATAAAGGCGAAATCACCGTGAAGGGCTTCGGCCGCCCTGTGCCCATCTACGAAGTTGTAGACTTCCGCAGGGACATGGGACCAAATCGCAGCTTCATGGAGCATGAACACAGCGGCTTTGCCATGTACCTGGATTCGGAAAAAATCACCGGCAAAGAACGGCAGAGTATCCTCAATGCTCTGGAAGATGCCGCAGAGCGATTGCGGCATGAAGAAGACAGCGCCCGGGAATGATTACTGACGAATCAACCTGGGGCCAACCTGCTCTTCCGGTTCCGTACTGCGCCAGGGGTTGATATCCAATCCACCCCGGCGGGTATAGCGGGCACAGACTGTCAGGCTCTCAGGCTTGCAGCGACTCAACAAATCCGTAAACAAGGTTTCCACACAATGCTCGTGGAAGTCCTGCTTCTGCCGAAAACTCACGATGTAGCGCAACAACCCCGCACGATCGATGGCAGAGCCGGTATAGCTTATCAGCACCGTGCCCCAATCCGGCTGCCCGGTAACGGGGCAGTTACTCTTCAACAGGTGTGAGCACAACTTCTCGGTAACCACCGGCCCGCTGGCTGCAAGCGACTCCGGTGCATACTCATACACCACATCCTCAACCTTTTCGTTATCAATCAACTGGTATCCCGAGGGGCGCCCGGTGGCGGTATCTGACTCATCCACACTCAAAAGCCGGACATTCACCGCCGCACCGCACACGCTGGAAAGGTCTGCAGTGACCGTTTCCTCAACCTGATTACCGGATGAGAACACGGTTTGATTCAGGGAGTTCAGATAGAGCTTGAGCGACTTGGACTCAACAAGCGACGGAGACGCTGCCGGAAACCGGATCTCTGCCCAGGCAACTGTGGGAATGCCGCCGGGGCGTAACCAGGAGATTTCCCAAGCCTGCCACAAATCGCCCCCAAACCAGGGCCAGCGCCCATCCTCAAGACCGATTCGTCGGCGATTTTCATCCCGTGCTACCGGGAAAAGAAGGGATGGATCGTACCGATCCGGGTAGTCGCTGCTTTTGCCAAGCGGGGCATTATCAAGAGCCATAAAACGTCCTAAACATAACAGTTGCCAGAAGTTGGATTGGCATCAATGCCTGATACCCTTGCCCCGCGCCAGCAGTTTGAGCGCGATAAAGGAAAGCACAAAGATGAACACCAGAATCATCCCAAGAGACACAAACGGGTTTACATCAGAAACGCCGAGTATGCCAAACCGGAAGCCGTTTACCATATACAGAATCGGGTTCGCCATAGACACGCCCTGCCAGAAGTCCGGTAGCAGGTCGATGCTGTAAAACACCCCTCCCAGGTAGGTTAACGGTGTCAAAACAAAGGTGGGCACGATGGAAACATCGTCAAACTTCGTCGCCAGCAGCGCGTTAATAAAGCCGCCCACCGCAAACAGTGCTGATGTCAGAAACACCGTCACCACAACCATGGGTAAGTTGTGTATCTTCAGCTGCGTAAAGGCAAGAGACAGCACGGTGACAATCACACCAATTCCCAGCCCACGCGCCATGCCTCCCGTCACGTAGCCCGCAAGTATCACCCAGTTAGGCACAGGTGAAACAAGCAGTTCTTCAACACTGCGCTGAAACTTCATGGAAAAAAACGATGACACCACGTTGGCGTAGGAGTTGGTGATAACCGCCATCATGATTAGCCCGGGCACAATAAACGACATATAGTCGAAACCACCCATCTCACCGATTCTGGAGCCAATCAGGTTGCCAAATATAATAAAGTAGAGCGTCATAGTAACTGCGGGTGGCAGCAGCGTCTGGGGCCATATACGGGTAAACCGACGAATTTCCCGCAGCACAATGGTGCTGTACGCGGTGAACAGAGCCTGAGCATTCATGCCCTGCCCTCCGTTATGCTTTCGCCTTCGGGGGCATTGGATTCCACCATTCGAATAAACAACTCTTCAAGCCTGTTTGCCTTGGTGCGCATACTGATAACTTTAATACCCTGCTGCCCCAACTGCATGAATACATCGTTCAGCGCTTGCCCCTTGTGTACGTCCACTTCCAGAACACCCTCATCGTCTAGCCGGCAGGTAAAACCCTCCAGCTCGGGCGTCTTATCCAACGACACCTCGGTATCAAGCAGAAAGGTCTCAAGGCTCAACTGCTGTAACAACTCCCGCTTGCTGGTATTCCGAACAATACGACCATGATCAATAATGGCGATGTTCCGGCACAACGCCTCCGCCTCTTCCAGATAATGGGTCGTGAGAATGATGGTGGTGCCCTGCCGGTTCATTTCCTCAAGAAATGACCACATGGAACGCCGAAGTTCGATATCTACGCCCGCTGTAGGTTCATCAAGAATCAGCAATTTGGGTTCATGCACCAAGGCACGGGCAATCATCAGCCTGCGCTTCATGCCACCAGAGAGCATACGTGCCGGAGTATTCCGCTTATCCCACAGACCGAGTTTTTTCAGGTACTTTTCTGCGGAAACAGCCGCTTTTTTCAGTGGGATTCCGTAATAGCCCGCCTGAATGGTGACAATATCAAACACCTTTTCAAACTGGTTAAAATTGAACTCCTGTGGCACCACACCAAGATGCATTTTTGCTGCAGAAAGATGGGTATCAATATCGTAGCCAAATACGCTTACCTTGCCGGCACTTTTGGTAACCAGTGAGCACACAATGCCCAACGTGGTAGATTTACCAGCGCCATTTGGGCCCAGCAGGGCAAAAAAATCGCCTTGTGTCACCTTCAGGTCAATTCCCTTAAGCGCTTCAAACCCACTACCGTAGGTTTTGGTAAGCCCCTCGATTTCCAGAGCGTTGGTCATAAAAGGTTCCGATTAAAATAAGCAGTGTTCGGGGAACACTCATTTATTGAGGCTCATCACGTTTTTTCAAGTCGCGCACGCGCTCACTCAGGCCCTCTGAAATCTGCAAACTGCGACAGGTATCCCGATATACCCTGATTGGGCTCCCTATAATGCGGTTACAACAATTTACAGAAGGCCGTCCACGACTGCTCAGCTGGCACGGCCCAACTTCAGGGAATGTACAACGAACCATGGCTGCCGTTCACCTTGCTCGCCCACTCTTTACTCTGCCCCGCGCGTTCATTGCTGCGCTGATTGTCGTACCTCTTCTTTCTGGCTGTCTGGACAGTGACAGCAACAATAATAATGATGGCCCGAGCACAGGGACCATAAACGCACTGGGTGTGAGCGGGCTAAGCTACCAAACCGCCAGCCAATCCAATAAAACCGATACCAAAGGCCAATTCCTGTATTACCCGGGTGAGACACTCCGCCTCAAAGTTGGCAATCTGCTTCTGGCGGAGGACGTACCTGCACAGGAATGGGTCACGTTGCTTGAGTTTTTACCGGAAGTGCGCAGCCAACTTACAACACCCGCCGTCGATGCTGAAGGTCTCAGCACTCATAAAATTACCGAACAGCAGCTCATTACAAACGTATCATTGACCAACCTCACCCGCTTTCTCATGTCACTCAACTGGTCTGAGAACCTGCGGGAAGGCAAAGGCATCGACATCCGTGACCGCGTAATACAACAGCTGAACGCAGCCCTGCCCAATCTCAGCAGCCCAATTGATTTTCGCGTAAGTGAAGCCGAATTTAATGCAACAGGTGCCTCGCCGTCTCCCGCTAATCAACTGCTGACCAGCATCTGTTTTTACCCGCCAGATGATGAACTGTGTAAAGCGCCCCCATCTGAAAAAGACATAGAAGACGCCGATGAGCGCCCGGAAAATGAAGAAGACTGGGACCCAAATTATGAATACAAGGAAGATCTGCGCAACAAAAGACAACGCATTCTCGACTCGGTTCGCTCCATGGAGGATGTCGATGCTGAAGATGCCAGGCTCTATTTAACCCGGGAGCTGGATAGCATTTCGACCACAATTGGGAACCGATATTATCTGGAAAATCACGTAGCCAAGCACTCGGCTAGCGACACTGGAATAAAGCGGTTTGAAATACGTCGTATTGGCGGCAGTGCTGAGCTTGCCGATATTGAAGCCATCACAACCCGACCACAAGATGTGGGCGTGCACTCTTTTAGTTGGCAGACGGCAGATGTGGAATATTTTGTAGACGGACCTGCCGGTGGCGAGTCCGAGCTTGTGACCAGCTTCTTGCCAGAGTCTACTTACCGGTGGGTACGGAAGGCTCTGCGAGTTGTTATTACACCATAAAAACGGTTATCGACTGATTAACCGGCTCACACTCCAACGGGATTCTGAGCCGGTAACATCGTAACCAGCCGGATTCAGGCCCTCGGTTCCGTGAGCAAGGCACTCCCTGATAGCCAGAACCTGGGCTGCTGAACGGTTCTCGTTATATTTCGCAAGATCAACAACCTTGGCCGCTTTCAGAGGCGAATGGTTACTATCTGACATCACCATCACCTTCGGCCATAAACGGCGCTCGGGAGAATGCGACACCACAATGCCGCGCTGCCCATCGGTCAATTCCACAAGGCTGCCCGTTGGGTAAATGCCTATGGCACGTATAAACCCTTCAACAAGCTCATCCTGAAACTCTATGTTGCGCATATCATAAAGTAGCGTTACGGCTCTTGCAGGCGTCATCGGTTCACCCAAACCTTCCCTGGGCTCAATGAGCGATTCGAAGAACTCTGCAATCCCGGCAATCTTGGCCAGCAAGGGAATTCTGTCGCCCCGAATACCTTCAGGAAAACCCGAACCGTTATGGCGCTCACGGTGGCCCTGTACAACACTGAGAACCGCACGGGAAAGCCCGCTATCCTCCAGCATTGCCATACCTTTTTCGACATAGCTCCGGTACAACGCAAATTCTTCCGGACCCAACTGCCCCTCCCGACTGAGCAGATCTTGAGGTAGCTGGGTTTTACCTACTTGAGACAACAGACAACCCAATCCAAGATGACTCAGCAAGCCTTCATTCAAACCAAGCTGACGGCCGCAAACCAGCGCCCAAACGCAAGTATTGAGAGCATGCCGGTACATATGGTTATCATGCTGCTGAATACGGCTCAGCCATAACAGCGCATCTGGCTGGCGAATAACGCTACGCACCATTTTATTGATCACGGCAGCAACCGGGCGCAGGTCACGGGTTTCCTGAGTATTTATAGCGGAGTAAAGCCGCTCAAGGGCAGTGCCAGCGTCTTCAAGCAGGTGTTTGGAGGTTTTCATTTCACGCTTCAGCGTGGTACTTGCCTGATACTTTACCGGCTCACGTATGCTGAGCGGCGGCAGCTGGAGCTGTTCACGGCCATCATTCTTCTGCTGGCCCCTTCTTCCAAAAGGCGACCGCGAAATTCGCGTAAGCTCAACGGAATCTCGTGATTCTGCAACGTCGATGGACACCCATTTACAATGGGAGACAAGCGCGCGAATATCGTCTTCGGAACGGATGTGGAAACCCTGAATAGGGAACGGAGTCTGATGCCACGGCCGATCAAGGTCAGACACAAACATGCCCACCTCAAGATCATGCACCGCTACTTTTTTCTGACAGACACCCACCGCATCACTCCTTGAGCAAAATACTTCTTCAATTGCTACTATTTTCAATCGATGAAAGGGAATAGTCCATTACATTTTGGTAGCTTAAAGTAACAGCGGGAACACAAACAGTAACGACTATATTCAGCCGGAAACCGAGTGTAGCAGCGTGACAGACATCACAATGTTTACCTTAGCCAGGTCACTAAATACCAATCACTCGGCTTCACATACCGAACGCTCAAACTTTGGAGGGCGAGCATTGAGAGAGCCCCTTGGCGCCTTGCGAGAGTAAACAGCATAAGGCACCGTTGACGCCCGAATATAGTCAACACTCACCGCCTCTTTGC
Source organism: Marinobacter xiaoshiensis (assembly GCF_031631795.1). NCBI lineage: Bacteria > Pseudomonadati > Pseudomonadota > Gammaproteobacteria > Pseudomonadales > Marinobacteraceae > Marinobacter > Marinobacter xiaoshiensis. The sequence goes on from NZ_JAVMBO010000010.1 coordinate 120,608, forward strand.
CTTCGCCCTGCACAGGAGAAACCGGCTCACAGGCAACCAGAAGCTCCAAACGGCCGGGGATGTCTGCAATTCTTGCTTCCGGATCAGCAGAATTCACCGACATACACAGACTACCCGCATCTGCCGGCTGTCCACTTTGTGCCAGCTGATCTTGCCCGCTCTGCCCGCAGGCACGGATCCCTTCACCACAGCCTCCTGCCTCAGCATGGCTGTCATCATAAAGCTTCCAGACTCGCTCACTGCACTGGGTTTCAAGAGTTAAAGGCGTGGCGCGGTCGGATAAAACCCACCAACCGGGGTATTCGGCGGTGTCCCAGGACAGACGCACAGTGCGAGGCTCTCCCTTCGAGTTTTCAGCGGGGAACATAGCGTAGTGGGAGTAATAGGTTGCACAGCCCGCTTGAGCCACCAACAACCCGGCGATAACCAGCAGACGCGCGAAACCATTGCTAAAAGAGGCATTAAATCGGGAAGCAGTCATGATACCTAATCTATTCATGGGGAATATGTGGGCAATGCCGTTTGCCAATGTGTCCTAGTTTACGCTTTCATCAAACTGCAAACCGTATCCATCGATGGTTTTGCGAACAACAACCATATCCAGCACAGGTGCCGGAATGGGAAGGCCTTGCACCTGCACACTCACTCTGTCACCCATTTCCGGAACGAACGGCTCATTCTCTACCACTATAAACACGCCGCCATCCGATATGTCCCGGGTACAAAACAGAAACTCCCCCAGTCGTTCGTGGGTTACTTTTACCTTGGCACTCATCGCGGTGCGACAGTGTATTCTGCGGTCATCTACAGGCATCAACAAGGTTCCACTGCTCAACTACGGTACATTGTAGATTATTATGTGTTTATACGAATTATATCGTGTGCGCATCAATGCAAAGAATAACACCATTTTGAAGAAGTACACCAAAGGGAATATTGACAACACCTGCAATAGAAATGAGAATGGTTGGCGTTTACAGGTCACAGCGCATCTTAAACACTGATGCGAACCCAAACAGACTCATTAAAGGATGCACTATGCGCATGAAACTCGCTGCAACTGCGGCAATCGCCCTCACCGCTCTTCCCCTTGCCGCCTCCGCAGACGGCGAAGTGAATATCTACTCGTACCGCCAGGCGTATCTTCTTGAGCCTCTGCTAAACGCTTTTGAAAAAGAGACCGGCATCAAGAGCAATGTTGTGTTTGCAAAGCAAGGTCTGGCCGAGCGCCTGGAGCGTGAGGGTCGCAACAGCCCAGCCGACGTTGTGATGACCGTAGACATCTCTCGCCTTAACGAACTGGTAGAGCGCGATCTGGTACAAGGCCTGGATAACGACGTACTGGAGAAAAACATACCGGAAAACCTTCGCCATCCTGAAGGCAAGTGGTTTGGCCTCACTACCCGTGCGCGCCTGATTTTCACTTCCAAAGAGCGCGTTGAAGAAGGTGAAATCACAACCTACGAGCAACTGGCTGACCCCAAGTGGGATAACCGCATCTGTACCCGCAGCGGCAAGCACCCTTATAACATTGCTCTGATCTCATCCATGATTTCCCACCACGGCGAAGCCGAGACGGAAACCTGGCTCAAGGGCCTTAAAGACAACCTCGCCCGCAAACCACAGGGCGGCGACCGCGACCAGATTAAAGCCATAGCGGAAGGCGTGTGTGATGTGTCTATCGGCAACAGCTACTACTACGGCAATATGCTGCAGGATGAGAGCCAGCGCCCAACGGCAGAAGCCGTTCGACTGGTGTTCCCCAACGCCGACGGCCGTGGAACTCACATCAACATCAGTGGCATCTCCCTGACCAAGAGCACCCCGAACCGGGACAACGCAATCAAGCTGATGGAATTCCTGTCTTCACCGGAAGCTCAGGGCATTTACGCTGAGGCGAACACTGAATATCCTGCAAACCCGAACGTAACACCGACTGGCCTGGTAGCAGAATGGGGCAAAATCCAGCCAGACAGCCTTTCCCTCCAGGAAATTGCAGACAAGCGCAACGCAGCTGTGAAACTGGTTGACCGCGTAGATTACGACGGCGAGTAAAAATGCTTTGGCGAGGGTGGCACAAACAACCACCCTCGCTTTACCTTTAAATCGACCAGCCAAATGACACCAATCATTGCAGCGGCTATTTGAGCTGACTACAATCCCTACCCTTCAACGTTAAACCCTATTCCATCTTTATTTGTTAACAGGAACCCTATGAGCGAGGTTGCGACCAGCGTTAACCCCGGGCTTACCCAGCCCCTGCTGGCAAAGCGCACTTCACGCCGCTGGTTGTTCAGCGCCGCACTCACCACAGCCATCGTCGCACTACCGGTTCTCTCTGTTATATTCCTGGCCTTCTTCCCTGAAGAGAATATTTGGCCACACCTGCTGGACACCACACTCCCCCGCTATCTTGTAACAACAATTAAACTCATGGCCGGAGTAGGTGCCATTACTCTGGTCATCGGCCTTTCAACCGCCTGGGCCGTCACCATGTGCGAATTCCCGGGGCGCAAGTTCTTTGAATGGGCCATGCTGCTGCCGTTTGCCGTGCCTGCGTACGTTATTGCCTATGTTTACACCAGCCTTCTGGATTATGCTGGCCCCGTACAAGGTGCTCTGAGAGATATCTTTGGCTGGACCAACGCCGCGGATTACTGGTTCCCGGAAATCCGCAGTCTGGAAGGGGCCACGTTAATGATCGGCCTTGTGCTTTACCCATACGTTTACCTTCTTGCCCGCGCCGCCTTTCTGGAACAGTCGCCCTCCTTGTTTGCTGTTAGCCGCAGCCTTGGCCACTCAGCGCTGAGCACGTTTTTCAAAGTGGTATTACCCATCGCCCGCCCTGCCGTTGCTGTTGGCCTGTCACTGGTATTGATGGAAACACTGAACGATTTTGGCACCGTCGACTTCTTTGCGGTTCAAACACTGACAGCAGGCCTGTTTGACACCTGGATGAACCTGGGCAACCTGGGCGGTGCCGCGCAGATAGCCACCACCATGCTCATCTTTGTTGTGATTCTGGTCACCCTTGAACGCTATTCCCGCCGGCGCCAGCAACAGTTCGCAGCGCGAGACAACCGCGACCCTATCCGCCGTTTCACCATGTCATTCCCCCGACAACTGATATGCGTAGCCGTTTGCGCTGTGCCAGTAGTGCTCGGCTTTGTCATTCCCGGGGTCACACTTGGCGTTTATGCCTGGGAGTATTTTGGTGAAAGCTGGAACCCGGATTTTGTGCGCAACACCTTTAACAGCCTATTCCTTTCTGGAACCGCGGCCCTGACCACCCTTTTGATCGGCGTAACCCTTGCTTACAGCCGCAGGCTCCACAACACCCGTGGTATGCAGGTGCTCATGCGCCTCTCAAGCCTGGGATACGCCATGCCGGGGGCAGTACTGGCAGTAGGTGTGATTGTGCCCCTGGCGGGCTTTGACAACTGGCTGGACAGCCTGATGCGGGATTACTTCGGTGTGAGCACCGGCCTGCTGCTGAGCGGCTCAGCCTTCGCTATTGTGTTTGCGTATACCGTGCGCTTCCTGGCGGTGTCTGCCGGCAGTGTGGAAAGTGCTCTGCAGAAGATTACCCCGAGCATGGACATGGCCTCGCGGTCACTGGGCAACAGCCCAGGCAAAACATTGGTAAAAGTGCACCTGCCCATGCTACGCGGAACCCTTATAACCGCTGCACTGGTGGTGTTTGTGGACTGCATGAAAGAGTTGCCGGCCACCCTGATACTCCGGCCATTTAACTTTGAAACACTGGCTACTTACGTGTATCAGTTTGCCTCTGATGAGCGCCTGTACCACAGCGCCCTACCTGCCCTGATTATTGTATTGGCCGGCATTATTCCAATCATTCTGATGAGCCGGTCCATCTCCAATACCCGCTCTATGGCCTGATACACCTCAAAGCTGCGGTGTTACTTTTGAGCGGGCATCCTGAACCACAAACCTGCCCTGAAACACCGCCACCGGATCACCCTTGGGCAAAGGGTTCGGTTTGCCGCAGAACACTTCTGTGGTCAAATCCAGACGCCCCTTACCATGCCTTGCCAGACTCCTCCTGAAACGCTCGGGAATTTCATCCCCTGGCAAGCGACAAATGGCGTAGAAATCAGTGGTCACTGGCTCAAGGTAATCAATACTTCCTGTCTGCACCACCACATTTCCCTTCAACCCAAGATCGGCCAGCGCAAGCTCCGTGAGGCTCCAGGCTGCCGTTACGGCCACCGAATAAACACTACCGCCAAAACCGGTACCCTGGTGATTGATGTTAGGTGCAAGCGGTGCACTGAGAAGCAACGAACTGCCATCCCATGAATGCAGTTCAATGCCCAGGGCGCGGGAAAGTGGAATTTCCTCATGGATGCGCCGTTGGAATGCGGAAAGCTGAGCCATAACCCCCTCCTGATGTGAGTTAATTCTATGCCCGCCATTCGCCTTTCCCAATGCGACCAATGTCGGTTCCAAAACGCATCAGGCCCAGCGCGAGCCGGGCCTGATCTGAAAACAAAACGGATTATGCGTTACTGCCAAACTACCTTCTTCTTTTGCGCATACCATTCGTTTACTTTGCCTTCGTATGTATCTTCCACCACGTTCCGCTTCAGCTTCAGCGTTGGTGTCAGGAAGCTGTTTTCGATACTCCACTCATCGCTAACAATAATAACGAAGGCCAATTGCTCATGGGGATCCACAGTTTTGTTCACCCTTTCAACCAGCTCCGTTAATTCTTCCTCAAGCTCCTTACGCACGCTCGGATCGCCAAGCTTGGGCCTGATGCCTTCGGCCAACTGAATCATGGCAAAGGGCTGGGTCTGGTTGGCACCAGACACACAAACCAATTCGATAGACTGATTTGCCATCAACTTGTTTTCAATAGGCGCAGGGGCGATGTACTTACCCTTACTGGTCTTGAAGATTTCCTTCATCCGGCCAGTGATTTTCAGGCGGCCCATCTCGTCGATTTCGCCCTTATCGCCGGTTTTCAGGTAGCCGTCTTCGGTAAAGACACCTTTGGTTTGTTCCTCATCCTTGTAGTAGCCCATCATAGTTGCCGGGCTTTTGATCAGGATTTCACCCGCGGGGCTAATCTTGGTGTCTACTCCTGGCATGGACTCGCCCACATAACCGGTACGGGAACGCCCTGGCTTGTTGATATGGGAATAGGCAAAGTTCTCCGACATGCCATAACCCTCCAGCAACTCCAGGCCGAGGTTGCGATACCAATCCAGCACATCACCGGCCAGCGGAGCAGACCCACTACCAGCCAGCTTGACCTTATCGAGGCCCAGCCCCTTGAGAACTTTCTTTTTGATCAGCTTGCTTACCACAGGAATCTTCAGCAGCTTGTTAAGCTTCTTCTGCGGGAGCTTCTGCAGAACACCTTGCTGGAACCGCACCCACAGCCGTGGCACTGAAAGGAACAGTGTTGGCTGCGCCCGCTTCATGTCGTCAACAAACGTGTCGAGAGATTCTGCAAAAAACAGATGAAAGCCTGCATACAACGACGCCAGCTCCACAAACGTACGCTCAAACACGTGCGCCAGCGGCAAGTAAGACAACATGCGCTCATTGGCACCAACCTGCAGAACCTCCATGCCACCTTCGGCTGCAAATGCCATATTACGGAAGCTCAACATCACGCCTTTAGGCTTTCCGGTGCTGCCTGAGGTGTAAACAATGGTTGCCAGCTCGTCTGCATCGCGCTGAACCTTCTCTTCAAGAGGCGGATACTTGGCAACAATGTCATCCCAGGTTTCAAAGTCGTTGGGGGGGCTCAGGGGGAAAGAAATACAGCGAACAGATTCAGGAACGCCCGGTTTCATCATATCCCAGTCGTCCAGTTTGCCTACGAACAGAACATCGCATTCGGCGTGGTTCAGTACGTAGTTGACTGTGTCTGCGTTGAGCGTTGGATACAAAGGCACGGAAATGTGGCCAGCCATCCAGATCGCCCAATCGGTCATAATCCAGTGCGCGCAGTTTTTGGAAATCAGGCCTACGCGGCTTTTCTCTGGCAGGTTCAGAGATTTCAGATAAGACGCCATGCGACGCGCTTCATCAACGGCCCTTCCCCATGTGTACTCCACCACCTTGCCATCACCGATGGGCTGAGTCATATAAAGGGAATTCGACTTGGCAGCCTCCCAGTGATAGACCATATCCAGCGGAAGCTTATTTTTTGTTTGCATGGATTTTCCTTGCTTTCGTTATTTGATTTATAGGGGCATTATTTAGACTTTAGTAGGGTATTTCAACACATTATGGCCAGCCAAAGCGTGACTTAGGCCAACTGAAGAGAAACTCACTCAGGTATATCGGATCAGGCCCTCACCACGTTAACATGCTCTGGTGTCCCGTTGGTGGGGCTGTGTTAAACTCTCGCACCTTAATAATCACATATAACGAAAAAATACCTCGGAGATGGGCATATGGCCAAGAAAACCCTGCGCACCCTGCTGGGCGCGTCATTAATGGCACTGGCAAGTCTTTCACAGGCTGCAGAGCCTCGTGTTGTCGCTATTACGCAAATTGTAGAGCACCCTGCTCTCGATGCCGTTCATCAGGGTGTTAAAGATGAACTGGCTGCACAGGGTTTTATTGAAGGTGAAAACCTGAAACTCATGCACGAAAGTGCCCAAGGTAACTCCGCTATCGCCTCCCAGATTGCCCGTAAATTTGTGGGCGATAACACCGACGTGATTGTGGCCATCGCAACACCCTCCGCACAAACCGTTGCAGCAGCTGCCCGCAATATTCCGGTAGTGTTTGCAGCCGTAACAGACCCGGTAGGCGCTAAACTCGTAAAAACTGCTGAAGAACCCGGCGCGAACATAACCGGCGTAAGCGATATGTTGCCGATCGACAAGCACATCGACATGCTGCTGCGCATGGTTCCGAATGCCAAGCGCATCGGCACCGTATATAACCCCGGTGAAGCCAACGCAGTATCTCTTATTGAGCTGCTTGAAGAGCGCCTTGAAGCCCGCGGCCTGACTCTGGTTAAAGGTGCTGCCACCAAGACCTCCGAAGTACTCGGTGCAGCGCGCTCCCTGGTAGGCAAAGCCGATGCTATTTACCTGACCACAGACAACACTGTGATCAGCGCTGCTGAGGCAGTTATCTCAGTAGGCGAACGCGCCAAGATCCCTGTATTTGCAGCCGATACAGCCACCGTTGCCCGTGGCGCTGTTGCCGCACTGGGTTTTGATTACTACGACCACGGTCGTCAGGCCGGCGTTATGGTTGTGCGCATCCTTAACGGTGAAAAGCCAGCTGGCATGCCGGTAGAAACCATGGAAAAGCTCAACCTGTTTGTAAACCCTGAAGCTGGTGAGCGCATGGGCATCACCCTGCCAGACGACGTACTCGCAGAAGCTGCTGAAGTGATTAGTAGTGGCAAGTAACACCTGACTTACACGGGCGGGTTCTGTATAAAGGGCCCGCCCGTTTTTCTTCCACAGTGAATCTTTCCCATGCTCAGTGAAATTGCATTTTACGGCGCAGTCGAAACTGGCCTTATTTATGGTCTGGTTGCGTTTGGTATCTACCTCTCTTTTCGTGTACTCGACTTCCCGGATCTGACCGTTGACGGCAGCTTCCCCCTTGGCGCAGCTGTTGCAGCCGTCCTTATTATGGAAGGCTGGAACCCTTGGCTGGCAACCGGTTCCGCGGTTCTTGCCGGCATGGCCGCCGGCGCGGTCACTGCGATACTCAACGTAAAACTGAACATCCTGAACCTGCTGGCATCCATCCTCACAATGATTGCCCTCTACTCCATTAACCTGCGGGTAATGGGGCGGCCAAACATAGCGCTGCTAGGTGAAGAAACCGTACTCACCCCATGGTACTCGCTGGACATCGCTTACCATCAGGTGCCGGTATTGCTGTTTGCGATCGTGATTGTTGTCGCCCTTATTCTGCTCTGGCGCTTCATGAAATCTGAAACCGGCCTGGCCATGCGCGCCACCGGAGCTAACCCCAGAATGGCCCGTGCCCAAGGCATTGCCACAGGCGCCATGATCATTCTCGGCGTTGCCGTTTCCAACGGCCTGGTTGGCCTGGCGGGTGCCCTGTTTGCCCAGAGCCAAGGCGCAGCAGATGTAACCATGGGCGTTGGTGTAATTGTTATTGGCCTGGCCTCGCTGATTGGTGGTGAAGCGGTTATCACCCCATCAACCGTTGTACGCGCCCTGATTGCCTGCGTAGTTGGCGCCATCATCTACCGCCTGGCCATTGCCTTTGCCCTGAACGCCGACTTCCTTGGCCTGCAGGCGCAAGATTTGAACCTGATTACCGCTGTGCTGGTTACCTTGGCGATTGTGCTGCCTGGGGTTCGCACTTCTCTGGTAAACAAACTCACCAGCAAAAAGGCCTGAGGAGGCACTATGATCAGCGCAACCGATCTCCGGCTTACCTTTGGCAAGGGCACTCCATTGGAGAACCCTGCACTGCGAGGCATGAGCCTGACCGTGAATCAGGGTGAATTTGTTACCGTGATTGGCAGCAACGGCGCCGGTAAGTCCACCTTCCTGAACGCTCTGGCAGGTGAAACCCTGGTCGATAGCGGCACTATCGTGGTCGACAACGTAAATGTTACCAAACTGCCAACCCATAAACGGGCGGGCCGGGTAGCACGGGTATTTCAGGACCCACTCGCAGGCACCTGCGAAGGCCTTAGCATTGAAGAAAACCTCTCGCTTGCCATAAAGCGTGGCCAGCGCCGCGGCTTGAGTACCGCCGTTAAACGGCAGTACATGGACAAATTCCGGGAAAGCCTCTCCTCTTTGAACCTTGGGCTGGAAAACCGCCTTGGCGACAAAATGGGCCTACTCTCCGGTGGCCAACGCCAGGCCGTAAGCCTGTTGATGGCAAGTCTTACTCCATCCGCCATTCTGTTGCTGGATGAGCACACCGCAGCACTGGACCCGAAAACCGCTGCTTTTGTACTGGAACTCACTACCAAGATCATCAACGAGCAAAAGCTGACAGCTCTGATGGTCACCCACAGCATGAAGCAGGCGCTGGAAGTGGGCACCCGCACAGTCATGCTGCATCAGGGCCAGGTGGTGTTTGATATTGCAGGCAAAGACCGGGAAGGCCTGGAAGTGAAGGATCTTCTGGAACTGTTTGAAAAACAGCGCGGGCTAACGGTAGACGACGACAGTTTACTGCTCGGTTAACAAAAAAGCGGGAGCCTGAAGCTCCCGCTTTTTTTGTTACTGCACCAACCCTTAGTGACCGTAGATACGCATCGACGTATTTGTAATCGCAAGGTCATCCACAAAAATACTGCCTATGGACTGCTGGCCAACAATCAGTTCATTGATCCCGATATCCGCCCGGAACGACGGCATCTCAATCGCCAAAGACGACCAACCGTTAGAGAACCGAGCGCCTTCGTAGATATAAAGATCCACCTCAGCAAACAGATCCAACGGACTGGGGAAAGAGCGATCGTAATCGGCACCGGTGATTTGCATGCCACGCACACCAATCGCCAGGAATGGCACATCAAACTCCATGGTCTCAATCGCGAAAGCTGTTCTGAAGCGCATCACATCGGTTGCTGTATCAATGTGAATAGAGCCACGCCCCATCAAGCCCTCCGCAAAAAAGTTGCCAATCAGATCGGTGGAATTATTACTTCCGTCTGTGGCAGCCAGATACCATGCACCTGTGGTGATACGAAAATCCACCGCAGCAAAGTTTGTTGGCACGATATTAATCGCCGCATCGCCATCCGCAAGCACATCAATATCAATCCGGATATTGTCCAACCGATCTGTACCGGTTGGCCCGGCAATCCCGCCAAACCCGAAGAAATCCGTGCGCTCGGCACCGCCAATACTGATGTTTTCGATAGCCAGCGCACCTTCATCGAAATAAAGGAAGCGGCCGATATCGATTTTCGTTTCAAGTTCAATACTTACGCCCGCCTGCCCCGTGATGTTACCCATCATGGAATCATCCAGGCGCTGTATGTCAGCCATGGCTGCAGGTGTAACCCCCGCAATACACAGCGCTAGCAATGTAGGTTTCAGGCCCTTCATTGTTCGTTTCCTTTTTATAGTCGTTATTACATCCTGTGGGCCACTGCGGTTTTCGACGCCACGTCGCTACTTTAGCGACACGTGCGATTTGAATACGTGCAAGAGTCACAAATAGTGTGTATTTACTAGGTAAAACAACCAACTTCGCGCATTTTTTGATCACAACATGTAGTAATTTCCATTTTTTGAGCCCAAGCGACGGATTTACCGAACTTTTATTTCTTGCAAGCCATTTTCCATTGATTTTCTTTGCAAGAAGTTACATCTCAATAGCTCCGCTTAAATTCACAAACCACTATATCCTGTTATACTCACCCCACAATAATCCCATATATAGGGCAAACTACTTCCTAGCAAACCTGCACCAAAGCAAGCATACTAGCGGCCAAAGCCCCGAGATGAGCGCTTATGGGGTTGTTTTCCGGGTGTAGTTATCAGGTACCGGAGCACTACAGCAGGTTCTCGCGAGCACCACATATAGTGTTTCATCGGCGAAACATAAACGCCGTACAAAAATCAAGAGCACAAGCGCAGGTTTAGCAAGGTTTTACAGGGAAATGGCACCGCCGAAAGGGTGTCATCGACAGACAACAGACATTATTAAAGATCGAGGGTGGCAATGAACGCTAAGGCTAAGGCAGAGACAGTGGTTACAACGATTCCGATGCAGGAAACGTCGCTAGACATCTGGAGCAGCAAGTACCAGCTTAAAACCAAAACCGGCGAACCTGTAGACAAGGACATCGACGCTACATACCACCGCGTTGCAGTTGCTCTGTCTCAGGTAGAGAACAAAAATGTTCGCGCCGAGCAAATGAAAAACTTCGCCTGGGCCCTAAAGAACGGCGCCATACCTGCAGGCCGGATTACCTCCAACGCCGGTGCTGAAGCGCACAAGCCTGCCACCTCCACCATCAACTGCACCGTATCTGGTTCCGTTCAGGATTCCATGAACGACATCCTGGAGAAAAACCACGAAGCAGGCCTCACCCTCAAGGCTGGCTGTGGTATCGGTTACGAATTCTCTACCCTGCGCCCCAAAGGTGCTTACGTTGCCGGCGCCGGTGCGACCACATCCGGCCCGCTGTCGTTCATGGATATCTTCGACCGCATGTGCTTCACCGTGTCTTCTGCCGGTGGCCGTCGCGGCGCGCAAATGGCAACCTTCGACGTTCACCACCCGGACGTAATCGATTTCATCCAGGCCAAGCGGGAAGATGGCCGCCTGCGCCAGTTCAACCTGTCCCTGCTTATCACTGAAGACTTCATTGAAGCGGTTCGCAACGACAGCGACTGGCACCTCTCATTCCCGGTAACCGAGAAAGAAGTAGCAGAAGAAGGCCTGGACCTGACCGACCCAAGCCAGTTCGTATACCGCGACTTTCCCATACTGGATGGCTATGTGGTTAACGATGAAGGCAAGGTGGCGTGCCGCATTTACCGCACCCTGAAAGCCCAGTTCATCTGGGACACCATCATGACCTCTACCTACGATTACGCAGAGCCCGGCTTCATCCTGATCGACAAGGTCAACCAGATGAACAACAACTGGTTCTGTGAAGACATCCGCGCCACCAACCCCTGTGGCGAGCAGCCCCTGCCCCCTTACGGCAGTTGCCTGCTGGGTTCTGTGAACCTGACCAAATTTGTGGACTACCCGTTCACTGATAAAGCCAGCTTCAACTATGAAAAGTACCGCAAGGTTGTGGGCATATTCACCCGCATGCTGGACAACGTAGTAGAAATCAACGGCCTGCCATTGGCCGAACAGCGCCACGAAATCACCTACAAGCGCCGCCACGGCATGGGCATTCTGGGCCTGGGCTCAACCCTTGCCATGCTGCGCATGCCGTACGGCTCTGATGAATCCGTACAGTTCACAGAAGACGTTGTGCGTGAAATGGCCGTAGAAGGCTGGCGTCAGTCGCTGGCACTGGCCGAAGAGAAAGGCGCTGCGCCAATCATGGACGACGACTTTGAAATTACCCCGAAAATGATGGGTAAAAACCCGCAATTGGCCAAAGATGGCCACAAAATCGGCGACAAGCTTAAAGGCCGCGTACTGCACGCCAAGTACAGCCGCTACATGCAGGAAATCGCCAAGGTTGAGCCAGAGCTGGTTGAAAAGCTGGCTGAGAAAGGTGGCCGCTTTACCCACCACACCTCCATTGCACCTACTGGCACCATCAGCCTGTCCCTGGCCAACAACGCCAGTAACGGCATTGAGCCAAGCTTCTCGCACCATTACGCCCGTAACGTAATCCGCGAAGGCCGTAAGACCAAAGAGAAAGTCGACGTATTCTCCTTCGAGCTGCTGGCCTACCGCCACCTGGTAAACCCCGGTGCCATGCCCTTCTCAGACGAAGAAGACAAAAAACTGCCCAGCTACTTCACCACTGCAGATGATGTAAGCCCGGCACAGCACGTAGACATCCAGGCCGCCGCACAGAAGTGGGTAGATTCGTCGATCTCCAAAACCGCGAACGTGCCGACCGACTTTGAATATCAGGAATTCAAAAACATTTACCTCTACGCCTACGACATGGGCCTGAAAGGCTGCACCACCTTCCGCTTTAACCCGGAAGCCTTCCAGGGCGTACTGGTAAAAGAGAAAGACCTTGAAAACACCCTCTACGAGTTCACCCTCGACGACGGTAGTAAAGTAGAGCTGAAAGGCAACGAACAGGTGGAGTACGACGGCGAAATGCACACCGCCGCCAACCTGTTTGACGCGCTCAAAGAAGGCACCTACGGAAAGTATTGATCCGGAACACCGACACAGGACATATAGAAATGACAGTTAAAATCAGCAATAAAATCGTCGGCTACCGGGTAAAGAAAGCCGACACAGATGCAGCCAGCGCACAGCCGGCAGCTCAGCCGGAATCTTCATTGGTGAAGATGAACGAATACATCGAGCGGCCAGAGTTTCTGGTAGGCACCACCTACAAGATCAAGCCGCCCGTGGCCGAACACGCTATGTACATCACCATTAACGACATAGTGCTAAACGAAGACACAGACCACGAAAGCCGTCAGCCGTACGAAGTGTTCATCAACTCCAAATCCATGGAACACTTCCAGTGGGTAATCGCCCTCACCCGCGTAATCTCTGCGGTATTCCGCAAAGGCGGCGACCTGACCTTCCTGGTGGAAGAGCTGCGCTCGGTATACGACCCCAACGGCGGCTACTTCAAAAAAGGCGGCGTATTCATGCCCTCCCTGGTGGCTGAAATTGGCGCGGTAATCGAGAAGCACCTGAAGGCCGTAGGCCTGATGGAAAGCGAGGAAATGAGCGAAACCACCAAGCGCATTCTCGCGGAAAAGCGTGCGGAGTTTGAAGCCAACAACGCCAAGGCAACCAACGACGACAAGGCTGGCGACTTCCCACCCAACGCCACCATGTGTGGTAAGTGCAGCACCAAAGCGGTGATTGTGATGGATGGTTGTGCGACGTGTTTGTCTTGTGGGGATAGTAAGTGCGGTTGAGGTAACTCGACTGACCGATTGAAAGGAGGGCCCGGGGTTAACGCTTCGGGCCTTTTTTTATGCCCTCACCTACCGCAATCTTGTAATCGCGTGACCGCTTCGTTATTGCGGGGTGATATTACGGAATTTCACTGCAGCGTGGTTGTAATTGCTTGGTTTTAGGCTAGTTTTGTGAGCAGCTTGCTTAGGAAGCAATGTAATCGCGATGCGTGAAAATGTGGAAATCACGATAATGAATAACGAAGAACGCGGCTTAATACGCTTTACAAAGGCTAACCAATCACAGGAATTCTAAATGGCTAATCTTTTGGACTGGAATACTTTAGATCACAAAGTTAAAGCATATGTTGATGCTGACAGCGGCATAGATATCGAACAAAAAGCATTTCCAATTCTAATGGTTGGCGCATTATTGGACGTGTCAGATGAAGAAGCAGAGGACTCAATCACCGATGGATCGAAAGATCGTGGTGTAGATGCAGTTTATGTTGATGATAGAGATGGAGCGAACTCGATACACGTTTTCCAATTTAAGTATGTTTCAACATTCGAGAATACCAAAAAGAATTTTCCAAATGGCGAGATTGATAAATTAATTTCGTTCTTTGAGGATCTCCTGGATATGAATAAATCGATGGAAGACACGTGCAATCCAATTCTCTGGAATAAAATACAAGAAATATGGTTAGCTCTTGATAAGCCAAATCCTTCGATAGAAGTTCATTTTTGCGGGAATATGCTTACTATGGAGCCCGGAGAGAAAACTAGGGCTGATTCAGCATTAGGAAAATTCAAATATTTTAATGTCCACCACCACAGTCTCGACACTATCGTAGATCTTTTTGTAGATAAAAAGTCTGCCTTGATAAATAATCAAATTCAAGCTGTCGACAAAGACTATTTTGATCGGACTGACGGTAGTATAAGAGGGTTAATATGCACGGTTGAAGCCTCTGAAGTTGTCAGGATGATCACCAATCCAGAAGCGCCGGAAAGTGTTCTAAAAGAGATTTTCAATGATAATGTTCGCGTTTATTTAAGTAGAACAAATAAAATAAACCGAAAGATCATAGAAGCGGCAACATCTGACGACAGTCCTCTTTTCTGGTATCTTAATAACGGAATAACGTTGACTTGCGACTCTTTCTCCTACCCAAAAGGAAAGAGGGCACCTATTATTGAGCTAAAGAATATTCAAATTGTAAATGGTGGACAAACATCGAATGCACTTTTCGAAGCTAGTAAAATTGCACCAGAAAAACTTGATGACGTTCTTGTTTTAGTTCGAATAATTGAGACAAAATCTCAGCCTGTAAGTCTTGCAATAGCAGAATCTACAAATAGCCAGACACCGATAAAGAGCAGGGATCTTAGGTCAAACGATGACATTCAAAAGAAGCTTGAGGAAGCTTTCGAAGGGATGGGTCTTTTTTATGAAAGAAAATTAAAGCAGCATAATGATAAGCCAAAAAACTTAAGACTAGATGCTCTTTCATCTGGCCAAGCTCATTTAGCATATAGCTTAGAGCTCCCAGAGGTAGCCAAAAAGGATAGAGGAAGAGTTTTTGCGGATTTGTACGATCAGGTTTTCACAGAGGAGCTGATTGCTGACGATCTGTTGATCGCAGTTAAAATTTTAAATTTAATTGAGTCTGAAAAGAGAAAAGTTCAAGCGGCCATAAAAAAACAGGAAGATTTTGATCGTAGGTTTATATTTCTAATTGATGGTGCTTATCATGCACTTTTTGCTGTGGGACAACTGTGTGATGCACGGGGCGTTGATCGCCTTGATTTCGAAAACGCGAAAAAATTAGTCCCAAACGCAATGGAGTACATAGCGCAATTGGTCGCTTCTGCGCAAGAGGCTGATGAGTCCTTTTCTTTCAATCGATATTTCAAGGATGCAAAGACGAAAACGAGGGTTGCTTCATACATCCAAGCGGAAGAATCAAAGGATTTGTAGTCGGGTAGCCGAGGGTATCTAACCCCCCAGCCCCACAACACCCTGCATGCGGGTCCGCACAGGGCGTTTCATCGGGAATGGTGAAACCTGATCCACCCATCGCGCAGCGATACCAACCCTTGGACTTGCAGGTAGTCATTGGATAATGGCCGGTGTCTTGGAGCTGCGCCAAGGGCCTTTGCTGATGATGCAGCACGCCACTGCGGCCTGCAAGTGCACACCCAACTTCATCAGGCTCCTGACTTTGGTGCGTGGCTTGCGCCACTGTCGCCAGTAAGCCATCCGGACGCGGCGGCGGATCCAGTGATCCAGATCGCAGCAGCGTTGGTAGCCTGTGGCAATGCCAAAGTAGTTGATCCACCCACGGAGATACTGGCTGACCTTGAAGAGCTGATAGTGCATCGACACACCCCAGTTCCGGTTTGTCAGTGCCCGGATACGTTGCTTGAACTTGCGCAGCGTCTCCGGGTGTCAATGGATCTGGGTTCCCTTGAAGGTAAATCCCAGGAACTTACTTTCATTGATTCTGACCACTCGGCTCTTGGTCGTGTTGACCGTCAGTTTCAGGCGGTGTTCGAGGAAGTGACTGATGCTGGCCAGCAAGGGTGACAGCGGACCACCCTGCGGTACACCTTCCCGACTCTCCAGATAGAGCTGGTTATCGATAATCCCAGCTCGCAGGTATCGGGCAATCAGTCCCAGCAAACGCTTGTCCCGGACCTTGCGGCCCAGGTACGTCATCAGCAGGTCGTGATTGACCCGGTCGAAGAACTTCGACAGGTCCACATCCACCGTAAAGCGCCTCTCTTCCTTAAGAACGCTTTGCACCCTTCGCACCGGAGCTGGTTGGTAATCGCCCGAGCGAATCGACTGCTTGACCACAGTACAGTGGCAGGCCTTCACCTAGGCGGGAAATTCATCGATGGTCATGCCATCGACACCCGCAGCTTCCTTGTTGGCTCGAATCTGCTTCCAGGCTTGTTGTAGATTGGCCCGTTGCAGTACAGCATCGAGTAGATCATTGCTAAAGGCTGGCTTCGTGACCGTACGCTGAGCCACGTCATTGCCGGGCGGCATTCGTGTGTTCAAGTCGGCCAAGGCTCCTCCTTTGTTCCCGGTGATAGGCCCTTCACCCTGTCCCGACGATTACGACGGGCATTTGGCTACTATGGCAGCTGCTGACTTCTGCTCAATCACCGGTGGAATTACCTCCATTGGCGCTATCGGTGTCCACCTCATTCGCTCGCAACCGCCGGTGGCAACAGCTGCGCCCAGGCTTGATCGACCAGTGGCCTGACTGGTAACTAACCGATCGCTCGTTGAGCAGATCTCCCCAGATAAGAGCACAAACTTTCCCTGCACAACTGCATCATTTACGGTGGCCGTTAGATCACATGGCTTCGTCGTCTTGTGCCAACTCGCCTTCAGCCTACGCCTCATATGATGTTCTTGTTCATCAGCTCGCAGTTTTGCTAGCGGCTTCCTCCAGACCAACCCTCGCGGGTTGGCCCTTGCCATTCGCTAGTGGTTAGCGTTCAATCGGGTAAAACCGGCTGAACGGTGATCTTTCCACAGGGGACTTTCACCCCATTAGTTCATGCCCATGCTGGACGTACACAAAGCCAAGCACGACGACAACTTTTTCGTTACGACTTCGCCTTCACTACAAAGCTGCGTGTGTTGGCGGCGATAACAGAGCGGGAGGCCCGCATGCCTACAATAAAACAAAGAGTTGATTCAGTTGCCCCGATCTGGAGCGAAATCTGCAAGCTTGGCGAACATAAAATTGTTCGATCTTCAATGATTTGGATGTTTGTGGTCCCATTGGCAGCAAGGTGCCTGATGCCGCTCGATTTTTTAGAGTTCTCGCTCGGTGGTCGCGTAATGACTATAGATCTTGCATTGCCGTTTCATTGGACATTGCTTTATGGGGCAGCGCTCTTCTTCGGTGTAGGGGCTGTTTTCTTTACAGCGTGCTGCCCGAGGTTTATTAAGACTTACGCAACACCGACAAGCTTGCGAGAAATGGGGAAAGGAAGTCGCACAACTATTGATTCTTTGGTGCGTCATGCGCGAAACCCTAAGGACTATAATCACATATGTGACCGGAACGAAATTTTAGGTCAATTCGCTGTTGATTACTTAGCTCTTTCACGAGAGCAAGTCTCAGATAAATCGGTATTGGAACGCTTGGAAAATGGGACGATCATGGATGCAAGATTGAATGAAGCATTCTGGTTTGTTAGCAACTTCTGTGAGCACCACAAGCCGTATCATAGGCTGTTGGTTGTCGCTTCTTTTTCCATTGGGGCGCTGTTTCTTCTTGCAATCATGGTGAAGAACACAGTCTATGTCCTTGAAGCCGCAATCTAACGCATATAAGCCTTCTCGGAATCAATAGGCAATAGTCGTTTTTTTGGCCGCGCCAGCAGCCAATCTAAATCCATGAGCGAGAACGCCTGGTTCGCCAGTCTCGTCGAGCTGTCCGGCATCTACAGAAATCACGTATTGGGGCTCTCTTGCGTGGCTTCAGGCCACAGCCTGACCGGTCGTTCCTTCGGTGGGTCAGGGACACCAGACATTCATCGGTTAACCGGTCACTGGCACTATTCAAACGACGGACAGCAGGGCTCCAGTTAGGTTCAGGCTCAGGTCCGGTGTAAGCGCACTGACTCATGGTATTAGGGCACGCCAACGGACTGGCTAATCAAGTCGCTCTGGCTTCAACATCGGTGACAGAGAACTGCTTCGATATCGTGTACCAGTCAGCGGACTCCCAGTCTTCACAGCCATCATCTCTGATCCAGCTAGACATCTTGCTCAGCCCGTGGCGTGACTAACGTTTCAAGAATTGGTGTTCATCGAACCCCCTTTTGTCTTTCAGCATGAAGTAAGCCGCCCGCCCCAGCTTGTGGGTCAGCGCAGGCAGGGCTTTGGGTTTGTTCGTGCATTTCTTGCGTATTCCAGACCTTGCCGGCGGATTCCGCTTTGCACTTCACTAGGCGAGCGTAGGAGACAAATTTCTGAACGGATTCGATGCGTTGAATATCGCCGACTTCGTAAAGGATCGTCAGCGCGAGGATGCGGCCCACGCCCGGAATGGTTTTCAGCACAGTGAGTGAAGCGGGATCATGTTTGTTTGGCTTGCTGTTCCAGATGCCATTTAAGCATTTTGAGCTCGTGCTGATAGCTGTCGACAATAGCAAGATCCAAATCAACGTTGCGCTGAACGTCTGGATCGCTATAGGCCGAGGTGACTTGTGACCGCCCGCCTAGGTTGTTGGGAAATTCGCCTAAAATTCCAAGTGCATCGGGTACTTTGGTGGTTTGTATCGGTGCCGAAGTGAGCAAGTGCGGGGCTTCTTTGGGGGAATACCGCCCAGCCCGCTCGGTACCCTAGTCGGTATCTGCCGTTGATAGGATCTTTCGGATTCACTTCAAATTATCACCGTGTCTGCTAATCTTAAGTTCAGATTCACCAACTGCATACTGCTGGTTGCCTAAATCACTGTGAATCAGCGGATGTTGGCGCAAGAATAATGGAACGGGCAGCGTTATTGTTTGCTAGGGCACGGATTTCGTAGAGCGCCCCAAGCTAACTGTGTCGCTTAAATATGATTCCGACCTGAAAGCAGTCAATTGGATGCCTTTGCCCTATGTAAAGGCAATACTAGACTCAGCATTGGAAAAAAGGAGGCTGCAATGAAGAAGATACCCATTGTTTTTCTTCTAATGATTTTATCGCTAGTTGGCTGCAGTACAATTCCTAGAAATGGTTCAATTTTGAATCAACAAGTTAGTGACGGCATCATTAGAAATCAGATTGAAGTAGAGAAAATTATCAAAGCACTGGCAGATGTCGAGCGTGCAATTCTCGATAAAGAGTGGGACTCTTTATATGTAAAAATAGAAAACGCGTACATTGCCAAGCACTCGGTAGCTGACGGGGCATCGCTTACACAAGATCAAAGAAAGTCAATAGCAGCAAATGCTTCCAAAGTCTATTTCGGTTTATTGCATAAGATTTCCGACGTAGAAAAATCTCTCATATCAAAAACAAATGCAAATTCAAAGATTTTAATTGAAATCAATGATGAGGTTTCAAGATACCTGTTGTCGATTCAAGAACTTGCCGAAGCCAAGATTAATATAAATAACAAGCTATCAAACATGACGGGAGTTGATTTGTCCAATATCTCTGGGATTGCTCATAACCTTGTTGGAGGAATATGAAATGTCATTTTCTAATGATCTAGACCAAGAAATTGTACAGGAAATCTCGGAAGAGTATCAGAAAGCCGCATTCTGGTTGCCGTTTTCTGCAATAGAAATTAAAAAGGTTTTTAGCGAGACGCAGCTTGACGAATTAGCCGCATTTATTTCTGAGATACAGGCCGCTGGAAAGAGTAATAAGAAAAAGGCGGAAGCCATTGAGAAATATAGCGATGCGGCATTAAAGCTCCTGAAAATGACGAAAGTAATTGTATGACAGTTAATTATAGCGAGTTTCGAGGTGGTGAAATCTTCGCCTTCGCTTCTAGTTTCAATAGCTGCAGAGTTAGGCGTTGAGGCTATAGGAAGACGCCGAAGGTCTTGAATTGATCAGGACTACTCATTTAGTGAGCTAAAAATAGCTCCTATTTTAAATCTGGGACAGGTAATCATCAAAAATCTATCCAAATTTTACGTAGGAGCGCTGCCTGAAGAAGGGGCGTTTTTTCTACAGCCTCGTTAAACAGCACAAAAAAGACCCAGGCTGCTGAAGTCATTATGCCCCCAGCAGCCCGGGATGGCCTCACGGCCTCACGGCCACACACCAAACCTCAGCTCTGTGGTCTGACCAGGAACTTCTCTCCAGTAGCCTGTTTACCATAAACCGCCATCGCATCCAGTTGTAAAGCACCAGCCAGGGATACTTCGTGAGTGTACTGGCTGGCGAACGTGGTTTTGATCTCGGCGGCTATGCGTTTGCGCATGGCGATGGCGGTTTCCTTGCTCAGTTTTCCTAATGCATTAAACAATAAAAAGCCGTTCACGCCCCAGGCAAAACCAAAGTTGCGGTTTAGCGTGATGGGGCCGCGATCAAGCCCGCCGTAGATATAAACCTGTTTGTAGATGTCAGATCCATACACACTGTATTCGGTGGTGTTGCGAGACACGGCGGCTTCCATGCAGGTGAGAATGTCACTGGCCAATTTACCGCCACCAATCGGGTCGAACGCGATGGTCGCGCCGGTTTCGATCAGTGCTTGGGTCAGGTCTGCCATAAAGCTGTCGCTACTGGAGTTAACCACGTATTTGGCACCCAATTCCCGCAGCAATGTTTCCTGTTCTGGCTTACGGACAATATTCACCAGGTCGATGCCGTCGGCGATGCAGATGCGGTTAAGCATTTGTCCGAGGTTGGAGGCGGCGGCAGCGTGAACGATGGCCTTGTGACCTTCAGCTCGCATGGTTTCGACCATGGTTAATGCCGTCAGCGGGTTAACAAAGCTTGAAGCGCCTTCGGCTGCAGTCGTACCCTGCTCCAGTTCCAGGCAGCTTTGCACCTTGGCGCAGAGATATTTGCGGTAGCTACCACCGCCAATGAACGCAACGGTTTTGCCCATCAAACTTTGCGCCGCGGCTGATGAGCCTGCGGCTACAACTGTTCCGGCCCCTTCGTTGCCTACGGGTATAGCCTTGCCAACCCGCTTTTTAACGGCACCCATGAACTTGGCCGGAACATCGGCACGGATGACCGGGCGATCGGCGCTACCGGATTGGCTGGCAGTCGTCATATCGGCCGCGCTGAACATCACTCCCAGGTCAGACGGGTTAATAGGAGCGGCTTCGATGCGGATGACTACTTCGTTTTCGCCGGGCTGGGGGATCTCGATCTCCCGCAGGGCAAGTTCCAGTGTGTTGTCTTCGCTAATGGTGGAAATAAGTTCGATGTTGGTGTCCGACATTTTTCTTCTCCTGAAAAAGTTAGGCTGTCTGTCACTTCGCTGAACTGTTTGATCGTAGCGGTAAACTGAGGTCAGATTAGCACTTCACCAAGCATTAATGTTCAACTGCCCTCAATGGCACCGACAATGAGCTGAATGGGGCGTGCTTCTGCTTTGTTATTACAGGCGGGTGCGGACGCTGACGTTATACACAAGGAAGTCATCTATCATGGCAAAAAATCGCGAACAAAGTGGGCCGATTGAATCGAGGCTGATCAGTCTCTTCGCATCGCTGTTCTTCTCTATCCCAACCGCAGCGTTCGTTTGGCTCTGGGCAAACCTGGAACTGGCCGTCTATTGGGATGGCTTTCTCAGTAGTAGCTACCTCGTCACCTGCATCATCGTATTTGCTGTGTTGGCTTTGCTACTCCCGCAACTCTTCCCATCTATTCTCGGGGCTGTTTGGCGCGCTATAGCCAAAGTTTGGGACTGGTGGGGTTGGTAAATACGACAAAGGAATCTTAGCGATATGTCCATCCAGGCTGTACTTTTCGATCACGACGGAACACTTGTAAACTCCGAACCGGTTCACTTGGAACTCTGGAATACGGTTCTTAAAACTTATGGGGTTCAGCTGACAGAACAACAATACAAGGACTTGTATGCTGGTGTTCCGACCCCTGCAAACGCAGTTGATCTGGTCAAACGGTTTGGCATCCCGGCCGAGGCAGTCGCTCTTGCGAAGGCGAAGAACCTTCAAACTGCCAAGTATCTTGAACAGAATTCTTTTCCTCTGATGCCCGGCGTTATCCACACAGTTTCGTCTTTGCACCAATCAGGTTTAAAGCTCGGCGTAGTCACTGGCGCAAGCGCAAATGGTGTGCGGGCAACGCTTGGCGCCAATCAATTGGAATCGCTGTTTAGTGTTACTGTTTCAGGAGACGATGTGATGAGAAGCAAACCGGAACCAGATTGCTACCTGCTGGCCCTTGAACGCCTGTCCCTGAAGCCAGAAGATTGTGTAGCGATTGAGGATACGGAGCATGGATTGCGTGCCGCAGCCTTGGCCGGAATTGCGTGCCTGGCCATTCCAACCGAAATGACCAGGAACCACGATTTCTCTTTGGCCACAGCGGTTCTGCCAAATATGAATGCTGCGTTTGAGTATATTCAGAAGCGGTACTTGGCCCCTGCCCTTGAGGCTTAACGTCTCTGATGCAGTAAACAGGAATAGGATGCTCGCTGAATTGTTGGCGATTCCCGGCCACACAGACCTTTGTAATACTCTGTTAAATCTATAGAAAATGCCAAAAGCGATTGCTATGGTCTCGCAGCATCAAAGATATGATGTGGCACAACCTGGTAAATATTAAAATTTAAGGAAGAATAATGGGAAAGATTATTTTAGCGGGCTCTTTTGTCGCGTTGATGGCAGCTCCAGTATTCGCATCTGCTCAAGGTAATGTTCAACAAGCCTATGCAGGTGTGAACTATGCTTTTGTTACTTATGAAGAAGAAGGGCTCTCGGAAGACATAGACTTGGGTGCGCTGGTCGCCAAAGTGGGAACCAAAGTCAATCCCTATTTTGCAGCCGAGTTGCGCGCGGGTTTTGGCGTTGCTGATGAATCCGCCAGCGTTGGCAATGTTAGCGTTAAAGTTGAAATTGATTACCTTGTTGGCGGCTATGGCGTGTTGGGCATTCCAAATGAAACGCCGATCTATCCCTATGTTGTTTTGGGCTTTACCAAGGGTGAGCTGACGGCTTCTGCTAAAGGGCCAGGCGGTTCAGCAACCGTCTCTGCGTCTGAATCTGATATTTCTTACGGCGTTGGGGCGAATTTTGACCTGAGCAGCAACGTTCAGATGAATGCGGAGTACATGAGCTATATTGATAAAGACGGTGCAGAAATTTCTGGCATTTCTGTGGGTGCTTCATATCTCTTCTGATGCAGTATTGATATAGCCGGCCATTCAGGTCGGCTTTTCAGATTTCACTCTTGCTGTATCGTCTCCCCTCCCCGCTTTAGCAGCATCGCCGGCGCCGCTCCCTCAAATCAAGATCCGAACTTCTTGGCTGTATACATCAGGTGGAAGAAAACCCCGTTCGAATTCTCCAAGTGACGACGTGCGTCATGTGAAGGCAGGCCTTCCTATAGTAGTATTTGGTTGCCCTCGGGTTCTCCCCCACTTCAATCACTAGGCACCGATAACTTCAGTTTAATATGAAACAGAAATCGCAAGCTCAACCAAGTATTGCTCCTGAGGACCGGGTAGTTTTGTTCGATGGCGTGTGTCGACTTTGCGCCGCATGGGCGCGCTTCCTCATTAGGTTCGATAGAAAACGCCGATTTAAATTAGCGACTGTTCAATCACCTGAAGGCCAGGCAATTCTTCAGTCCCACGGTTTCCCAACGGACTACTACGAAACCATGCTGCTTGCTGAGGGGCCGAATATTTATACCAAATCTACTGCCTTTTTAAGGGTAATGCGTGAACTGCCATGGCCGTGGCCATTGGCCTGCATTGGTTGGGTTGTGCCGTCAGTGATTCGAGACTGGCTATACGACCGAATTGCCTTAAACCGCTACAAGCTGTTCGGTCGCTACGATGCTTGTGTGATTCCCAACAAAGATCATGATTCAAGGTTCCTGGGTGAATAGTCCAATTTTAAGCTACGCAGTATGCCGGGGCACCATTGCTTTTATCTGGTTCTATCAAGGCTTGATTCCGAAATTGCTCTACCCCCATGAGGATGAGTTGGCAATGAACATGGCGGTAGGGTTTTCACGCTCTGAGGCAGTTCAACTAGCCACTGTCGCTGGTGTGTTAGAGATTGCTATGGCCGTTGCTATCTTGATATTTTGGCGGCATCGTTGGCCGCTGCTGCTTACATTAGCCTCAATGGTATGCTTGCTGGCATTCGTAGTGCTGGTTCAGCCCTTACTTCTGGGTAACGCGTTCAATCCGGTAACAACAAATGTTGCTGTCGCTGCGCTCTCAATCACCAGCTTGCACCTTCTGCGGGTGATTGAGAAAAAATAGAGGGTGATGGTTAACGAGACTCTGTGTTTCAGGCTGCAGCTGATGCTGACTTTAGATGCCTGGGATAAGGCTAATTTTAAAGACAAGGAACGTGCGTGAAAAAGTTGATTCTGGCATTGGTTTTATTCAGTGGTGCATGTTTTGCCCATGAGCCCGAGAAAGCTCCGGAACTTTGGTCCTGGTTCAAAGATCTCGACAAGTCTGCTGCAGCGTGTGAAATTCAGAGCTCTTTTGCCCTGCAAAAGATTGGCCTGGAGAATCAGGTCGAGAACAAGCACGGCATTTATGGCACCTACAAAGGCAACCGAGTAGTCGTAAAATGCCTGGCTATGGGAGAAGGCAAAAGCAAGGTGTGGGTGGCGGTTGCCGGCAACGACCGAGATGCCGTTGAGCTGGTTCGCAACATGATCGTAAAAGAAATCATTTAGTATATTGCGCAATCAACGTCAGCTTAGCGTCGGCCAAAAAAACATAAAATAATGAGAACAAAATGGCTAGAAAAGACCAGCTCTTAGGGTGGGATGTTTCCCCATACACCGCAAAAGTGCGCAGTTATTTCAACTACAAAAATATTCCCTACGACTACAAGCCACCCAACGCTCATACGCTTTTCAGAAAAGTGCAGCCTGCCGTTGGGAAAATAATAATGCCCACTGTGTTTCGGCTCGATGGCTCCGTGCTACAAGATTCAAGCCATATCATCGATGTTTATGAAACGGAAAACCGGTTCAAACCGGTTTTCCCGGAAACGCCAAAACAAGCCTTTGCCAGCCTGTTGGTGGAGCTGTTCGCTGATGAATGGTTACCAATGGCCTCCCTCCATTACCGCTGGAACTACAAGGGTAACCTGAAATTTATCACCGGCGAATTCGGTAAAAATGCACTGCCCTACTTCCCCGGTTTCGTGCAGCGCACTGTGGCTAAAAAGTTCGCCGGGAAAATGTCAGGCTATTTGCCAATTTTGGGCATCACCAAGAAAATGGAACCCAAGCTGGAGGTCGCGGTTGAAAATATCCTCTCCCTGTTGGACAAACATTTTCAGGCCCATAAATTTCTATTAGGCGGCCAGCCTACCATTGGAGACTTTGCACTATACGGCCAGCTCTACGCCCACCTGCATCGTGACCCCGAACCGGTAGATTTTATTAAAAAATACGATCATCTTTATACGTGGCTAATGGCCATGCATGGATCGTTCGGTCAGCCTTGTGAAGCCTTGCTCCCAAATGATGAGATACCTGACACACTGATTTCAGTATTGCAGGCAATGTCGTCACTGCAGGCTCCGTTGTTAGAACAAGCTATTCAGGGGGTGAAAACCTGGGCAGATGAAAACCCCGCTAAAGATAAGATACCCCAACGCCTTGGAGACGCTCGGTTAACGATTGAGGGTGAATCGGAGACGCGCTACAACGTGAGCTATCCTTATTGGATGGTGCAACGAATCAATCAAAATGTGGACGCAGGCTCTTCAGAGCTTAAAGGGTTTATCCAAGAACTCGAGCTGGCTTCCGTATTTTCTGAACCCTTACCCGTGAAGGTAGAATTAAAGCGGGCCCGGCTCTATAAAAGCTAGAACACAAGGCTCAATACATAATATAAGGGGTTGACAGGTATGATTTTCTTTAATGCTGCCCGTTGGCGGGGCGCTACCATGGTGGTGGCATTGTGCGGATCGCTGGCTGGCTGCGCGGCTTTCTCGCCTGCGCCGAATTTGACCTCTGATGAAAAGAAGGCCCTCAGTGCCGATCTGAACGAGAAATACAAGGCGTATCAGGACTGCATGGCCAGTGAATCCGACCGCTTCAGCCATATCACATCTGCACCCCCTTCAGACATTGCAAAGGGTGCCCAGGCGGGCTGTGAAGCTGCGTTCAGGAATTATCACCAAGCCGTGACCAAACAGTTTACGGCCTTTGTATCAAGTGCCAGCCAAGCAGAAGCCCGAAGCCGGGCTGACCAGCATGCCAGCGATGCAAAAGATCGCACCGCTGGTCATATTATCCAGCGGGTTTTGATCCAAAGACAGTAAACCGGATGGCAGAGGGGGCAACCCTACAGCTGTGATTGAGCATCAAATCCATATTGCCTAGAATGGCGCTCCTTTTATTCAATGCAGGTTACTACCATGAGCGATACTAAATCACTGCCAGATCTACCGGATCGTCTTTCAAGAAACCCTAACAGCCCGCACCATGTCGCTGAAGTTTTTGTGCACGATATTGCTATCAAGCTTAATGGCAAAGAGCGCACCAATGTTGAGGAATACTGCATCAGTGAGGGTTGGATAAAAATCGCCTCCCCCAAAGCGTTGGACCGTCGTGGCCAGCCGCTGTTGATGACTATGAAAGGTAAGGTTGAGGCCTACTACGATTAAGCAACACGGTGCCAAGGAGATTACCCATGCCCCGCATTTTTGAAGATAACTCTCAGTCTATTGGCAATACGCCTCTGGTCAGGCTGAACCGTGTTAACGATGGCGCGACTATCTGGGCCAAGATTGAAGGCCGTAACCCGGCCTACTCGGTGAAGTGCCGAATTGGCACGGCCATGGTGCTGGATGCCGAGAAACGGGGGGTGCTGAAGCCGGGCATGACCATTATAGAGCCGACCAGTGGCAACACGGGTATAGCCTTGGCCTTTGTGGCTGCGGCCAGAGGCTACAAAATCGTTCTTACCATGCCTTCTTCCATGAGCTTGGAGCGCCGCAAGGTGCTGAAGGCTCTGGGTGCTGACCTGCTGCTGACCGAGCCCGCCAAAGGCATGCCCGGCGCGATCGCCAAAGCGGAAGAACTGGCGGCGGCCGAGCCTGAGAAGTACTTTCTGCCTCAGCAATTCAACAACCCGGCCAATCCACAAATTCACGAAGATACCACCGGTCCTGAAATCTGGAACGACACCGATGGCGCCGTGGATATTTTTGTTTCGGGTGTGGGCACCGGCGGCACGCTCACGGGCGTCTCTCGCTACATCAAGAACACCCAGGGCAAGGCTATTACTACGGTAGCCGTTGAGCCTGCCGACTCCCCTATCATCACTCAGGTGCGTAATGGCGAAGCCCTCAAGCCGGCACCGCACAAAATCCAGGGCCTTGGTGCTGGCTTTGTGCCTGGAAACCTTGATTTGGACATGGTTGATCAGGTGGAAACGGTCACCAATGAAGACGCCATGGCCATGGCCCACCGGTTGATGCAGGAAGAAGGCATTCTGTGTGGCATTTCCTGTGGTGCGGCAGTGGTTGCCGCTGTCCGTGTTGGCCAGCAGCTTGAACACAAGGGCAAGAACATTGTGGTCATTCTGCCGGATTCTGCCGAGCGCTACCTCTCCAGCGCCCTCTTTGCTGAGCAGTTTGGCGATACGGAAAACGTGCAGTAAAACGCCACCTCATAATGGCGCTCCGAGTCTTGTTGGGGCGCCATTATGCAACCCAAAACTCAGAACCCAGTCGTTCGATTATGTTTTCCGACTTTTTGAACCGTAAAACGACCTACGCTACTGAGTTGCGAGATTTCCACGAATGGCACAAAGGCATTGTGAAGTTTTACATCGCATAAAACTGGCACCCCAGGCTAGTTAACCAGGCAGGTTGATAAGGTTCCGTAAAACACTGCAAAATTCAGGGGTTCCGTGTTCCCGTTACAATTGCTTTGGGCTAGGGTTAGCGCAACCTTTAACTGCCGGCCACTCTGGCGGCTGAGACTATGCGAAGACTGGTTTTATTTTGGAGACACAATGAAGAAAATCCTTTTGGCCGCTTCTGTTTTGTTTGCTTTGAATGCCAATGCCGATACCACGGTTATTGAATCCCAGGCCGTCAAGAATGGTGTTGTAAAGTGTGTGGCACCTCTGGCAGAGATGGGTGATTTCATTATTGGTGATAAAAACCATGCAACCCATTCAACCTGGAACTCAGGCGACCCGGATAACCGCCTCTATGCTTCCTTGTCGAGCAAGGGCTACTCTGATGGCGATTCCCATGTAACTGTGATTGCCGCGCCTACGTCATCAGGCAAATGCGACACCACCTATGTTGAAACCTTTGCGTTACCAAAGTCCTGCATGCTCACCAGAGAAGAGGTGTTCGGTGACTGGGCCTATGTAGGCACAATGAACGGCAAGACCCTAATTCTGAAAAATGAAAATGATACCGTAAACATTTACCTCTCTGCTCAAGGCACAAACGACAACATTTGCCTGGTTTCAAAAAGAGAAGTTATTTACCAGTAAGTCCCTCCCAAATAGCGGTGGAATGGCGCTGTCACATCCACCGCTGCATCCATTTGTTCCTCTCTTCCCGCGTTTGCTCTCAGGTTGTGTCTTCATTTCATGCACTCCCGGTCTTGCCTCATGGCAAGTTGCTGCTACTATGAATGTTCAATTGAACATCTAGCAATAAAAAACCAATTGGAGTCGGCCCTCCCCAGATGTTCAATTAAACCGCATGGAACCCATGCTTGGACCGCTCCCGACGGAGAATCACAATGAATTTCCATAAAAAAAAGCTTCCCGGGGTACTGCCCTCTGCTGCCTTAGCGGCTTCCGTTTTGATGGCAAGTTTCAGCGGTCAGGCGTTTGCCGACTGCGAGAGAGGCGCACTGGATACTCTGTATTGCGATGAAAATGGCGACATGGTTGCAGACTTGCCTGCGGACAAGTCCAAGTGGAACGATCCCAACACCCTGATTTTTGCCTACACCCCGGTTGAAGACCCCGCCATTTATTCCGATATTTGGCAGCCGTTTATCGATCACCTTTCGGAAGTGACCGGCCGTGATGTTCGCTTCTTTGCCGTTCAGTCCAACTCAGCTCAAGTAGAAGCTATGCGCAGCGGCCGTCTGCATATTGCTGGTTTCTCCACTGGCCCAACGCCTTTTGCGGTAAACCTGGCTGGTGCGGTTCCTTTTGCGCTGATGGGTTCAGAAACAGGTCAGTTTGGTTATACGTTGCAGGTGTTCACCCACGTTGATTCAGATATTCATGAGATGAAAGATCTGAAGGGCAAGCGCGTAGCTCACACTTCCCCAACGTCTAACTCTGGTAACCAGGCTCCAAGAGCCCTGTTCCCTGAGATGGGCATCGTACCTGGAGAAGACTATGAGATTTCCTTCTCAGGTAGCCATGACCAGTCCATGCTGGGTGTGGTCGCAAAAGACTACGATGCAGCTCCGGTAGCATCGGAAGTCGTTGAGCGTATGGCGGCTCGCGGGCTGTATGACACAGACGACGTGCGTCTGGTTTGGGAATCTGATCGCTTCCCGACAACGTCTTACAACCATGCTCACAATCTGCACCCGGATCTGGTCGAGAAGATCCGCGAAGCGTTTTATACCTTCCAGTTCGCCGGCACTGAGCTGGGCGACGAGTTTGAAGGCGTAGAGACCTTCGTTCCGATCAACTACAAAGATAACTGGAAGGTCATCCGCACCATCCAGGCCTCCAACGGCGTCCAGTACACCCGCGACAACCTTAAATAAGTAGACCAAGAGCCTCTGGCTAACCGCCAGGGGCTCTACCCGGAGTTAATCACATGTTAGAGATTACCAACCTCGTAAAACGTTACGGGCAAAACGAACCTGTGCTCAAAGGCCTGAATCTGACGGTTGATGGTAGCAGTGTTGTTTCCATCGTCGGCGCATCCGGTGCCGGTAAAAGCACTCTGTTACGCTGCATTAACCGGTTGGTCGAGCCAACTTCGGGTTCGATCAAGCTGAACGGCCACGAGTTGGTCAATCTTCGCGGAAGCGACCTGCGCCATTCTCGCCGCCGCATCGGTATGGTTTTTCAGGGCTTCAACCTGATTGACCGGTTAACTGTTATGGAAAACGTGCTCTCTGGTCGACTGGGCTATGTGTCCTTCTTCCAGGCTCTGACTCGCCGCTTTCCGCAATCGGATATAGACCGCGCATTCAGCCTCATGGAGCGGGTGGGTATCGCCCACTACGCCGATAAACGTGCCGACCAACTGTCTGGTGGTGAACGCCAGCGTGTTGCCGTAGTACGCGCACTAATGCAAGAGCCCGAGATTCTTTTGGCTGACGAGCCCACCGCTTCGTTGGACCCGAAAACCTCACAGCAGATCATGAGCCTGCTGCAAAGCCTTGCCAGTGAAATGTCTTTGCCTGTACTGATCAACATTCACAACGTGACCCAGGCGCGTATGTACACCGACCGTATTGTGGGCATGCGTCATGGGCAGATGATTTTTGACGGTGAACCCAAAGACTTCAACCAGGATGCTCTGGATGCCATTTACGGTGGCATTGAGTCGCCGGAAGAAGATGCAGGTGAACCCGCATCCCCAACTGAGGAGGCTTCGGCATGACATCCGGGAACACTGCATCCGGTGCACAACCGGGCAGGGTCTGGAAAAAGCCCCCTTTCATAGCAAATCCCTGGATTCGCTATGGATTGGTCGCAATCACCCTGGCCTACTTGTACTGGGCATTCTCAACACTGCCTTTTGACTGGCAGCGTATCGCTGAAGGCTTGCCTCGGGCAGGCAAAATTTTTGGCGGCGCTTTCCCTCCCAGTTTTGAACGCGGCGGGCTGCTGTGGACGGGCTTCAAGGAAAGCTTCCAGATTGCCTTTTTGGCGACCATGCTGGGTGTTCTCCTGTCGGTTCCCATTGCGGTCATGGCGGCTCGTAACGTAGCGCCCCTTCCCGTTTACATTCTGGGGAGGACTCTTATTATCGTCTCCCGCAGCTTTCACCCGGTTATCGTCGCCATTCTGTTTGTTGCAGCGGTGGGCTTTGGCCCTATGGCGGGCATTCTTACCCTGACTCTCTATTCCATCGGCTTCGTTGCCAAGTTATTGGCAGAAGAGATTGAAGAAATTGATTGGGGCCAGGTTGAAGCCATGCGTTCTGTTGGCGCCGGTTACATGAAAATCCTGGTTTATGGGGTTTTCCCACAGATCATGCCGCGCCAGATCGGGCTATCCATGTATCAGCTCGACAGTAACCTTCGCGCATCGGCCGTTGTTGGCATTGTGGGTGCCGGCGGTATCGGTGGCACTCTGATGAACGCTTTCGGACGTTACGATTACGATTTCGCCTTTGCCATTTTGCTGATGATTATTGCGATCATTCTGGTCAGTGAAGGCTTGAGCGGATGGGTGAGGAAAAAAGTATGGTAGATCACGCTGCAAAACTGACCGACCGAGTCTGGTCGCGCTACGACCGTAAAGAACAGCTTACGCGCTATGCGGTCTACCTGGCCACGCTGATAGCTGTTGTTTGGGCCGTGCGTGATATTGATATTTTTTGGCCCTGGGTTTGGGATGCGCCCAACCAGATCCAAAGCTTGGGCGCACGCATGTGGCCGCCGGAATTCAGCAAGTGGAGTGCGATTTTCTCCGCCATGCTGGAGACGGTGCACATTGCCACCCTGTCCACCATGCTGACGATTTTCATCGCTCTGCCGGTGTCTTACATTGCGGCGCAGAACACCACTCCGAACAAGGTCACGCTGTGGATTGGCCGGTTCATTCTTGTCTCCAGCCGTTCTGTTAACACCATTATCTGGGCTTTGCTGTTCGTGGCGATTTTTGGCCCGGGTGTGCTGGCCGGTATTTTGGCAGTTATGTTCCGCTCCGTCGGCTTCATCGGCAAGCTTATGGGCGAGGCTATTGAAGAGATTGACCGCCGTCCGGTGGAAGCCATGGAAGCAACCGGTGCCAGCAAAATGAAGGTGGTTCTGTATGCGATTGTGCCTCAGGTAATGCCGGCCTTTTTTGCCATCATTATTCTGCGTTGGGATATCAACATCCGTGAATCCACTGTGTTGGGCTTGGTGGGTGCTGGTGGTATCGGGGTGCTGTTACAGGGTTCCATCGACATGTTTGCTTGGCAAACTGTTGCAACTATCCTGCTCGCAATCGTTGTGTTGGTCATTCTGGGCGAGGCGCTGACCAGCGTCCTGCGCAAAAAAGTAATTTGACCTGGTAAACCGATTCTATGAAAGACAGTATCGATTTTGGCAAGGCCGACATTCTCTTCACCGATGTGGACGATACGCTCACCACCGGTGGCCGGCTTCTGCCAGAGACCTATCAGGCTATCTGCCGTTTGGCAGAGGCCGGCATCAGTATCATCCCGGTAACCGGAGGCTGCGCTGGCTGGTGTGATCAGATCATTCGTACCTGGCCAGTAAAAGCGGTTATTGGTGAAGGCGGAGCCTTCTATGCCGAACGCACTGCCCCACAAACAGTTAGCTGGCACTTCTGGGAAAACGAGGCCAAACACCGCCGCGACCAGCAAGCCATCTTGAATGCGGTTGCCGCATTGGATCTGGACTTCGAGGCCAAGCTGGCCACAGACCAACCCTTCCGTTTTGTAGACGTTGCCGTGGACTACAACCAGCAGGAATCGCTGACACCTGAACAGGTAGCTGCGATTCACGATCCTCTGGTGGCTCAGGGCTTCAGCGTTCGCCAAAGCTCTATCCACATCAATATCTGGCTCGGCGATTTCGACAAATCCACTATGTCGCTTCGAGTGGGCCAGGAGTTACTGGGGCTGGATATCGAGTCCTTGCAGAAGCGCTCTGTTTTCATTGGTGATGCACCCAACGACGAGAGCATGTTCCGCAGTTTTCCGATGAGTGTTGGTGTAGCCAATATTCGTAAGCATTTACACGTTATGACCCATCAGCCCGCAGCGATTGTCAGCCAACCTTCGGGATTGGGCTTTGCTGAAATGGCAGAGGCCTGGCTGCAACATCGCACCTGACCGAGCAGGTAATCTGATGAGTGCCAAAGAACGCCAGCGCTGCATCCTCGAATGGGTGCATGAACAAGAGCATGTCGAAGTTGAAGACATCGCTCAGCGCTTTGGCGTCACTACGCAAACCATTCGCCGCGACATCAACAAGATGTGTGAACTGGGTTTGTTGCGCCGTCGTTATGGCGGTGTCAGCCTGCCAGCGAGGCCTGCACCATCCTTTGCTTTACCCCAAGATGAACCTACATCCAGTCAACTCGCTAAACAGCGAATGGCCAAACGCGTTGCCGCAGATATTCCTGAAGGCGCCACCGTTAGCCTGGGGGTTGGCAGTACCGTTGAACGGGTGGCACAAGCGCTGATTCATCATCATTCGCTTCGAATATTGACCAACAATTTCAGTGTGGCGGCGGCACTTTCAGGTAACCCGGGTATCGAGGTTATCGTGTCTGGAGGCATGTACCGCCATAACCATCACGATGTGGTTGGGCCAGAAGTCAGCAGCTTTTTCAGCTCCTTCACGACAGACTTCGGCATTTTCAGCACCGGAAGCATGGATCTGGAACAAGGCTTGATGGATCACGAAATCCGCGAGGCTGAAGTTAGCCGTGCCATCATCGCAAACACCAGAACCCGTATGCTTGTGGCAGACCACAGCAAATGGACTCTGAACGCACATTGTAAAGTGGCCACGTTCAAATACGTTGACCGTTTTTACACCGATTCCGTCCCACGGAAACAGCGGGCAAACTTGCCCGACTCCATGGCCATCATTGAATGCGACGAACCACAGCTGGTGGTTAGTTGATCAATAGTGAGGTGGCCACTAATGTTTAGCTCAGTAATATAAATTCAAACAAAAAATACAGAAGGATTCTGTCATGAAACGTACACTTTCCCTGTCACTGCTCGCGGGTTCTATTGCGGTCATGTCTGGCTGCAGCACCATGGATCACAATGCCAGCACCCCTGAAGCCTCCCCTACTGACAGCCAGGCGCTGGTTCAAGTTGGACCCCGGCCTTACTTCCTGATTAACAACATGGACGAAGGCAAGCTGAAGCAGTCCCTGCAAGCGTGTGAATCCAAGCCGGTGACCTCTTCGACCTTCTCCATCGGTCACCGGGGTGCTCCTATGCAGTTTCCTGAGCATACCCGCGAATCTTACATAGCGGCCGCACGAATGGGCGCCGGGATCGTAGAGTGCGACGTGGCCTTTACCAAGGACAGGGAGCTGGTGTGCCGCCATGCCCAGAATGACCTGCACACAACCACCAACATCGTGGCTGTGCCGGAATTGAACGCCAAGTGCACCAAGCCTTTTACACCCGCAGACCCAGCCACGGGCCAAAAGGCCGAAGCTGAATGTCGTACAAGCGACATTACGCTGGCTGAGTTCAAATCGCTCAGGGGAAAGATGGATGCGTTTAACGCTGATGCCACCACACCAGAAGAATACCTGGGCGGCACGGCCGACTGGCGAACGGATTTGTACGCCACGAACGGAACAGTGTTAAGCCACCGTGAAAGCATCGAACTGCTCAAGGAATTGGGCGTTCAGTTCACTCCGGAGCTGAAAACGCCGGTGGTCGACATGCCGTTTGAAGGCGACTACACACAGCAGGATTATGCTCGCCAGATGATTAATGATTACGTGCAGGCAGGTGTTAGCCCTTCCGATGTATGGCCTCAGTCGTTTTTGCTGGAAGACGTGGTGTTCTGGATCAATGAAACGCCTGAATTTGGCAAGCAAGCGGTCTTTCTTGATGAAGATGATCACTCCCCTGAAAACGTATCCCTTGAGTACATGGAAAGCCTCGTTCAACAAGGGGTTCCTGTTCTGGCGCCTGCAATCTGGAAAATGCTGACCCTGAACAGCAACAACGAAATTGTACCTTCCGAGTACGCTCTCAACGCCAAAGCCGCAGGCCTTGACCTGATTGGCTGGTCGCTTGAGCGCAGCGGGCCACTAAACTCTGGCGGCGGGTGGTACTATCAGAGCGTAACCGATGCCATCAACAATGACGGTGACATGTTCACAGTGATTGATGTGTTGGCTCAGGAAGTGGGTGTAATCGGCATTTTTTCAGACTGGCCGGCCACTACAACCTACTACGCCAACTGCATGGGCATATAAGCTGAACCCTGGAGTTACACCTAATGAACCCGACCGTAGCGAATAACAGGCCTGTAAAAGTGGATCTTGCAGACGGCGAGGAATACTACTTTTGCACCTGTGGCCGTTCCAACAAGCAGCCGTTTTGCGATGGTACTCATAAGTAGTTTGATGCCAGTGCAGTTGGCAAGGAAGGGCCTGGCATCAAAGCGGGAGCAAGTGAGATTCCCGTGGCAAGTGCCACTGTTGAGGAACCTACGGTCGAGTTCATACATCAACTGGCCAGAGATGGCTTATCAAAGATGGGGCACCATGGTCCTATGACCTCCATGGGGGTGCCCCGTCATTTGCTGCCGCACTGGGATGATATTCAGGTGATGACGGCGCAAATGGCTACACAGCCTCTGCTTGAAGATGTTCCCGTTAGTACCGAGCTGGTTATCGGGCCCAGAGCCAGAAAGCCGCTGAAGCTCAAGATTCCCCTGCTTGTTTCCGACATGAGTTTCGGAGCCCTGTCTGAAGAAGCCAAGCTGGCTTTGGCGAAAGGCGCCGAAATGGCAGGCACGGGCACGGCGCTATGCAATCAATAGGCTGTGTTGCTGCCCGCATGTGCAACACGAACAACTGCCCTGCCGGTATAGCCACACAAAAAGCAGATCTTCGGCAGCGTTTGAACGTCGAAAAATCCGCCGGGCAGCTCAGGAATTTCTTTGAAGCCTCTGTAGAGTTGATGCAAGTGATGGCCAGAGCTTGTGGCCACGATTCGTTGAATTCATTCAACAGTGACGATTTGGCAACTTGGCATCGGGAGATGGCTCTGTTATCAGGAGTAAAGTTTTCAGGGTTTATTGAACCCTGATCAACTTTTCCATCACTCATCTGACTTTTGAGGTATGTATGAAGATCTATGCTCCCCTTACGTTGGCGCCTGCCCTTTTCCTCACTGCCTGCGCAAGTTCGTCACAGGATGATGCAAAAGCCGGAAGCCAGACAGCCGCCACGCACACCTATCAATGCGAGAGTGGCGAAACGATTACGGCAACCTACCCTTCCAACACATCTGCTGTAATTCAGCACAAGGGTGCCAAGCACACCATGCAAATCGCAGTGTCTGCCAGTGGTTCACGCTACGTTGGCAACGAACTGGAATGGTGGACAAAGGGCTCCGGGCCCGGTGCTGAGGCTGCCCTGCTCCACCACAAGCCTGATGGCACTTCCGGCAAAATAATAGAGAACTGTGCTGAATCCTGAGCATCGAAAGAGATGAAAATCACGCTTGCTCTGTCGCATTTGAACTAATATAGAGGCTGGATTCCCGCTTCCCGAAGCCCTGCTTCAAGAGGTATAGCTATGCAATATTTGGGAGTTGTTGCCAGCCTCATATTGTTCTCTAGCCGCGCGTTTTCTGCCAAAACGATAGCAGACGAGCAGCATTGCGCTTACGATGATCACCCTGGGCACTCAGGCCGGGTTTACAGGGAAACGACGACTTGTCGCCACTATCCCCTTGATACTGGCGTTTGCAGTGCTGATGACACTGGTTGTTGATCTGAACCGCCCTCAAAGCGGTTTGATAAAGGTGAGCCAGCAGTCGATGATTGATCTTCAAAACAGCATGGGCCCCAATCACGCCCCGACAGTGGAATAGCCCTTTACCCGAGGGGCGCTTCCGGTTTATTAAAGGAATATCCTGCATGAGCCAAAATACAGGCAACACAAGCAAGGTAGACAGACTGCTGGCTGAACAGCGTGATTATATTGCGAAACGCGAAAGTGGGTACCGAGAGCGCGCTCTGAAAATGTACCCCTGGGTATGCGGCCGCTGTGCCCGTGAGTTTACGCGCATCAATTTGCGTGAGCTTACTGTGCATCATGTTGACCATGACCACGACAACAATCCCGCCGATGGCAGTAACTGGGAATTGTTGTGCGTGTACTGTCACGATGAAGAGCACAGCAAGTTCGAGGATTTTGTGCGCTACGGAGGCAGTTCCGAAAAACGCCGGGAATCCGCAACGCACAACCCGTTTGCAGGGCTAAAGGAAGCGCTTGAGAAAAAGAGCTGAATAACTGGTGCACGCTGGACACCAAGCGATTCAGGCATTGCTGCTTGAATCAGAGCCTGGCGGGCTCGGCGCATCTCCTCTCCGGAATTTGAGCACATGCCCTTTGAAAGGCTTGTCCAGATAGTCTGTACACTCCGGCTTTTCCTCAGAAAAGCTGAACCCGTGAGTTTCCATGCGACGACTGAACTTGTTTTTTCTGCCCCTTCCCGGATCCACCAGAATGACTTCACAGGCCGTGTTGGCGTGCCGGTCAATAAAATCCGCTAACAGGTTTATGTGCTCGTCTTCGTACAACACATCACTACCAATAATAATATCAAACAAGCCCAGATCGCTGGCTTTGTCCGCCCAGTCAACTCGTTGATAACCTATCGCTTTACCGTGATTGAGCTGTGTGTTCCGCTCCAGAAATACGCCCACCTCAGGATGATAATCCGTCGCTGTAATATCATCATTACGTTCATTCAAAAGCAGGCTGGAAAGCGCCATTCCACAGCCAATTTCCAGAATTCTCTTGCCCTCGGTTGGATGGTTCACAATGTAATGGGCAAGCACCAGGCTTGATGGCCAGATAATCCCGAACAGGGGCCAGGTAGCAGAGGAAATGCCCAGTTTGAGGGCGATATCGTTTGGATCGTCGAACTGCTGATTATCACGCAAAGTGCACACGTGAATGTCCACGTTGCCGAACTCAATAGTTTGGTAGCGAAGACGTAGTGGTGATTTCATTGAGGGTCACACTGAAGGAGTTAGGCCCGCCAACCTGTTAAATGAAGCGGCAAATCCTATTCCTTCAGAGTATACCCCCTGGCTGACTTGAGAAACTATTTTATCGTTTTGCCAGATCCTCAAAGAAAATCTGAATCCGCTCGGCGTTGGTACCAAGATCGCTCTTACCCAATCGGGAGGCAGAACGCATATCCACTTGCACGCCCTGCTCTGTTTCCGTCATACGGATAGCCACATCGTCTTTAAACCCGAACCAGCGAGTGGTCGCAGTGGCTTCGATGGTGTTGTCGGTGGTTCCGGCAATCTCCCAGCCACGGGCCTGAATCTTCCTTTTTACCGTTTCCATAACACTGGCCAGGGGCGCGTCCACCAGAATCGGTTTTAACTGGGGGTACGCTAACTGTTGCTGCTTCGCTGTTTCCGCTCCGGGATAGTCCACGGCATTGGGGGCTTCTTCACGGGCCGCCGCCAACAATGTGAAGGCAGGAGGGTTTTCCATATCCGTTGTGATGTCGTGGATGGGGGGCACGCTTTGGGCGCGCTCCTTCATCTGCATGGGTATGGCAACCATTGCCACAACAGCCAAGGTTACCAACACACCCACCAGAGCCGGCCGCCACCGGCGCAACACACCCGCAAGTACCAGAGTTATCAGCCCAAGCAAAGCCGCGCCCATTGCCAGTTGTGCACCCTGACGCAACCACGTGAAGGAAGTACCCAATCCGATCCAATCTGCCTTGTAAGCTGGCCCGGCAATGGCCATCAACACACCTGCAACGATCAACAGGGCTATGGCAAGCCACGCTGTAACAAGAGGCCACTTTCCGCCGCGTCGTGGTGAGTTGTTTGCTGACAGCATTTTGATTCCTTCATTGTGGATGGGACAAACTATTACGATGCCATACCTTAGCCCGATCACCCTGGCTTTGGTATGCTCAAGGATCACAACAGGTAAAGGCTTTGCCGAGGGTAAGGTTATGGCTGGTGGCTGGACCCGTGATGGGGCTGTACAAGATCAGATTGATGCGAGCGTAGAGGATGCCGTGGCTGAGGCACGTAGCCGGCTCGGCAGGGGTGAAAGTGCAGAATTCTGCGAAGAGTGCGACTGCCCTATTCCTGAAGCTCGGCGCAAAGCGATTTCCGGTGTACGCCTGTGTGTGAATTGCCAGGCGGCCCTGGAAAAGCAGGAAACCACATCAGGCGGCATCAACCGCCGAGGCAGCAAAGACAGCCAGCTGAGATAGCCGGGCGTCAGGCGTCCGGCGTAGCTGCTGCCAAGTCGCCGGCATCACTTTTTGCCGCCAGCACCCTCACCCGCTCGAAGTCCTCTTCATTGAATACCCCGTTCACACCGGATATGGCCGCCAGCGTCATGCCATGCTTCAGGCCCAGTTTGTAAATATCCCGAACCTTTTCCCACTCAATGTTGCGGCCCAGTGTAAAGTTCTCAAAACGGCCTTCCAGCGCCAGCACGATGGTTTCTGCCAGGCAGGCGTAGGCTACACCTTCAGGTAGGCCGATGTTTTTCATATATACATCATTGCCCGGCAACTGAACCTCTCCGGATTCAATTACCAGTACATCGGGACGTTTGGCCACATCTTCTGCTGATATATCCAGCGGCCGAGCCACATCAGTGATCACGCAGCCGGGTTTTACCCTCATGATATCCAGAATGCGTTTTCCGGCACCGGAGGTGGCCGTCACGATCATGTCCATATCTTCAAGATCACGATCAGCAGAGCCCGCAACGTGCACTATGGCTCCCGGCGTTTCCTGCTCAATACTTTCTTTCAAAGCCAGAAGCTTGGCGGGCTCAGGTGCGGCCAGATAAATCTCGTCCACCGCTTTGGCCAGCAGGCGCGCGCATACTGATCCAATAGCACCCGTTGCGCCCACCACCATGGCTTTGCCTGTCATCTTGCCGTTTTTACCTATCTTGGCGCGGCCTATCATTTTCACCGCATCCTTGGCAGCCCAGAGTGCACCGGAAGCGCTGTAACTGTTGCCTGTGGTAATCGGGAGCGGCGCCCGCTTTGCAACGGTAATACCGGCGTCTCCCACCACTTTTGTGAAGGCACCCAGGCCCATGATCTGTGCGCCCAGCTTTTTCGCCAGATTGGCAGCCGCCAGCAGCCTGCTGTAGGTAAATTCAGGATCGTGGGCCATGATTTCTTTTGGCGTACCGCCTACGGTAATCAGCCACCCTTCCGCCTCATCCCCAGTGGGCGATTTGATGCCGGTAACTTTGGAATAGATAAACGGTGGCGCGTAAGCCACTGCTTTTTCCACCAGATTCATCACCATCGGCGGTGAGACACTGGCAACCCAGTCTAACGGTCGGGTTTTGGTCAGATACTGCTGAGATAGAGGGTGAATCACAAAGGCAAATCGGTTTATCCGTCGATAACCACTCGGGTAGAGAATCCGCGGCTCAATACCCAGGCTCTGAATCACCCCAAGATAATCATCAGCACCCAACTGGCCGGGGGTACGTGAGAGCGCCGCGCTGATCATGGCTTCCATCACATTCACGCCCACTGGTCTACCTTCCAGCCAGGGACTGTAATCCACCACCATGGCCACCTTGCGTGACCGCATCCAGTCCAGAGCCTCTTCCGTTACGCGGGAAGTGATGATGGTTTTGCCATCCAGCTCTTTGTGGGTGAAATTTGCCAGATCACCCATGTGGCCAACGATAACATGGGAGTCTTTCGCTGCCTGATGCAGGGAGCCTTTGATCAGCCCTTCCCCAAGACGATACAGCGGCGTGCGGAGCACGGTTTCAAGCGTTTTCACGGCTGACGGGCGAAACATGATCGGCGCGGTCAACGAGCTGTAGGTTTCCAACTGTTTGAGGGAGGTGAGCAGCCGTGGCACGCCGAAGTCCATATACGGATCGGCAAAGAACAGGTTATCCGTATGCTCGGAAAGGGCTTTTGCCACCCGGTAGCCGGCTTGTCCATTCAGGAAGAGGACCCGGGCGTTATCGAAGAAGTGCCCCAACTCGGTTTGGGTTAGGCGCACAGCCCACTCCTGAAGAATACCCCGAAGCCCTGCGCCACTGGTTATCGGTTTGTCTGGAATACAGGCTTCAAGCTTTGCGGTATCCGGGTGTTCCAGCTTCACAGAGCCAACCTGATAATGATCGGATACCATACTGAGGCCAAAAGCGTCGGCCCGCTCATGATAGGTTTTCAGAAGCGCGACCGCGCGAGAAAGATCTCCGTCGGTCCCGGCACGGATCACCCGGAAGGCTTGTCCCAGAAACTCGGTTTCCAGATCGTAATCGTATTCGGATGAACCTTGGCTTACGCTGATAACAGTTTTCATACCCAATCCTTGTTCTTGCCGAAACCTTGTTATGTACAGAGTAGGACTATGTACCCATTATTGTTTTAGCACAGGTCAAGTTTATCCTGCGTCATACCAACCGCCCCCAAATGAACAGGCTACACTGAAGATATATCACAACGGATATCTGCCCCGACATACCTTCCCCTTCAACAGGAGCCAACATGAGCATTCAAGCCGAATTGCACGCAACCGTTCAGGCGCTTGTTCAGCCTGGCAAAGGCATTCTCGCTGCCGATGAAAGCCACCCCACGATTGCCAAACGGTTCAAGGCCGTTGGTGTTGAATCCACTGAGGACAAACGCCAGGAATATCGCAGCCTTATTTTCTCCACACCCGGGCTTGGTGAGTTCATAAGTGGCGTGATTCTTTTTGAGGAAACCCTTGGCCAAAACAGCCTTGAGAGAGTAACCATTCCAGACCTGCTGAAAAGCCAGGGAATTGTGCCGGGCATTAAGGTAGACAAGGGTAAGAAGCCACTGGTTAATGCCTTGGGAGATGAAATAACCTACGGCCTGGACGGCTTGGACGACCGGTTGGAAATCTACAAAAATCAGGGGGCCCGCTTTGCCAAATGGCGCGCCGTGTACAACATTTCCGACACTCTGCCTTCACGACAGGCGGTGGAGGCCAACGCCGAAATGCTGGCACGCTATGCCGCGCTCTGCCAGGCCATAGGCGTTGTGCCCATTGTGGAACCCGAGGTTCTGATTGATGGTGATCACACCATCGGGCGGTCTGCGGAAGTAAACGAAATCGTGATTGCAGAGGTTTTCAATGCACTTCGCCGCCACCGTGTGCAACTGGAAACCATCATTCTTAAACCAAGCATGGTAACGCCGGGCAAAGAGTGCGCGAAGGCGCTCCCGGAAGATGTGGCAGAAGCCACCTTGCGGGTATTCCGCAGAGTAGTTCCGGCGGCCGTTCCGGGTATTAACTTCCTCTCCGGAGGGCAAACCCCGG
Organism: Marinobacter xiaoshiensis; assembly: GCF_031631795.1. Lineage (NCBI taxonomy): Bacteria > Pseudomonadati > Pseudomonadota > Gammaproteobacteria > Pseudomonadales > Marinobacteraceae > Marinobacter > Marinobacter xiaoshiensis. Next base: position 163,038 of record NZ_JAVMBO010000010.1, read on the forward strand.
AAGAAGCCACCCTGAATCTGAACGCGATGAACAGCTTTGGCCAGCAGCCTTGGTACCTGAGTTTTTCCTATGGGCGTGCGCTACAGGAGCCGGCTCAGAAAGCCTGGGCCGGGAACCTGAACAACAGGTCGCAAACCCAGGCTGCCATGCTTAAACGCGCAAGGTTGAATGGCGCCGCAGCCCAGGGCTTGTACACACCCGGAATGGAAAGCTGAAGGCAGATCAGGCTGCCTGAACGGCAGCCTTGGACTTGGCAGGGACAACCTGCTCAAGGCACGCCAGCATAGGCGCAACCTCGCGGATCTTACGGGCGTGAGGCCACAGTGCTTCAGCCTCAGCAAACCCCTGGCGAAGAAAGTTCAGCCACTGTTTGATGCGACCGGTTACGTACTTGTCTTCCAGCCACCCCTGAAGCACGCTGGCGTATTCTTTCACTAATACCACTGCTTCTGGCCAGGTCATATCGTCAACCTGAACACCCTGCTGGCTGGCTTTGATCTTGAGAGCCAGATCTGGCCTTGCAATCAGGCCCCGACCAATCATTACATCCTCACAACCGGACACCTCACGGCAACGCCAGTAATCCGCCACGCTCCAGATCTCGCCGTTAGCAATGACTTTGGCCTTCACCGCCTCCCGTGCCTTGGCAATTTCCTCCCAGTAAGCAGGCGGTTTGTAGCCATCCACTTTGCTGCGAGCATGAATAACAATCTCTTGAGCGCCCGCAGCGTCTAATGCCTGAGCACAGGCTACGCCCATTGAGCGATCGTCATACCCCAGGCGCATTTTAGCGGTTACCGGAACACCTGCGGGCACGGCCTTGCGAACCGCCGCTGCAATCTCATACATCAATTCCGGTTCACGCATCAGCACACAGCCACCCTTGTGCTTGTTCACCGTTTTCGCTGGGCAACCAAAGTTAATATCAACCTGAGTCGCGCCCAGTTCCGCCGCCTTACGGCCATGCCAGCCCATTTGTTCGGGGTCTGAACCCAGAAGCTGAACGGCCACGGGGGTACCCACTTGCGTGAGTGACTGGTTGTGCAGCTCCGGTGCAAACTTGTAGAAGACCCTTGGCGGCAACATGCTGTGGGTCACACGGATAAACTCCGTCACGCACCGGTCTATCCCGCCAACTTTTGTGAGCGTTTCTCGAATAGGTGCGTCAACCAGCCCTTCCATCGGGGCAAGAATGATCCGCATAGGGTCTCCATATATTCAAAATTAAAAATGCGCGGAAGCCCTAAAAGCAACCGCGCAGTTCGGCAACTGCCTCACTTCTCGTGAGGGCTTTTATTCAAGCCGATATTACTCTGCCAGTTCAGGGTCTGCAGATAATTCATCCGGCGACTTGACCGACATACCCAGAGCCTTGGCAACCCCTTCGCCATAGGCGCGGTCACAACGGGTGCAGTTGTCGATGTGGCGCTGTTTGATGAAGTCTGGAGCATCCCCCATATTCCGCCCGGTATTTTCAAACAGTACCTGCTGCTGGGCAGGTGTCATCAGTTGAAACAGTGCGCGCGGCTGACTGTAATAATCGTCATCATCTTCGCGGAAATCGAACATGGCCGCATTTCCGTCAATCTTGAGCGGCGGCTCTGCGTACTCGGGCTGATCTTTCCACTGGCCGAAACTGTTTGGTTGGTAATGGGGCAAACTACCGTAATTGCCGTCCATCCGGCCAAGACCATCGCGGTGGTTGCTCATAACCGGACATTTGGCAGCATTCACCGGCACCTGCTGATAGTTTACGCCCAAGCGGTACCTTTGCGAATCCGGGTAATTGATTAGTCGTGTCTGAAGCATCTTGTCCGGGGACACGCTTATACCAGGAACGAGATTTGATGGCGAGAAGGCCGCCTGCTCAACATCCATGTGATAGTTTTCAGGATTTCGGTTCAGCTCAAATTCACCGACCTCGATAAGCGGGTAGTCCCCTTTTGGCCAAACCTTGGTCAGGTCAAACGGATGAACGTGGTAGGTTTCCGCATCGGCTTCCGGCATCACCTGCACATACATTTTCCAGCGTGGGAAATCGCTCCGTTCGATAGCGTCAAAGAGATCCCGCTGGTGGCTTTCGCGGTCATCAGCAACAATCGCTGCAGCCTCGGCGTCGGTCAGGTTCTCAATGCCCTGCTGCGTTCTGAAGTGGAACTTCACCCAGTAACGCTCACCTGCTTCGTTCCAGAAGCTATAGGTGTGGCTGCCAAAACCATGCATGTGCCGGTAACTCTTGGGAATGCCACGATCCGACATGACTACAGTCACCTGATGCAGGGCTTCTGGCAGAAGCGTCCAGAAATCCCAGTTGTTCGTCGGCGAACGCATGTTGGTTTTTGGATCGCGTTTTACTGCTTTATTCAGGTCTGGGAATTTTTTGGCATCCCGCAAAAAGAACACAGGTGTGTTGTTGCCCACCATGTCCCAGTTGCCTTCTTCGGTATAGAACTTGAGCGCGAAGCCGCGAATATCACGCTCAGCATCAGCCGCGCCCCGCTCCCCTGCCACGGTGCTGAAGCGGGCAAACATTTCAGTCTTTTTACCCACTTCACTGAAGATTTTGGCGCGCGTATACCGGGTGATATCGTTGGTTACGGTGAATGTTCCGAACGCTCCAGAGCCTTTGGCATGCATGCGACGCTCAGGGATGACCTCACGCACGAAATTGGCGAGTTTTTCGTTCAGCCACACATCCTGGACCAACACAGGCCCACGCTTGCCAGCGGTCATCGAGTTCTGATTGTCGACTACCGGGGCACCAAAGGCAGTTGTAAGGTGTGATACCGGACATTTGCTCTTATTCGATTTTTCATCGGTCATGGTCAATTCCTCTGAAGTTCCAAACACAATTAAGCAGCTTATACCCGGGCTTGGAGATACTAAAGCTTTGGAGGATAGATGAGCCAAAACTCGTGCCTCGCAACTTTTCCTCAATCCCTTGTTTCGGTGTAAGCCTCAACCACCATTCAAGCACTACAACGCCCTTCTGGATAATCAATTCCGGAAAAGACTGCGAAAGCTTTTAACTATCAATAAATAGGAGGCATTAAATACGCTCAATGAACTCAAACTTACCTTGTTCATTGAACACAATTCGGAAGGAGCCACGAACGCCGTCGCGTAGATAGAAACGGGAGAGGATACGGGCCGGGAAACGGACGGAGCGTCCGTCCCGGGCCGTGGTGTGAACATCAGTAGCAATGCCCTGATAAAATTTAATCCACTCATCAGGGCTAATGCTTATGTCCACAATAATCTGGTGCATGGGCTTAGTTAGCCAGTTCCAGCAACAGACGGTTCAGGCGGGATACGTAAGCACCCGGGTCTTGCAACTGCTCGCCGCTGGCCAGTGTAGCCTGATCCAGCAGAACGGCTGAGAGCTCATTGAAGCGCTCATCACCTTTCTCGCTTTCCAGGCGCTGAACCAGTGGGTGATCTACATTGATTTCAAAGATTGGCTTGCTGTCGGGAACCTTCTGGCCCGCCGCTTCCATGATCTTCTTCATCTGGGCTCCCATATCAAAATCGCCCGTTACCAAACACGCCGGTGAATCTGTCAGGCGGTTGGTGACACGCACTTCCTGAACCCGGTCGGTAAGTGCTGTTTTGATACGCTCCAGAAGCTCTTTGTGTTCTTCAGCAGCTTCTTCTTTGTGTTTCTTGTCTTCTTCGGTTTCCACATCACCAAGGTCAAGATCACCACGGGCAACGTCCTGGAAGGATTTGCCGTCATACTCGTTCAGGTAACCCATCATCCACTCGTCGATACGGTCGGAGAGGATAAGCACTTCGATGCCTTTCTTGCGGAAGACTTCCAGGTGGGGGCTGCTCTTGGCGGCCATGAAGTTGTCAGCGGTGATGTAGTAGATCTTGTTCTGACCGTCTTTCATGCGCTCAATGTACTGGTCCAGAGATACATTCTGGGTGCTCTCACCTGTGTGGGTGGAGGCAAAGCGCAGCAGGCCGGCGATTTTCTCGCGGTTGCTGAAGTCTTCCGCCGGGCCTTCTTTAAGAACGGTGCCAAACTCATCCCAGAACTTCTGGTATTCACCGGCATCTTTCTTGGACAACTTACCTAGCATGTCCAGCACACGTTTGGTAAGCGCTGTGCGGATGCTGTCTACCGTGGAGTCGTTCTGCAGAATTTCACGGGACACGTTCAGGGACAGGTCGTTGGAGTCCACTACCCCCTTGGCAAAGCGCAGGTACAACGGCAGGAACTGTTCTGCGTCGTCCATGATGAATACGCGCTGAACATACAGTTTCAGACCACGAGGCGCTTCGCGATTGTACATGTCAAACGGCGCACGGGCCGGAATGTACAGCAGGCTTGTGTAGTCGAGCTTGCCCTCAACCTTGTTGTGGGACCAGGTGAGCGGGTCTTCAAAGTCGTGGGCAATGTGCTTGTAGAACTCTTTGTATTCCTCGTCTTTGATTTCGGTGCGAGGCAGGGTCCACAGCGCGGTTGCGTCGTTAATCGTCTCGTCTTTTGGCTCTTCGCCTTCTTCGGCCGGCTCAGATTTCATAACCACCGGGAAGGAGATGTGATCGGAATACTTCTTCACCAGGTTGCGCAGGCGGAAGCCATCGGCAAATTCGGTGGCGTCTGGCTTAAGGTGTATAACAATTTCGGTTCCGCGCTTTTCGCGGGTAACTTGCTCGATGGTAAATTCACCGTCACCTGCTGATTGCCAATGTACGCCCTCTTCTGCTGGCGTGCCTGCACGGCGGGTGAATACATCAACTTTGTCGGCAACGATGAAGGCAGAATAGAAGCCCACACCAAACTGGCCGATGAGCTTGCTGTCTTTCTTTTCATCACCGGAGAGCTGTTTGAGGAATTCTGCGGTGCCTGAACGGGCAATGGTGCCAAGGTTCTGGATAACGTCTTCACGGCTCATGCCGATGCCGTTGTCACTCAGGGTGATGGTGTTGGCTTCTTTGTCGAAATCCAGGCGGATCTGCAGCTCTGAGTCGCCTTCGTAAAGGCCGTCATCTTTAACGGCGGCGAAGCGCATTTTGTCTGCGGCATCGGAGGCGTTGGAAATCAGTTCGCGGAGGAAAATTTCCTTGTTTGAGTACAGGGAATGGATCATCAGGTGAAGTAGTTGTTTTACTTCCGTCTGAAAACCTAGAGTTTCTTTTTGCGATTCAACTGTCATTCTTTGATCTCTCCTGCAATCGACATTTGAGGTGAACACGGGAGCAAGGGGCTTCTCCAAAACACGCTGTGGATACATCCCTGTACGCTCGGCTCCGCCATCCATGGCTCCGCACGGTTTTGGAGAAGCCCCTTGCTCCCGTGTTATCCAGCTTGTGAGTTCGTCTAGCAGGAAAATGGGGTCGTTCAGAGGGTTTTCAAGCCCCGGAGTGGAGCGGTTTTAATTTTCAAGTATGTAAAGCAGGCAGCCGCCGTGTAATCATATGTTTCAGGAATTCAATTACAGGAGTCGAGAGTGAAAAACGCCGTCTTGCAACGTTGTGCGCCAATTATGGCACTTGTGCTGGTGCTTTCCGGGTGCTCTGTAAACCCGGTTACCGGGGAGAACCAGCTTTCGCTGATTGGTGAGAGCCAGGAATTCGCCATGGGTGCTGAGCAATATACGCCCACCCAGCAGACTCAAGGCGGGCAGTTTTACGTTGATCCCGAGCTTACGCTCTACGTGAGGGAGGTTGGTGAGAAGATGGCGCGGGTGAGTGACCGCCCTGACCTGCCCTACGAGTTCGTAGTTCTTAACAGCGGCGTGCCGAATGCCTGGGCGTTGCCTGGTGGAAAGATTGCTATTAACCGCGGCCTGTTGACTCAGCTTAGTGATGAAGCCCAGCTTGCGTCTGTGCTGGGCCATGAGATTGTGCATGCGGCGGCGCGCCACAGTGTTCAACGTATGCAAAAGGGGATGCTGATCAGCGCGGGCGTGGCCGGTTTGGGGTTTGCGCTGTCTGATAATGAGTGGGCTGGTCTGCTTATGGGTGGTGCGGCTGTCGGCGCGCAGCTTGCTCTGGCGCAATACGGCCAGGGGGATGAGCTGGAATCGGATTACTACGGCATCGTTTATATGAAAAAAGCTGGCTACGATCCGCAGGCTGCTGTTGAGCTGCAAGAGATTTTTCTTCAGCTTTCGAAGGGGCAGCAGGCAGGATTTGTAGACGGCCTTTTTGCGACCCACCCACCTTCCGCCAAGCGCGTGCAGGAGAACAGTAAACTGGTCGCCAGGATAGGTGGCGGTGGCTACCGTGGTGAAGATGTTTACAGGAAGAAAACAGCTTTCCTGCGCAAGGCTCAACCGGCTTACGACGCCCACGACGAAGCCATGAAACTTGCCTCCAATGGCGATATGGATGCAGCGCTTAAAAAGGTCAATGAGGCCATTAACCTGCTACCCCGCGAAGCCATGTTCTATTCTTTGCGTGGCCGTATCTATCAGGAGCAAAAGCAGCCCGAAAAAGCCCAGGCTGATTTTGATAAAGCGGTGTCCATGTACCCCGAAATGTTCATGTATCGAATCCACAATGGTCTGACCGCACTGCAGCTTAATAATCTGAGCAAAGCGCGGGAGAACCTGACCCGCGCTAACGAGGTAGTGCCAACGTCTATAGCCTTTCTGCGACTTGGAGATATCGCCGTGAAAGAAAACAACCGCAAGGAAGCTATCGCTTATTACAGCAAAGCGGCGGAGTCCAGCGGTGAAATTGCAGAAGAAGCCAGGCGAAAGCTGGCCGCGCTTACCCAGTAACATCTCTGCAAATCACGCTTCTAAAGGTCGACTTCCCTGGAATGTCGGCCTTTTTTTGTTTCTGAATCCGGGTTTGCCGGGGATGCGCAATTTTACTGTCATCATGATCATTGACTTCTAGAGCAATAACTCTAAAAATTAGTCATCAATAACCAGATTCAGGTGACGGACATGTTAGCGAAACGTATCCAGCCGATGGCTTCGCAGGCTAAACGCCTTTATGTAGAGCTGATGTTCCAGGTTATGGGACGGGCTCTACAGGCGGTCAGTGAGGTTGATAGCGAGGTTCAGGGAGAGGCGCGAGTACTGCCTGAAGGGTTCTTGTTTGAAATGATGGTAATGCCCGAGGGTTCCAGGCTTATCGTGGAGCACATTGGTAACGGCCGTTTCCATTACCATGGTGACTCCGCCCCCCGCCCGGTGGACGTGTCCATCAAGTTCAAGCACCTTACCCATGCCTTTCTGGTGCTGTCATTCCAGGAAAAAACCTCGGTCGCGTTCGCCAATGACCGCATGCTGGTGGATGGCGATGTGAGCTACGCCGTGCGCATGACACGGGTACTGAACCGGTTGGAGGCATTCATTCTGCCCAAGATCATTGCTGAGCGTGCTGTAAAAGAATACCCGGCAAACTTGCACCTCCCGGAAAAGCTGATCAGTGCCGCACAGATTTACCTGAAAGTCGCCACCCATTTTGTCCAGACAGTGAGAGCCTAAATGTCTAACACTTACTATGAGTTCTTCTGCCCGGTAAAAGTCATTGCCGGCAAAGCCGCCCTTGAGCATATCCCTTACGAGCTAAGCGCCTTGGGTGCCAAGCGCCCTATGGTTGTGACAGACAAGGGCGTTCGTGCCGCAGGATTACTGGACCCTGTGATTGCAGCTTGCGAAGAAAGCGGTCTAGAAATCGTTAACATTTACGACGATGTGCCACCAGATTCATCCACCACCGTCGTTCGTGATATTGCCGCGGTTTACCGGAAGGAAAAATGCGACTCCATTATTGCCATTGGTGGCGGCTCGGCCATCGACACTGGCAAAGCTGTAAACATTCTGGTGTCAGAAGGCGGTGATGACATTGCCAAGTACTCCGGTGCCGGCGTGCTGAAACGCCCGCTCAAACCCTTCCTGGTGGTGCCTACCACTGCGGGAACCGGCTCCGAAGTGACCTCCATTGCTGTAATCACCGACGAGAAAAAAGGCGTAAAACTGCCGTTCACCTCTTCTTACCTGCTGCCCAACGCAGCGGTGATTGACCCGCGTATGACCCTGACTCTGCCGCCGCACATTACGGCCGCCACGGCTATGGACGCTATGACCCATGCGGTTGAGTCCTTCACATGTATGGCGAAAAACCCGCTGAGCGATGCCTATGCTACAGCGGCCATCAAAAAGGTCAGCCGCTCTCTGCTGCAGGTAATGGACAACCCTAAAGACAGCGATGGCAGGCTTGAGCTGGCGCAGGCGTCCACAATGGCTGGCATAGCGTTTTCCAACTCCATGGTTGGGCTTGTACATTCTCTTGGCCACGCTACTGGTGCTATCTGCCACCTGCCCCACGGCCTGTGCATGAGCCTGTACCTGCCTTATGTGCTTGAATACAACCTTGAAACCATTCGCGAGCCACTGAGTGAACTGCTACTGCACCTGGAAGGCCCGGAGGTCTACGCTGCCACTCCTGCCAGCCGCCGTGCAGAAGCCAGTATTTCAGCGCTTCGCAAGCTCAGAGATGCGCTTTACAAGCGCTGCAAGTTGCCACGCACTCTTAAAGAAACAGGCAAGGTTACTGAAGATCAGCTCGACCAGATTGCAGAAATGGCGCTCGACGACGGTTCTATCATGTTCAATCCTAAAGAGGTTACTCTGAAGGACGCGCGAGCCGTGCTGCAACGCGCTTGGGCCTGATACAACAGCCACACAGAAACGGGGCCTGCATACTGGCCCCGTTTCCGGTTAACACAAGATTACCCAACAGCATTGAAATAAGGAGACAGACGAGTAACAATTGCTTCCTTTCTGGCAGGGATTTAGCCGGGTCAGTTCTTTCACGGACAGCACCACCCCCAGAGAGCCCCTTTTGATGAAGCACCCGACACTCGGCTGGATTACAGTTTTTACAAGACGCTTTGTCTGCCTGCCTTTCCTGCTTATGTTTGCCTTGGCCATAAACACCGCTTCTGCGAACGATGCAAAGGTGTTTCGCTTCAATATTTCACCAAACGGCTACCCGCCCTATATGATCGTTGATCAGGACGCGCCCTCCGGCATCATGTGGGACGTGGTTTCGCTGATTACCGAGCGCCTGGGCTATGAAATAGTCGCTAAAAAGATCCCTCGCAAACGCGTGGACCAGATGCTGCTGGATGGCTATATCGATGGCACCTCCCGAGCAATTGAATGGACACAAAACCCCGACGACTTTCTGTTCACAGAGCCTGTAGTGGATGTGCAAGAGGTTTTCTTTACACCCAAAAGCACTGGCGAGACCTATCATTCCCCCGAAGACCTTTTCTCAAAAACGGTCGTTGCCCATCTAGGCTACATCTACCCTGTACTGGAACCGCATTTTGAGTCTGGTGCTATCAAGCGTTTTGATGTGTCCCAGGACAGGGACATGTTTAACTTTTTACTTCACGGGGACCGTTTTGACGCTGCGGTAGTGGATTTGCTTGTGGGCAAGTGGATACTGAAAAACGAAGGTTTGCAGGATCAATTTGCAGTTTCTTCAGGGGATATCAGTTCCTACGGATTCCGGATAATGCTGCGCAAGGAAGCCCGGCCTTTTGCCGATCAATTCAACGCTGAGTTGGCACGTATCCGCAAGAGCGGCGAACTGGCCGCTATCCTCGCAAACTACCGGTAAGGATATCCTGGAACAAACACGGGCGATGTAGCCCGTATCCCTGCACATAGTCCACGCCCATTTCTTTGAGCAGTTCCAGTGTGTCGTCATTCTCGACAAACTCGGCGATGGTTTTTTTCCTCAGGGTTTTACCAATATCGTTTATTGCCCGAACCATCGCCAAATCCGTTTGGTCAGTGACTATGTCCCGCACGAATACACCATCAATTTTCAGATAGTCGACCGGCAGCCGTCGAAGGTAGCTGAACGACGACAATCCGGTTCCAAAATCATCCAGTGCAAACCTGCACTCCGAGCCTTTCAGGCGTTCCATGAAACTCTGAGCATCTGCAAGGTTATGCATGGCCGCTGTTTCAGTAAGTTCAAAGCAGATTTTGCTGCCCGATAGCCCGTAATGCTGTAACCGTTCGATCACGAAGTCAGCAAAATCAGGCTGGTCAAATGAGCGACCAGACAGGTTAATATGACAGGCATCAAGTTCATTCAGGTGCGTTGGATGAGCCACTAACTGGCGGAAAGCTTCGTCGATCACCCAGCGATCGATCTTGGGGGCGATTCCAAACCTCTCAGCAGCAGGAAGAAAGGCGCCCGGGGGAACAGTTTTCCCGTCTTCGCCTTTCATCCGGACCAGAACCTCGTACCTTATCCGACCGTCTGTATTCGCCGGAGGCAGGATAAACTGGGCGTCGAGAAAGAAGCGGTTTTCCTGCAAAGCTTCATGAATACGATTCACCCACTCCATTTCCGTACGTTGCTCGGTGATCTGAAGGTCATCTTTAACGGAAAGGTAAGTCCGGTTACGTCCACGGCTTTTGGCCACGTAGCAAGCAATATCCACTGCACGCATCAGCGAACTGGCATCGGTAACCCCGGGGGTTATTGGCACAACACCAATACTGCCACCCACACTGTGGCTTCGGCCTTCCCATGTGAACGTCATATCCTCAATTGCCGCACGGAGTTTTTCCGCTATGTCGGACGCTGCATCTGCCGAGAGGTTGCGCAGAATAATGCCAAACTCATCGCCACCCAGTCGTGCAAGAATGTCACTCTCCCGCAGTGAGTGGCGGGCAATGGCAGCAACTTGCCGAAGCAACTCATCACCCGCCAAATGGCCGGATGTATCGTTAACAACTTTGAACTGGTCCAGATCAAGGAAGCACAAGGCATGATTACTGTGTTCTGAGCGCGCCTCTCTCAGTACTGTCTCCAGATGACGCTCGAATGCCCGACGGTTTATCAGCCCGGTTAGGGCATCGTGATTCGCCTGGTAGCTCAACTCCTCTGACATGCGGTAGGAGTCGGAAATATCTTCCAGTACAACGATATAATTGCTTGTGCGATCTTTGGGGAAGTCGCTCATAGACACAGTGAGCCTTCCCCAGAGTGCGTCTCCGCTGGAATTCTTCAGGCGTTGCTGAAAGGAATAGCTGGCAGATTCCCCAAGCATCACTGCCTGCTGCTGTAAGCGACCGGACTCCCAGTCTTCGGGAAACAACAGGTCTTCGTACCGCATGGCAAGTAACTCGGGTTTGGAATACCCGGTAATTCCGCTGAGCGCTTCATTGACATCAAGCACACGGCCGTCGCTCCTGAGCTGAGCTATACCAACTGCTGCCTGTTCAAAAATAGCGCGGAAATTCTGTGCCGAGTGCCGAACCGAGCGTGTCAGGCGGGAACTAAGTTGCCAGGCCACAAGCGCAAGGATCAACAAAAAGACTGTGCTTACAATAGACAGTACGCTTGCTGACCTTCTGGTTGCACTGGCCATAGCTTCGCGAAATCGCACCGCATGTATCTGCAGCTTGTCGTTTGCCTCCGCCAGCTGTTGCCGCAGCAATGCCAGTTTCTCCCGGTCAGGCTGCGCTCGGGACCATTCCAATTCCAGTTCATTACCAATTTCGCGAAGTTCAAGTAATCCGGGATCTGTCTCTTGCCATGCAACTATCGCTTTCTTGAAGTCATCGAAATCAGACAGGTTGCGCACGAGCCAGATCATGCCATCAACATCAGCCGGGTGATTATTGCCGGCAATAAGTCCGGCTCTGGCCGCACCTCTATCAAACGATTCGGCCTCCATGGCCAAACGTGCCTCGCGATCGGCAAGCGGGACAGAAAGCCTGTTTCTGGCCTGTTCCAATTCCTGAGGGTCACCAGAAAGGGCGTAGCGATCAAAATAGATCACTGCAGCAAGCTGGGATCTGGACCAGATACTTTCGCCACCCGCATAGGCCGTGATCGCAGCCTGAATCTGAACAATGGAAACGGCACAGATCATAGCGATCAATACCAGGGAAAAAAGTCCTGCAACCATCCCCGCTATTTTTAGCCGCGGTGGCTGCCGATACCAACCTTGTCTTTTAGGCATTTATTTTCCCTGTGTGCGCCCCCTGAAACAAAAGATCCATGTACAGGAGGCATCACCTCACTCGAGGCGCCTTAGCAGTAGCATAGGCGAAACACTCAACACTGGCCGAAGTTGCCAGCGCCCAAACAGTGAAAGCACCACTGCACTGATTATCGGTATAGGTAGAACAACTTGCCAGTGCCAGCTGAAGGCGCCCTCAAACATCCGGAACTGTAACGCCCATACCGCCGCTTCTGCCGCTGCCACCCCAAGAATGCCTGCAAAGCCACCAAGCAAGGCAAACTCCAGCATAGTGCTGCGCACCAACAGGCTCTGACGACCGCCAAGGGTGCGCAAAAGTGCGCCTTCCCGTTGCCGATCCTGAAGCGTAGCGCTGACTACCGCAGCCATCACCACCAGGGCTGCTGCCAGTATCAACACCAGAATCGCCTCTATGGCCTGGGTAACCTGCCGCACAATTTCCTGTATGCGTTCAATAATATTGTCGATTTCCAGCAGCGACACTGTCGGGAAACGCCGGGAAAACTCATTCAGCTCGCTTTTACGGTCTCTTGGCAGATGAAAGCTGGTTATCCAGGTGGCGGGCATATTGGTGAGAGCCCCGCCCGGAGGAAACGCCATATAGAAGTTGGGCTTCATGCTGTCCCACTGAACCGTGCGAATGCTGGTGACCGTTGCGTTGACCTTGTCGGAGCCAATGGTGAACGTGAGTTCATCACCCAGCGCCAAATCAAGCGCGGCCGCCAGATCTGCCTCCACGGAGACACCGTCGGTTTGGCCTTCCTCGAACCAACTGCCTTCCACAATAACGTTGTCAGCCGGTAGCGAGGGCATCCAGGTAAGGTTCAGTTCCCTGTTAAGGGCCCCTACCCGCTGGTCCTTGCTCACAACTTCTTTTACCGGCTGACCGTTCAGTTCGGTAAACCGCCCACGCACCATGGGGTATAGCTGGTCCAGAGGCTGACCACGCTCTTCCCAGTAGGCGGCAACCTCATCCACTGCCTCTGGAGCAATGTTGATCAGAAAGTGATTTGGCGCATCGTCTGGAAGCTGAGCTTGCCAGTCGTCCAGCAAGGAGGTGCGCACCAGAATCAGTGTTGTTGCCAGCATGAGCGTCATGGCAAATACGGCAATTTGCGACAAGCTGGCACGGCGATGCCGGTACAATCCAACCAACGCCAGGCGCCAGGCATGCCCGCCACCTCGAACCTTTCTAAGGGTTGCCACAAGCACCCAACCCAGTACGCCCAAAGCACCCAACAGCAAGGCAAGGCCTCCCAGAAGGGAAATCACCAAAGACACTTCACCCGCATACAGCCACACCAAGCCAAACACGGCCACAATAGCAATCAGCATGTCAGGCAGTGCTTCGCGCCCTGTTTCGCCCGGCTGGCTGCGCAATACGCGCATGGCCGGCACGTTTCTGAGCCGCCTGATAGGTGGGTATGCAAAGGCAAACAATGAAACGACCGCCGTTAAAAGCGCTGGCGTGAGTGCCGCTGAATCCAGCTGAAACGGCACCGGCCTTTCCAATGCTTCACTGAGTAATCGGGTGAGTATCCAGAACAGCGGCAAGGCCACCAGAAGGCCGCCGACCATACCAGTCACACCCCAGAGCGCAAGCCGCTTGAGGTAAAGCCGGCCGATTCCGGAACTGCCAAGGCCCAGGGTTTTGAGTAGTGCCACGGTGTCGCGTTGAGAAAGTGCGTACTGTCGGCTGGCAACAGCCACCGCCACAGCGGCCAATAAGACCGCAAGGCTGCCGCCTAACAGCAGGAAGCTCTCAGCGCGATCAAGCGAACGTGAAAAGGTTTCACCGTCGCGCACGCCTTCCCACTCATGACTGGGCTCCAGTTGAGGTTGCAGCCATTGATAATAGCGTTCGAGAGATGCTTCTTCGCCGGCAAAGAGGTAAACGTATTTTACCCGGCTACCTTCCTGCAGAACGCCGGTCGACGCCACGTCGTCCACGTGCATCATCACTCGGGGTGCCAGTGCAGAGAGGCTAAACCCGCCGTCCGGCTCCCGCAGCACCAGGCCCGACACTGTCAGCTTGCGGCTACCGACTTCGAGGGTATCGCCAACCTGAATATCCAACAGCCTCAAAAGCCTGGGGTTGATCCACACTTCGCCCGGCGCCGGGCCATTTTGCACTTGAACCCGCGAACCTTCTGACGGCCCCTGGATCTCAAGCTCGCCACGCAACGGGTACTCGTTGCTGACCGCTTTTACCGACACAAGCTGAAAGGCATCGCTACCAAACACCATGGTGGAGAACTCCACCATGCGGCCTGTTTCCAACCCGCGATCCATGGCTTCAGTAATCCAGGGCTCGGGCACGGGGCGGCCGTTTTCAGCTTCGAGTTGCCTGTCTGCTGCCAGGAATGAACTGGCAGAAGACACCAGGGTGCGTTGCAACTGGCTGGCAAACAGGGCAATGGTGGCTACCGTAGCGACGGCAATAATAAGCGCCGCAAGCACCACTCGCACATCTCTCTCTCGCCAGTCTCGGCGCACCGACATGAGCTTTTTTGCAGCAGCCATCAGTGTGCAAGCTCCACCTGAGCAACTGGCTCAGTCAACTCGCCCGCCTCAATATGAAATTGCCGGGAGCAGCGCGCCGCCAGCTGTTCATCGTGGGTAACCATCACCAGTGTGGTGCCCTGCTCCTGATTCAACGCCATCAGCAAATCAGAGATTTCCTGCCCCGTGCGGTTATCCAGGTTGCCAGTCGGCTCATCGGCAAACAGGATGGCCGGGTCAGAGGCAAAGGCCCTGGCAATGGCCACCCGCTGCTGTTCACCGCCAGATAGCTGCCGAGGGGTATGGGTAAGCCGCTCACCAAGCCCAACCCGCTCAAGCAATTCACGGGCACGCTTTTCCGGCGCTTCCATACCTGCCAACTCCAGTGGCAGCATCACGTTTTCCAAAGCGGTCAACGCCGGCAGCAACTGGAATGACTGAAATACGAATCCCACCCGATGAGCACGCAATTGGGCCCGCTCATCTTCACTTAACCGGCTTATAATGGCGCCATCGAGCTCCACAGTACCTTCGGTAGGTGTATCAAGGCCGGCAAGTAGTCCAAGGAGGGTTGTTTTTCCGGAACCGGAGCGGCCGACAATGGCTACGGATTCTCCCCGATTGATTTCAAGGCTGACCGCCTTCAATATCGTCAGCGTATCTGTTTCCAGGCTTACGCGGTGAGTCAGGTTTTCAACACGCAACATCGGGCGCTGGCTATCGGAGTTTGTAGTCTGCATTTTGTTTACGGGGCTCCCGGAAAAAGCACGTTCATTTATCAAGGTATACGGATTGTTTATGTATAAAGTGCTGCTGTATTCAAGATCGATCGTATTCATTCTGCTGGCATTCATTGCCGTGCCTGTGATGGCCAGCCAGCAAACGCTTCTGATTGTGGGTGACAGCCTCAGCGCTGCCTACGGCGTGCCAACAGAAACCGCCTGGGTACAACTCTTGCGTGAGCGCTTACAAAACAACGGCCTTGGCAACTGGCGCGTAATAAATGCCAGCATCAGCGGCGAAACAACCGATGGCGGTGTTCGCCGCCTGCCTGAGCTGCTGGAAAAGAATAGCCCCTCCGTGGTGATTATCGAGCTGGGTGGTAACGATGGCCTGCGGGGTTTTCCACCCAATGTAATCAAATCCAACCTCGCAACCATGGTTGGGCATGTTCAGAACGCTGGCGCCCGCGCCATTCTGATAGGAATACAAATACCTCCCAACTACGGCCAGCGCTACACACAAATGTTTGCTGACATCTTCCCAGCGCTGTCAGCCAGCTACAACACCGCTCTGGTTCCCTTTTTTCTCGACAATATCTACGATCAAAAGAACCTGATGCAGCGCGATGGCATTCACCCCACCGCCGAAGCCCAACCCATACTCCTTGACAACGTATGGCCGGTGCTCAAACCTTTGCTTCAGTAACGCAGTTCACACCACACCTTGCAAAAATGCCAGTGCCCGGCGCTCAGACCAATAGAAGCCGCCATGTCCATGCTCCACGAACCCCACATGACCGCCCCACTTGGGTGCGTCCATGCTCACGTGGGCACCAAGTACGGATGGCGACTCCGGGAAACACGCGGGTGATAAAAACGGATCGTCAGCGGCATTAATCATCAGCGCCGGCACCCGGATATGCCTCAGCTTGCCCAATGCAGAGCACTGCTCCCAATAATCCTCAGCGCTCTTGAATCCGTGCAGTGGTGCGGTATAGCGCTCATCAAAGTCATGAAAACTCCGGATTGATTCAAAACCGGACACATCAATAAGATCGGGGAACTTTTGCGCTTTTTCAGCCATTTTTACGCGAAGATCCTTCAAAAACCGCTGCATATAGATCTTCCGACTGGGCAATGCCAGTTTGTCTGCACTGCCCGCCAAATCACAGGGAACTGAGTACGCCACTGCGCCACAGATTCTGCTGTCAACGCGCTCACTCTGCTCACCCAGATACAACAGCGTAAGGTTACCTCCCATACTGAAACCGGAAAGAAACACTGTTTGATAACCTTGTGCCAGACCATGATCGACAACCCGTCGCAGGTCTTCGGTGGCACCACTGTGATAAAACCTTGGCTGATGATTCATCACGCCGCCACAGGAGCGGAAGTTCCAGGCTAAAACATCCCAGCCTTCGGCCAAAAGCGCCCTGGCCAGCCCTCTCACATATGGCCTTCGGCTGTGCCCTTCCAGGCCGTGTGAAATGACAGCCAAGCGCCCGCTGCCCTGTCGGTACCAGTCCAGATGCAACTCATCTTTGTCATCCGTTGCGAGCACTTCCGCTACCGGATCCTGCAGGTGTACCTTGCGAAACAACGCCGGCCACACGGATTGAACATGGCCACTGCGAAGCCAGGCTGGAGGGCGGTATTGGTGAGCCATACTGCGGTACAAATTTTGACCTTTTATATCAGGGGGTTGACCCGGTAATTCAAAGCGACTACTATGCCGCCCGACTTGATGCTGTTCCCCGATAGCTCAGTTGGTAGAGCAACGGACTGTTAATCCGTTTGTCGCTGGTTCGAGCCCAGCTCGGGGAGCCACTTATTCCGAAATGCCGCTGCTTCGTATGAAGCAGCGGCATTTTTCATTTCAGACGTACAAAAATCTTCAGAATACCTGCTTGCGCTGCATGAACTCGGTCAATACCCGAAACAGTGTAAAACCATCCTCAGTACCAATCAGCTCACGAATCGAGTGCATGCCAAACTGCGGCACGCCAATATCCAGCGTGGTTACGCCCAGGTTTGCAGCCGTCAGCGGACCAATGGTGCTGCCACAGCCCATATCACTGCGCACCACAAAGCTCTGGTGCGGCAAACCCAGCTCATCACTGATATGCCGGTAAACGGCGGCTGAACGACTGTTGGTTGCGTAACGCTGGTTGTGGTTCACCTTGATGACCGGGCCCTGGTTCAGAATGGGGCCATGGTTTTCGTCGTGCTTGTCGATGAAGTTGGGGTGAACACCATGGGCATTGTCGGCTGAAATCATCATGGAGTGTGCAATGGCCTTTGCCTTGCCGGCGCCACACCAGCGATCAAGAACCGCAGTCAAAAATGGCCCTTGAGCACCTTCGGAGGATACGCTGCCCACCTCTTCGTGATCGTTACACACTAGCAGTGCAGCCTCATCACCCGAGGTGTTCAACAACGATTGCAAGCCAATGTAACAACTCAGCAGGTTATCCAGCCGGGCGGATGCAATGAAATCCTCTCGGAGGCCCACAAAACCTGCTTCCTGGGCATCATAAAAGCCCAACTCGTAGCCAAGAACCTTGCGTACCTTGAGTCCGGACTCACTGGCTATCTGCTGCCCCAACAGCTCGTTAAAGCTGGTAGCATCGTCTTCAGCCACCTGCATCAGTACCGGCGGAAGATCCGTCTGAGCATTCACCGTGCGCTTGGTGTTGGCTTCTCTGTCCAGGTGAATTGCGAGACTGGGAATAAAGGCCACCGGTTTGCGGAAATCTACCAGCGTATCCACGACCTTGCCCTGGCCATCGAGAAACGTCACCCTGCCGGCCAACGACAAATCGCGGTCAAACCAGGGATTCATCAGAACGCCTCCGTAAACCTCTACACCCAGCTGATAATAGCCTTTTCGGCGCAGCTCGGGGTTGGGTTTAACTTTCAGGCACGGGCTGTCGGTATGAGCGCCAACCATGCGGATACCCGATGTTACTGCATCGTTTGCCCCGGTGCGGAAAGCGACAATAGAGGACCCGTTGCGGATAACGTAATAACTGCAATTCCTGCCAAGAGACCAGTCTTCTTTTTCATCCAGCTCTTTGAAGCCGGCGGCATCCAGCCTTGTTTTCATGGTTGCCACAGCATGCCAAGGCGTCGGCGAGGCGTTCAGAAATTTCAGTAAATCTTTGTTGAATTCAGCTTGTTCCATGGTGTCCCTGATAGAATGGTATGGATTGCAATAGTATGGCATGAAGCCTTGATACCTCATACCTGACCAACAGACATTAATCGCCTGCGCTAGAACCTTGAACCCACTGATTGCCAGCCACTAAAAGGAGCCTGCCATGTCGACACCAAGATTTCTCGATATCGAGTACTGCCAGACCGAAGATGCCCTGTTTCCAATTGCAATGGCCTGGTCGCTGGAAGATGGTCAGATGAAGACCGTGGTAATAGCTCCTGTGGATGAATGGCTACCGGAAGACGGCGACCTGGGCGACATCGATCTGGACTACCTGGCAGAACAGGGCGTGCCATTAATCGAGCTTGTTCATGAACTGCACCAAGACTTGCCCGATCAGACCGTATACGTAGACGGCCTGGATCCGGACGAAATCCTGATTGATCTTATTTTTACCGCGATGGAGCAAGAAGCCCCGTTCGAGATCGCACCGATTACAGACCTGATTACTGGCATGGACAGCGACGCTCTGGAAGATCGCCGGCGCCAGTTGCTGTTTGAAGAAAGTCTGGAGCCACAACTGCCGGAAAACGGCGTGTACGCCCTGTTATTGATGGCTCAGGAACACGGCCTGTTTGAGGAAGACTAAACTGTGACACGGGTCGACGTAACAATCGGTTACACAAGGCAAACTCAGCCCCTAACCGCTCACGTCAGGAAATCCGTTACTAATGAATAATGTTGTTCGATCGCATCTGATCCTCTCACTGGTGCCTGCTTGCATGCTCTACACCCAGGCTACCCTGGCGCAGGAAACGCCCCGTGAGGACAAACATTACGTTGGCCTTCTGGTAACTGCGTTCAATCATCGTTCCATTGGCACGACATCCAAAGAGGAAGCCACAGGTAGCGGCGGAACGCTGGTAGTCGGGGGCCACCTCAGCGATTTGTTTCACGCAGAGGTTCGGGCAGGGAGCGGCTTTCGGGATGCTGAGGTGCCAGGCAGTGACCTGAGCCTTTCAATCGATTACTTTGCCAGTTGGTATATTGGCCTGCACTACCCCGTTACCAGCTACGCCAATATCTATGGCCAGGCGGGATTCTCGTATATTCAAGGAACCGCAGAGCTTCGCAATCCGGGCGATCCCCGCAACGCCCAATTCCGTGAACTGGAGGGCGATTTCCCGGACAGCAGTTTTGGCATAGGCTGGGTAGTAGGCCTGGATGTCGAAGTACTCAGCGATACCTATCTTGTTTTTGAAGGCGGAAAGCTGTCAAAAGATACTGGCACCGATGCCAATATCTTCCAGTTCTCTACCGGCCTCAAATACGAGTTCTAAAGCGTAAGAGCGTGACCGGCCGCAAACACTAAGCACTTTGGCGAATATGCCAGCACCGGTGAATCCGTGCATTTCTCTGGAAATCCTTATCCAGAGTGCTGGCACTCACCTCTTCAACCTCAAATTCTTTGGCCAGATTTTCATCAAGCTTGAAGCGTCGGAAGTTATTGGAAAAAATCAGTAAGCCGTCTGAACTCAACCTTGCCATGGCCTGCCGGATCAATTTTCCGTGATCCTTCTGAACATCCAATACACCCGCCATACGGGCGGAGTTGGAAAAGGTTGGCGGGTCCATAAAGATCAAATCGTAAACCTGATCGGGTCTGGGTTTTGCAGCCAACCACGCCAGACAATCAGTCTGTTCTACCTTGTGCTTCCTTGGGTCTGCCGCGTTCAACCTCAGATTGTCCTGAGCCCAGCCAACATACGTATTAGACAAATCCAGGCTCAGGGAGCGACTGGCACCGCCAGCAACCGCATGAACAGTCGCAGCACCGGTATAACAGAACAGGTTCAGGAAACGCTTACCCTGAGCATTCTGCTGGATCCAATGGCGCACAGGGCGATGATCGAGGAATAGCCCGGTATCAAGATAATCCTTGAGGTTCACCTTGAGGGTGACACCGTGTTCCTGCACCTGAAAGAACTCGCCGCTGGCATCCTGCTTTTCGTACTGGCTAACGCCAGCCTGACGCTGCCGCTGCTTGCACACCATTTGATCCCGCTCAATACCCAGAGCCTCCGGAATCACTGCCAGTGCTTCAGCCAGGCGTTCCCGCGCAGAACGCTCATCAATGGATTTGGGTGCAACGTATTCCTGCACATGCACCCTGCCCTCATACATATCGATCGCCAGCGCATACTCTGGCATATCCGCATCGTACAGGCGGTAACAGCCAATATTTTGCTTACGAGCCCACTGCCCAATGGTCTTCATATTTTTCTTCAGGCGGTTTCTCAGCATGGCTGCACGCTCTTCATTCGCGATGCGTGGCAGAACTTCACCCGGTAATCCGGGCTCACGAGGCGTGCGTACACTCGCCTCGTCAATGGCGAACAGAAGCAGTTGTGCTGGCAGTTTGCCGTTAAACAACTTGTACTGCTTGAAACTGCGCAGGCCGATGGACTTGCCGAACTCCGGAGCACCCGTAAACACGCCCAGACGCCATCCTGATGCGGCCGCTTTAACTGCATCACCTAATGACTCGTATAAACCGGCCAGTGCCTGCCTGTCGCTCAAGCGCTCACCATAAGGAGGGTTTACAAGTACGAGGCCGGTTTCTGCCCGATCTTCACCCAGCGAGAGCTTTTCAATCGGCTGCACCTGAAACTCAAGTAACCCATCAAGGCCTGCCCGTTGAGCATTATTGCGTGCGGTCGTGATGACCCTGCCATCCTGATCAAAGCCTGAAAATTTCGGTATTCTGCCCTGCTTTCCTTCATAGGCTCGCCTTTCAGCTTCCTGGCGAAGGGAAAGCCAGGTTTCGGGTTCGTGACCCAACCACTTTTCAAAACCAAAACGCTCCTGGCGGCGACCAGGGGCAATATCCAGCGCCATCATGGCGGCTTCAATAACCAAGGTGCCGGAACCACACATTGGATCAACAAAATCGCCACCTGCAGCAGCGATTTCAGGCCAGCCCGCACGCAACAGCAAAGCAGCAGCAAGGTTTTCCTTGAGGGGCGCGAGGCCTTGCTCTGTCCGGTAGCCGCGCTGGTGCAGGCTGTGGCCGCTGATGTCTATACCCAATGCCAATTTACCTCGATGCAACCGGGCAGACACGGTTACATCCGGTGTTTTTGCTTCAACGCCAGGGCGTTTCCCGCCGCCCATAGTAAATCGGTCTACGATTCCGTCTTTGACACGCTGAGCACCAAACTGGGTATTACGGATTTCCTCGTTTTCGCCAATGAAGTTGACTCGAAAGCTGCCATCCACAGGGATGTGCTGCTGCCAGTCAAGGTGGACAACGCCATCGTAAAGTTCGTCAGCGCTGGTAGCTGCTACCTCATCAATATGGAGAATCACCCGGTTCGCCAAACGCGACCACAGGCAGGCCCGGTATCCGGCCTCAAGCGTACCCTCTACCCATGCGCCAGCGGGTGCGTTTCTCACCAGCCCGAGACCTAATGTGCCGAGCTCGTCTGCCAGAAGGTACTCAACACCCTTTGGGCAACTTACAAAAAATACAGATTTGGACAAGTTCAACTCCAGGTTCTTTAGGCAACTCTCGCTAAGTCACGGGAATTGCAGCGTTCTTAGGTTTCAGATAATCGCTTATTCAATTTAGATCAAAAAAAGCGAACCGTTAGATCAAAACGATAGTGTACTTATGCTCGAACTTCGGCTTACCTTGTAGGTGACGCGTCGTTCGGAAAGGGTAACTCCCTTTCGTTAACAGGATCCTGACTGCTCTGGCTGGAGCTGGCAATAGTGGGTTATCCCGGAGTGGATTCCACATGCCAAAGCCACTGCAGAAGTGTACACGCTTGTTCTGTTAATCCATTAGTGAGGAACGGCATGAAAAGACAGAAAAGAGATATGTACGCTCGTGCATTCAAGCGGGGTTACCTCGCTGGCGTGTCCGGAAAGTCCAAAGACAGCTGTCCGCTCGACCAGGCAGAAGTCCGCCAGGAATGGTTGAATGGGTGGCGAGAAGGCCGCACAGATCAATGGGATGGCATGACTGGCGTCTCTGGTATCCACAAAATGGCAAACGTCACCACCGCGTGATATTTGCTAAACCCCGACTTCTTAATCTGATCTTTTGTCACACAATTTGACGCAGTATTCAGCACAACCAATACGGGGCCTCCCGCCCCGTCTCATGCGCTGATGAGCGCAACGGGGTTAACTCCCCGTGAGGGCCCGCATTGCGGGCCCTTCCTTGTTTTCCGCCTGTCGTTTCTGCACCCGCCTATCTATTTGAGCTTTCGAATCGCCTCAACAGCCTCTCCGATCAGATCAGGCCCCCGGTAGATAAAGCCGGTGTATAACTGAACCAGTTTAGCGCCCGCACGGATCTTTTCAGCTGCACTCTCACCATCTGTAATACCACCCACACCAATAATGGGTAAGTCATCTCCAAGCTCTGCATACAGCCCCTTGATAACTCTTAAAGATGCCTCTCTGACCGGAGCACCACTAAGACCACCGGCTTCGGCCCCATAGACATGACCTGCCACTGCGTCGCGACTTATGGTGGTATTTGTAGCAATAACACCGTCCAGCCCGGCTTCTTTCAGAGCGGAGGCCACAAACCTTATGCCTGCATCATCCATGTCCGGAGCAATTTTAACGGCAATTGGCACGTAACGGCCGAGCTGGCTCTGACACTTTAGCTGCTCATCCTTAATAGCATGAAGCAGACCTTTCAGTGAATCACCAAATTGAAGATCCCGTAAACCCGGCGTGTTCGGTGATGATACGTTTACCGTGATGTAGTCTGCCCGGTTATAAACTGCTGCTATGCCCTTCCGATAATCCGACTCGGATTCGTCATTTGGCGTATCTTTGTTTTTACCAACATTAATCCCGAGAATGCCCCGATAGCTGCGCCTGTCTACTCGCTCCAGCATGTGGGCCAGACCTTCGTTATTGAAACCCATGCGGTTAATAATGGCCTGGTACTCTGGCAGGCGGAACATACGGGGTTTCGGGTTACCCGGTTGTGCCAGTGGTGTAACAGTTCCAACTTCAATAAAGCCAAACCCCAGGGCGCCCAGAGAGTCCAGATGATCTGCGTTTTTGTCCAGCCCTGCTGCAAGCCCCACCGGGTTGGGGAAATCAAGCCCCATCACATTGACTGGCAGCGCTTCTGTTTTCGGTGCAAAAGCACCCAGCAGGCGCAGGCGATACGCCAGATCCAGGCCATTTAATGCAACAGCATGAGCCTGTTCGGGTGGTAACCGGAAAAGCAGGTTGCGGATAACGCCGTACATCTGAAAGCTCCTCAATAAAACGTGCTCGCGAGTATACCGGAAGTTTTCCACAGCGGCCCGGTAACATAAAACAACAGTGCTAAACATCTGTATACTTAGGCTCTTGGGAGCTTTTCCACGGAATCTGTGGATAACCCTGTTGAAAATTGCGGAGCATCCTTGCCTACCCCTTGCAACCTGCGCCCATCTACAGATTGATCATTTTTTAACCAGTTTATTTTTCTTTTATTTTCAACATGTTATTTAAATTTCACTTAAAATAGAAAAGATTCTGAACAAACTGTCATTCAAAGGCACTACTGCTATGATGTGTATAAATCAAGCAGGAATGCGGAAATTTTCGGAGTTTTTTTCAATGCAACAGCCCGTTTCACCAGCCCAACGCAACCGCGACAACCTGGCGGTTGAAGTGAAAGCAGCTTCCCGGGTTACCATTATAGGAATGATCCTTGATGCCTTCCTTGGAATCATCAAGGTCATCGGCGGTACCCTTTTTCATTCCCAAGCTCTTCTGGTTGACGGCATTCACTCGTTTACGGATGTAGCATCCGACGTTGTTGTGCTGGGCGTAATGAAAGTCTCCCGCCAGGAACCCGATGACTGTCACCCTTACGGCCATCAGCGCATAGAGACCTTTGGCACCCTGGTACTCGGCAGCATCCTGATTGCAGTGGGTGCAGCCCTTGCCTGGGAAAACACCCTCAGGCTGATTGAAGGCGATGTTGACCACATTCCCGAATGGCCGGTGCTGGTCGCCGCAGCTATTTCTGTAGTGGGAAAGGAGTGGATTTTCCGCTACACCAAGCATGTCGGCCTGGCCATCCGCTCGGATTTGATTATCGCCAATGCCTGGCACAGCCGCACCGACGCCCTTTCTTCCCTGGTGGTTCTGGCTTCAACCGCCGGTGCCATGCTTGGATTTGTATGGCTGGATATGCTCGCGGCCGTGGCAATTGCGGTAATCATTATTCACATTGGCTGGAAGTTTACCTGGGACAGCGTTCAGGAGCTTGTAGACACAGGATTATCGCCCGACGATACCGAAATGCTGAAAACCATAGCGCGGGAGACTGACGGCGTTCTGAACGTACATGAACTTCGCAGTCGACGCATGGGGCAGGATATTCTTCTGGATATTCACTTGGTGGTGCGCCCTGAAATCAGCGTGTCCGAAGGCCATCAGATAGGCATGCAAGTGGTCGCCGGAATGCGCAACGCTCTGGATAACATTCTCGACATCAACTTTCATATTGATGCCGAGAACGATGAAGATCATGAGTTTGCAACCACAGAACAACTGCCCTCCCGTGCAGAAGTGGCAAGCATCATTGCGGAACACCTTGGGGAAATCCCACAGCGTAGCCGGCTAAGACTTCATTACCTGAGAAACAAGCTGCATATGGAGATTTTTCTGGATGAGCAGGACCCGGAGGCGGTCTTCACACCTGAAAACGTCCGGCAGCATCTGGAAGCTTATCCCTGGTTTGGCAGTGTAAGAATCTGGGTGGCCGGCCTGTAAACGGGCCACCCGGCATCCTTCACTTTAAAGGCCATTAACGGCGGCGATTCTCTTCCATTCGGGAAAGGAATTCCTGCATGATCAGCGTGTAAAGTTCGCCGCCGAGAAACAGGTCTTCAACACCCGCATCAATACTCGGGTTATCGTTAACTTCAATAACGGCAACCCGGTTTCCAGACTGTTTGATATCCACACCGTAGAGCCCGTTACCGATCAGTCGGGTGGAGTTCAACGCCGCCTGAATAACATTTCTCGGCACTTCATAGGTGGGCATGGTTTCAAACCCGCCGCTCTCACTTGCTGATTCGCCATGTTGATAGATCTGCCAGTGACCTTTCACCATCATGTATTTACATGCATAGATAGCCCGCCCGCCCAGTACGCCGATACGCCAGTCGTAATCTGTGTACAGGTACTCTTGCGCCAACACCAACGCTGACTGACGGAACAAGTCTTTCAACCCTGCCCTTAGGGATGCCTCATCTTCGGCCTTGGTCACCCCCCTGGAGAACGCGCCATCCGGTATTTTGATAACGGCCGGAAAGCCCAACTCCTGAACCACCTGCTCCACTGCATCTTTCTGATCTTTTGAGAGAATCAGCGTTTTCGGTGTAGGTATTTTATTGTTCTTCAGCAAATCAGCCAGAAAAACTTTGTTGGTACATTTCAGGATCGATGCGGGATCGTCAATCACTACCAAGCCTTCCGCTTCTGCCTTACGGGCAAAGCGATAGGTGTGGTGATCTATGGCAGTGGTTTCACGGATGAACAGGCCATCGTACTCAGGCAAGCGCATATAATCCCGACGCGTAATCTGCTCCACATTAATACCCAGCTTGCGCCCGGCTTTTTCAAAGCGTTTCAGCGCCACCGCATCACTGGGCGGCATTTCTTCGTCCGGATTCACCAGAATCGCCAGGTCAAAGCGATAGCGGCGGCGGGTTCTGGGCTTTCGCCAAACCATGCTGCTGAAGCGATCGAATGCAGTGGCAAAAACATCCTGATCAGCCTCATTAAGATCTGCAGGGGCGGCGGGCTTCATGGATTCTATCTGCCATGTTTTCCTGCGCCGGAACACAATCTCAAGGATTGGACAAGGAAACCGCTCAAACAAGGCCCGCGCCACCGGCTTGAGATCCGGATGTTCGGTTTGCCCGAAGTAGGTGCGAATCCGGACCTCATGGGTAGCGTTACGTTCGTCGCTGGCCGGGTCAATGGCTGAGCCAGCAGCTTCCAGCCAATTGACGACACTGGCATCGAGTTCTTCCAACTCAAGAGAGAACAACCCCTTTCGGCTCAGATCGTTCAACGTCATCACTGATGGAACCACATGGTGTCCACGGGCTTCAGCCAGCAGAGAACAGTAGTAACCACGGCTCAGGTATTTTGCGCTTTGGCAAAGGTTTATTACACGCACGCGGCTATTCGCCGGCGCAGAAAACTGCAGGTACTGATCAAATGTCAGTACATCCTCACTGGGGTAATATGGAGCCCAGTCCTTGGTGCGGTCTACAACGATAAGCAAACGAGACATTAAAGGCGCTCCTCCCCGGAGATAATTGCCTGGAAAACAAGTCGCAACAATACGCCGCCAGTGGCGCTGGAACAATCCACGGATAATGAGTGCTTTTACTCATAATAAGCGTATTTTCCAATTCGTTACTCTCAATCATAATAGCTGCATACGGGAAGCCTACCAGCATGCCCCATGCCTATATTCTCAAGGCCGCTTTATACATGTCCGATTTGCAACTCCGGCAAGCCACAAGTGATGACCTGAATGCGCTTTTGCAGCTTGAGCATCGCTGTTTTACGGAAGACAGGTTATCCCGCCGAAGCTTTCGGCGTTTTCTGGACATGCCCCGGGACAGATTGATTGTTGCAGAAACAAAAAATGAGGGCGTGAGCGAGCTTCTGGGCTATTGCCTGGTCCTGATGAGCGCAGCTACCCGAATGGCCCGCATCTATTCTATTGCAGTGCTGCCAGCAGCGCGCGGTCGTGGTGTTGGTGAAAAGCTGGTAAAGGCAGCAGAACGAGAGGCAGCAGAAGCAGGCCGCATTCTCATGCGCCTGGAAGTTCGGGAAGACAACAGCGGCGCCATTGCCCTGTACAAGCGCCTGGGCTATCGGCAGTTTGGTACCTATCGGGACTATTACGAAGATCAGGGCACGGCCCTGCGCTTTGAACGCCGCATCCTGTTTTATGAGCCCACGCAGGAATTCCTGCCCGTACCCTATTATCCGCAAACCACTGACTTTTCCTGTGGCCCGGCCGCATTGATTATGGCCATGGCAGCGCTAGATGAGGAGCAATCACTCACCACCCTGGAAGAACTCAGAATCTGGCGTGAGGCCACCACAATCTTCATGCTGGCTGGCCATGGCGGCTGCGGCCCCCATGGTCTTGCGCTGTCGGCATGGAAACGCGGCTTTGAAGCCAGTATCTGGATCAGTACGGAAGGCCCGCTATTCCGGGACACCGTCCGCAACGATGACAAAAAGCGGGTTCTGGAATTGGTACATGAAGGCTTCCTGCACGATATTGGCCAAACTGATATACAGTTACACCACGATCCGCTGACGCTGGAAGCCATGGAGCAGGCCCTGCTAAATGGCCAGATACCAGTCATATTGATCAGTACCTGGCAACTGAACCGCAGCCGCGTGCCCCACTGGGTTACGGTATGCGCCATAGATGACCAGTTTGTGTATTTACACGATCCGGAAATAGACGCAGACGACGGCGAAACCGTAGCAGACAAACAGTATTTACCGGTGGATAAACGGGTATTCAGCCAAATTTCACGCTACGGCAGCGTTCAGCCACTTCGGGCCGCCGTTATTGTTGGCCCCAAGCGCTGATATTATCTGAGAACCGGTTTAACCGGTTCTCAGAGCTGCCTCTTTAAGGCCGGATATTTCATCCCGCAAGCGGGCGGCAGCCTCAAAATCGAGTTCGGCAGCAGCTTTGTACATCTCGTCCTCAAGGCGTGTCACCTCCTTGAGCAAATCCTGTGGCGAACGGCTGCCAACACGGGTTCGATACTGTTCAGCCTCTTCAGCCGCCATATCACCGGGCCGGCTGGATTTACGCCGGCCACGACCTCCGCCGCCGGCACCCTCCATGATGTCTGCAACCTTCTTGTTAAGACCCTGAGGTGTGATGCCGTGGGCCTCGTTATGCTCTTGCTGTTTGGCACGCCGGCGATCCGTTTCATCAATAGCACGCTGCATGGAACCGGTAATGCGGTCGCCGTACAAAATGGCTTTACCATTGAGGTTTCTGGCGGCCCGGCCGATGGTCTGGATCAATGCTCGCTCAGAGCGCAGAAAGCCTTCTTTATCGGCATCCAGAATGGTCACCAGCGATACTTCCGGCATATCCAGCCCTTCACGCAGAAGGTTGATGCCCACTAGCACATCAAACTCACCCCGGCGCAGGTCACGAATAATTTCTACGCGCTCAACCGTGTCTATGTCCGAGTGCAGATAACGCACACGAATATCGTGCTCCATCAGGAAGTCCGTCAGATCTTCTGCCATACGTTTGGTCAGCGTGGTGACCAGAACCCGCTCGTCTACCTTTACCCGGGAGTGTATTTCAGAAAGCAGGTCGTCCACTTGTGTTGATGCCGGGCGAACCTCTATCACCGGATCCAACAAGCCAGTGGGCCTCACAACCTGCTCTACCACCTGCCCCGCATGTTCGGCTTCGTAATTGCCGGGTGTGGCTGACACAAAGATCATCTGGGGCGCGATGCGCTCCCATTCGTCAAACCGCATGGGCCGGTTATCTAACGCAGACGGCAAGCGGAACCCATACTCCACCAGGGTTTCTTTCCGGGAGCGGTCGCCTTTGTACATGGCACCGATTTGCGGAATGGTCACGTGGGATTCATCAACAACCAGCAGCGCATTCGGCGGCAGGTAATCAAACAGTGTTGGAGGGGCTTCGCCGGGCTCCCTGCCTGAAAGGTAGCGAGAGTAGTTCTCGATGCCGTTGCAATAGCCCAGCTCGTTCATCATCTCCATATCGTAGCGGGTTCGCTCTTCGAGCCGCTGGGCTTCCACAAGGCGGTTGTTGTCCCGGAGCTGCTGCAGGCGCTCGTCCAGCTCCACCTTGATTCGCTCCGCGGCATCCAGAATCGTCTGCCGCGGTGTGACATAGTGCGACTTGGGATAGATCGTAACCCTGGGAACCCGTCGGAGCACTTCGCCGGTAAGCGGGTCGAAATAACTGAGGTTTTCCACCTCTTCATCAAACAACTCGATGCGCACGGCTTCCTTTTCCGATTCCGCCGGAAACACATCGATAACATCACCCCGCACCCGGTAATTGGCCCGATGGAATTCGATGTCGTTGCGGGTGTATTGCAACTCAGCCAGCCGGCGCAGAATATGCCGCTGGTCTATCTTGTCGCCCCTATCCAGATGCAACATCATTTTCAGGTAGGACTTGGGATCACCCAAACCATAGATTGCAGATACCGTTGCCACGATAATGGCATCCGGACGCTCAAGCAGTGCTTTTGTGGCGGACAACCGCATCTGTTCGATGTGCTCGTTAATAGAGGCATCTTTCTCAATAAATGTATCAGATGACGGAACGTAGGCCTCTGGCTGGTAATAATCATAGTAAGACACGAAATATTCCACGGCGTTATCGGGGAAAAATTCGCGAAATTCGCCGTAGAGCTGCGCAGCCAGGGTTTTGTTATGAGCCATGACAATGGTCGGACGTTGTACCGATTCAATCACCTTGGCTACGGTAAACGTCTTGCCCGAGCCGGTAACGCCCAACAATGTCTGGCTTGCCAATCCCGAATGAATGCCGTCAATCAGGCCTTCTATAGCCTTTGGCTGGTCGCCTGCGGGCTCAAATGGCGAGTCAACAATGAAGACGCCTTCTTTACCTGAATTGCTGGAATCATTACTGCCCATAATCGGCACACAACCTCCACTCATACAAACTACGAATCCCAGCCATATCTTACGGTTGCAAGACTTGGCCCAAGAGAGAAATTTATTGTTACGCCAGCTTCATGGTACCATCAACGCGATCGACGGCTGGGCGAAAATCAGCCGCCATAAGGCAAGGATTCAGACACCCCGCCGGTCACGGACCTATCAGATGCAGCTTTAAGGAGCGCAAGTTTGGACCTTCAACTTTCCAGCCGAGTACAGGCAATCAAGCCATCCCCCACCCTCGCGGTCACCAACAAAGCTGCCGAATTGCGTGCAGCGGGCCAGGATATCATCGGCCTTGGTGCAGGCGAGCCGGATTTCGATACCCCGGAGCACATCAAGCAGGCAGCCATTGAGGCCATCAAAAGTGGCCAGACAAAGTACACAGCTGTTGATGGTACGCCAGCCTTAAAGAAAGCAATCATTGCGAAATTCAAACGGGACAACGGCCTGGAATACGAAGCCAACCAGATACTCGTATCAAGTGGTGGCAAACAGAGCTTTTTCAACCTTGCCCTGGCGACTCTGAATGCTGGCGACGAGGCCATTATTCCCGCGCCTTACTGGGTATCCTACCCGGATATGGTTCTGGTTGCTGAGGGCAAGCCGGTTATCATCGAAACCGGAGCAGACACCCGATTCAAGATCACTGCGGAACAACTGGAAGGTGCCATCACCGAGCGTACACGCTTGTTCGTGATCAACAGCCCTTCCAACCCCAGTGGCATGGCTTACACCATGGAAGAGCTGAAGGCCATTGCCGAGGTGCTGAAAAAGCACCCGAACATCATGATCGCTACTGATGATATGTACGAGCCTATCCTCTGGACGGGTCAGCCATTTTGCAACATTCTCAATGCTTGCCCCGAGCTTTACGATCGCACCTTTGTTCTCAACGGTGTATCCAAGGCTTATTCCATGACGGGCTGGCGTATCGGTTATGCTGCAGGCCCCGCTAAAATCATTGGGGCAATGAAGAAAATTCAGTCTCAAAGCACCTCAAACCCTTGCTCCATTTCCCAGGCCGCAGCACAGGCCGCTCTGGATGGCCCGCAAGAATGCGTGGGTGAGATGGTCAAGGCGTTCGAAAAGCGTCATGACTGGCTGGTAGCTGCTTTGAACAAGTTGCCGGGTGTTGAATGCCTGAAAGGCGACGGCACCTTCTACGTGTTCCCAAGCTTCCAGGCAGCAATTGATGCCACCGAAGGTGTCAGCAACGATGTGGAGTTCGCAGAGAAGCTGCTGAGCGAAGCGGGTGTTGCGCTGGTTCCGGGCTCTGCATTTGGTTGCCCTGGCCACATGCGCCTGAGTTTTGCGACGAGCATGGATAATCTGGAAAAGGCCATTGAGCGGTTGCAGAAGGCTTTGGGCTAAAAACTTCGGTAAGGGGTTGACGAGGCCGTGGCGTAATCTTAATATACGCGCCTCGTCACATGACGACGTTCCCCGATAGCTCAGTTGGTAGAGCAACGGACTGTTAATCCGTTTGTCGCTGGTTCGAGCCCAGCTCGGGGAGCCACTATTTAAAAACCCGCTAATTCTTTGAGTTAGCGGGTTTTTTCGTTTTACACCCTAAAGACCCATCACTTCAGCATAAATAGCCTCCAACGCTGCCAGAGGATCCATAGCCTGTGTAATCGGACGACCTATAACAAGGTAGTCGGAACCGGCTTTGAGGGCATCACTGGGGGTCATGATGCGCTGCTGGTCGCCTTTATCGGCAGTTAAGGGCCGAATACCCGGGGTAATCAACTTGAAGTCGATACCCTGCTCTGCTTTCAACTTGCTTGCTTCCTGCGCAGAACAGACAACACCATCAAGACCACAGTTACGGGTCAGGGTTGCCAGGCGGGAAACCTGGATTTCGGGAGAACTGCTTATCCCGATACCGGCAAGATCATCAGCGTCCATACTGGTAAGAACCGTTACAGCGATCAGCAGTGGCTTATCCTTACCAAACGACTCCAGACGTTCGCGGCAAGCCAACATCATTTTCTCACCACCAGACGCATGCACATTAACCATCCACACGCCAAGATCTGCAGCAGCAGCGACAGCTGACGAGGCCGTGTTAGGGATATCGTGGAATTTCAGATCCAGAAACACATCAAAACCGCGCTTCTGCAAGCTTTCAACCAGCTGAGGGCCGGAGCGTGTAAAAAGTTCTTTGCCAACCTTTAACCGGCACTTTGCCGGATCCAGCCTATCTGCCAGCTCCAGCGCCGGGTTTGCAGAGGGGAAGTCCAGAGCAACGATGATATTGGGGTCGTTCGAAGTTTGCACGTTGGTATGTCCTGCGAGGTTTTGATAAAGAATGAAGGTAGATGTTAAAAACTGAAAACAGGGAACAAAGCTACTCAGCCTCAACGCCCTGTATGGGACGAACTGTCTCCCATTGTTTACAGCTGGGGCATAGCCAGTGCAGCTGCTGCCCCGAGAAGCCGCAACTTACACAACGGTAAACCGGCCTGTTGGCAAGAATCATGAGACCGATACGACTAACGAGGCGCCCTTCGTCAGTGGTCATACCCTTTTCATAGCCTGCCATCTCAACAAGCCGTAACAGACCTCTCATGCTCGGGCGTATTTCCAGTTCCATGCGCAGCAGCTCGATTGCGGCAGGGCGGCCTGCAACTCGCTCTACCGACTCTACCAGAGCCAATAGCAAGCTGGTACTCGGGTAGGCCTCGTATAATTTACGTAATTTCTTGACCAGCCTGCCAATATCTCCATGCTCGTGTTCAAGCTTCATAAGGCGATCAATGGCTTCTGGCCCAAAATCCGGGTTTTGATCAAAGACTTTCAACCCCTGGTTACCCGCATCTCGATAGCTGCCCTGCCGGACCAGAATCTTCATCAAAATCAATGTAGCGCGAACACAGGAGCGGTCGTAATCCAGCGCCTCTTTGGCAAGCTTCTGAGCGCCCCAGCGGTCATCCTTCACAAGTGCCTTTTCCGCCAACTCACAGGTAAGATAAGCAAGGTCCTTGAACATCCCGGGATCTGCATCATTTTTGGTCAGGGCTCGAGCTACATCTGCAGCCTTGCCCCACTCCCGCTCTTGCTGATAAAGCTCGATGAGTTGCTGTGCAGCTTTTCGGCCGTACTCCCGATCTCCCATCAACTGCTGCAATAGCGCTTCAGCTCGGTCCAACAAGCCGGCATTCAGGAAATCCATTGCAAGCTCAAGCGTTACCTGGGGGGAGAACCGGGGGTGCAGTTCAGGCCTTGCGAGCAAATTCTGGTGCACGAGAATGGCTCGATCCGTTTCGCCTTTGTTGCGAAAGTGCCTGCCAATAGAGAGGTGGAGACTTACGGTATCCTTGTTTACAGCCAACGACTGCACAAAATTATCGACGGCCTGATCTGAATAATTCGTGAATAGAAACTGCAACCGATCTTTGACAGAGTCTTCATCGGCAATCTTTGTTCGGGCCCGGCTACGACCATTACCCAGCCGGCCGACAAACCAGCCAACGGCAACTGCAACAGTCAACAGTAGCCACTGAAACACTATGTCCATTAAATAGCCTGGTCGTTCTGGGCCTTGGATTTTTCCAATGCCTGTTCGGCGCGACCAAGTCGTTTCTGAAGAGTCTTGCGGGAAATCGATGTGCGGAATGTGGCGAGAATGGTGATCAGTATTCCAACCAGCGCACCGATAACAAACGACATGATAATCCAGACGGCGACACCATGGGGCTTGGTCTCAAATACCAGAAAGTTAAGAGCAACCGCCATCTGGTTATTCAGGGAGAACACAAGCGCCAGCAATACCAGGACCAGTACCAACAGAATCAAGAGGATCTTCTGTAATCCTGCCATAGCTTTAGCTCTCCCAAACGCTGATAAGTGTCCGAATTATAGGTGTTTCAATTCAGAGATGAAAAGCCTAAAAACCCTGCTTCAAACTGTCATTCACCTGCTCACGAAGTTCCTTGCCGGGCTTGAAGTGAGGAACATACTTTGCTGGCAACTGCACAGCCTCTCCGGTTTTCGGATTCCGACCGGTACGGGCGGCGCGATGGTGAAGGGAGAAGCTACCAAACCCCCGGATCTCGATTCTTTGTCCGTTAGCAAGAGACTGGGACATATGCTCAATAATTGTTTTTACCGCCAACTCAACATCTTTAACCGAGAGCTGCGTTTGTTTCGAGGCAATTAATTCGACCAGTTCTGACTTCGTCATGAGGCACTTCCCTCTTTTCTTATTTATTCGGCCAATGATTGCCGAATTCCCACTTCCTCAGTTTAGCTAAATCAGAAAAAAACACAAAAAAAACGGGCTCTTAGAGCCCGTTTTTTTCTTACCAACCGGATATTAGTCCTTGTTGGCGTTCTGCTGCTGCATTTGCTCCTTGATGAGATCACCAATGGTGGTCGCACCGGAGGAAGTTTCTGCAGTTTTGCTGCGCACTGTATCAATAGCCTGCTTGTCGTCTTCAACGTCCTTGGACTTGACAGACAGGTTGATGATGCGGTTCTTGCGGTCGATGCTGATGATCTTGGCTTCGACTTCTTCGCCTTCCTTCAGAGCGTTACGCGCATCTTCAACGCGGTCACGGCTGATTTCGGAAGCTTTCAGAATCGCTTCAACTTCGTCGTTCAGAGCGATAGTAGCTTGCTTGGCATCAATGGCGGAAACAGTGCCCTTGACGATAGAGCCTTTATCGTTCAGCTGAACAAACTCGGCGAACGGATCGCTTTCGAGTTGCTTGATACCCAGGGAAATACGCTCACGCTCGGGATCTACAGACAGGATAACGGTGTCAACATCGTCGCCCTTCTTGTATTCACGAACGGCTTCTTCGCCTGTTTCGTTCCAGCTGATGTCTGACAGGTGAACCAGACCATCGATGCCACCGTCCAGACCGATGAAGATACCGAAGTCAGTGATTGACTTGATCTTACCGGAGATGCGGTCGCCCTTGTTGAAGTTGCCGGAGAAATCTTCCCATGGGTTGGATACGCACTGCTTGATACCCAGGGAGATACGACGACGCTCTTCATCGATGTCCAGAATCATCACGCCCACTTCGTCGCCAACATTAACGACTTTGGATGGGTGGATGTTCTTGTTGGTCCAATCCATTTCAGATACGTGAACCAGACCTTCAACGCCCTCTTCCAGCTCGGCAAAGCAGCCGTAATCGGTCAGGTTGGTTACACGTGCAGTAACCTTGGTACCTTCAGGGTAACGGCCTTTGATATCAACCCAGGGATCTTCACCCAGCTGCTTCAGACCCAGAGATACACGGTTACGCTCACGATCGAACTTCAGTACTTTAACGTTGATCTCGTCACCAACGTTTACGATTTCGCTCGGGTGCTTGATGCGCTTCCAAGCCATATCGGTAATGTGCAACAGGCCGTCAACACCGCCCAGATCTACGAACGCGCCGTAGTCGGTCAGGTTCTTGACGATACCCTGAATTGACAGACCTTCTGTCAGGGTTTCGAGCAGAGCTTCACGCTCGGCGCTGTTTTCAGCTTCCAGAACGGCGCGGCGAGAAACAACCACGTTGTTACGCTTCTGGTCCAGCTTGATAACTTTGAATTCGAGCTCCTTGTTCTCCAGGTGCGCAGTGTCGCGAACCGGACGAACGTCTACCAGGGAACCTGGCAGGAACGCACGAATACCAGCCAGATCAACGGTGAAACCACCCTTAACCTTGCCGTTAATAATACCTTTGACGACTTCTTCCGCTTCGAAGGACTTCTCGAGTACCTTCCAGGATTCAGCACGCTTGGCCTTTTCACGGGAAAGACGGGTTTCACCGAAACCATCTTCCACTGCATCCAGTGCTACGTCGACTACGTCGCCAATAGCTACTTCCAACTCGCCTTTTTCATTCAGGAACTGGGAGGCGGGGATAACACCTTCGGACTTCAGCCCGGCGTTAACTGTGACCCAGTCGCTATCAACATCAACTACGGTTCCCTGGACGATGGAACCTGGTTTCATGTCAATTTCTTTTAGGCTTTCTTCAAAAAGATCCGCAAAGCTCTCGCTCATTATGAGTCCTATAGGTTCAATGCAAGTATGCTCCGTGTCGCCAGCAACACGGTCTGTTAATAAATTCCGGAATCAGCCAGCGGCTGGCAGATTACGCTGCTCCCGGTATTTCAACGACAAAAAGGTGTAGTCAGGTCTGACCTGCTGCGGCCATACACCTGTCTAGCACCTCCTGTATACTCAACCCCGTAGAATCAATGACTTGCGCATCGTCTGCGGGCTTGAGAGGGGCTGCGGAACGGTTCATATCCCGTTCATCACGAACCCGTATCTCCTCTAAAAGGGCGTCAATACTAACATCGACACCCGCTGCCTTCAACTGGCCGAAACGCCGGCGTGCGCGCTCCTCTGCGCTGGCCGTCAGGAAAATTTTAACGGTGGCATCCGGGAACACCACTGTGCCCATGTCGCGACCGTCAGCAACCAGCCCGGGGCTTTGCTGAAAATCCCGCTGACGCTGCAAAAGTGCATCCCGAACCGGCTGCATTACAGCAATGCGCGATGCATTATCCCCGCAGGTTTCGGTACGAATTTCCGAGGTAACATCCTCTCCTGCAAGAATCACTTTCGCAGGCTCACCTTCAGGGGTGGGCTCGAAAGCAACGTCCAGCGAAGCCGCTACGCGCACCAGTTGTGCCTCATCATCCAGGGCCACGTTCTGGCGAATGGCAGCAAGCGCGGTCAGCCGATATAGCGCGCCACTGTCGAGCAGATGCCAGCCCAGTTTTTTGGCCAGCATTTGAGTAACTGTGCCCTTACCCGATCCGCCCGGGCCATCCACTGCGATGACTGGTGCCTTGCCTTTCGACATTAATGTGCTCCCTGTTCAGCGCCGCCTTCGGCCCCCTCGGCGGATATCTGGATACCCGTTTCCTTCGCAAGCTCCACAAAGCCCGGGAAGGATGTTGCCACAACCGCGCAGCCGTTAATTTCGATCTCTTCGGTGGCGCGCAACGAGGCCACTGCAAAAGACATAGCAATGCGATGGTCGTCATGGCTGTAAACAGAGCCGCCTTTAATGGTTTGCCCGCCCTCGATAATAATGCCATCTTCCGTAACCGTGGTTTCCACCCCAAGTGTTGCAAGGCCATCAGCCATCACCTGAATGCGATCACTTTCCTTTACCCGAAGTTCCTCAGCGCCGGTCAGAACCGTACGGCCAGTTGCGCAGACAGCCGCAATAAACAACACCGGGAATTCGTCGATGGCCAGGGGCACCTGGTCTACCGGTATATCAATGCCTTTGAGCTCTGCTGAGCGAACGCGCAAATCGGCCACTGGCTCGCCACCAATTTCACGCTCGGCCATAACTTCAATATTGGCACCCATCTGGCGCAGAATATTAATTACCCCTACCCGTGTCGGGTTCATGCCCACATGGCGCAGTAACAGATCAGAATTCGGAGCAATGCTCGCGGCAACCATAAAGAAGGCCGCTGATGAAATATCTGCCGGGACATCAATCACGCCGGCTTTCAGCTTGCCACCACCTTTAACGCTGGCTGTGGGACCTTCACGCTCTACCTTGTAGCCAAAGCCCGCCAGCATACGCTCGGTGTGATCCCGCGTTGGTGCAGGCTCAGTAACAGACGTAGTGCCATCGGCATACAAGCCGGCAAGCAACAGGCAGGATTTAACCTGAGCACTGGCAACCGGCATATCGTAATGAATACCGGTCAACTTCTTATCCTGAGTACCGTGAATTTTTAGAGGCGGGCGACCGCCCTCGGCGGTATCAATAACAGCACCCATGGC
Organism: Marinobacter xiaoshiensis; assembly: GCF_031631795.1. NCBI lineage: Bacteria > Pseudomonadati > Pseudomonadota > Gammaproteobacteria > Pseudomonadales > Marinobacteraceae > Marinobacter > Marinobacter xiaoshiensis. Next base: position 200,945 of record NZ_JAVMBO010000010.1, read on the forward strand.
TCTTAACGGATCGGCAACACGATTCATGGGCCGTCCGGAAAGACTGGTATCACCCGTCAGTTCGGACGCAAATGGCTGCGCCGCCAACAGTCCCGCAAACAAGCGCATGCCGGTGCCTGAATTGCCGAGGTATATTGGCCCACGAGGCGCCTGCAAGCCGTTCATTCCGACGCCGTGAATGCGCACAAAGCCGTTATCCGGCCCTTCGATGGCAACACCCATGTCACGGAAAGCCTGCAGCGTTGCAAGACTGTCCTCTCCTTCGAGGAAACCTTTTACCTCAGTTATGCCCTCTGCAAGCGCTCCGAGCATAATCGAGCGATGAGAAATGGATTTATCGCCGGGCACCCGAATGTCGCCATTTACTGAGCCGCCGGGCTGAAGACGGAACGTCACCTGATTTTCACTGTTATTTGTCACGTAAGCCTGTCCTGAAAGCATTTTTGAAAAGTGTTCGCGTGCTGCTTTGGCGCGGCCGAACACTCGCAGCAATGTGGCGCCGTCCTGATCCGCTATTGCTGTGCGCAGCTGATCCAGATCCTGGGTAAAGTGGTCAATAACCCGGAGAACGGCATCGCGGTTGGAAAGAAAAATATCGTGCCACATAACCGGATCACTCGCGGCTATGCGGGTAAAATCACGGAACCCGCCTGCAGCATACCGGAAAATATCCATGTTCTCGTCTTCTCCAGCCAGTGTATCCACCAGCGAGAAGGCAATCAGATGGGGCAAGTGGCTCGTCGCCGCCAACACTTCATCGTGATACGCCACAGACATGGTGAGCACAGTGGCACCGCAGGCTTCCCACAAGGCCTGGAGCCTTTCCAGATGAGGGGCGCTGACGTTATCCGGAGGCGTCAGTATTACCTTGTGATTGCTGAACAGATCCGGATTGGCCGCACGAATGCCGCTTCGCTCTGATCCCGCAATCGGGTGCCCGGGAATAACGCGAGGCGAAAACTCACCAAATACCGCCTCTACATCTTTTACAAAGCCAGACTTGGTACTGCCCACATCAGTAAGAATGGCATCTGCTGCAAGGTGTGGGCGTATCTCCTCTAACACCTTGCGGGTCGCCTGCACTGGCACCGCCAGTACGATAAGGTCTGCGCCCCGCACTGCCTCTGCAGTGGTTTCCGCAACCGTATCAATTACACCCAGCGATTGACCTAACAGAAGATCCTCTTTGCGCTGATCCACCCCAACCACTTCCCGAGCAAGGTTGTTTTTCCGGATGGCACTCGCCAACGAACCACCTATCAGGCCCAACCCGATTATGGCTACACGCTGAAATAGCGGCTCGCGCACTGGCACCTCAGGCTCCCTGCCCTGCTGCCGCCAACGCTTTTGCGAGGGCGTTGAGAAATAGTTCGTTTTGTTCAGGCAACCCCACGGACACCCGAAGATGATTGGGCATGCCGTAGCCTGTTACAGGGCGCACAATGACTCCGTGGCTCAGTAATGCCTGATATACCCCCATAGCTTGCGGCCCCACTTCAACGGCCACAAAATTCCCCGATGAGGGAATATACCGAAGACCCATCTGATCGAAGGCTTCTTGCAACTGCTTCAGGCCAGCGGTGTTGGCAGCGCGGGAGCGCTGCAGATAATCTGTGTCCTCCAGCACCGCGGCGGCGGCCGCAAGAGCAGTGGAGTTTACATTGAAAGGCTGGCGCACGCGGTTGAGGATATCGGCAATCGCCGGTGAGCTGATGCTGTAACCAACGCGCAGAGCAGCAAGGCCCCAGGCTTTGGAAAAGGTACGGCACACGATCAAATTGGGGAAACGGCTTAGTAGCGCAACACCATCCGGGTCTTTCTCTCCGGTCATGTATTCGTAGTAGGCCTCGTCAAGGACTACCAACACATCGGCCGGAATTTTGCCCAAAAATGCTTCAATCGCGTCTGAATCGTGCACGGTGCCCGTAGGGTTGTTCGGGTTGGCTACAAAGACCAGGCGAGTGCGCTCTGTGACTGCCGCCGCCATGGCATCCAGGTCGTGACCCCAGTCTTTGGCCGGCACGGCAACCGCTTTGGCGCCAATAGCTTGAGTAACAATTGGATAAACAGCAAACGCATACTGGGAAAATACAATTTCCGAATCCGCACCGGCAAAACAACGGGCAATCACTTCGAGCACGTCATTTGAACCATTTCCGAGCGTAATCTGGCCCGGGTTCACACCGAGATATGCAGACAACTTTTGCTTCAGTTCAAACCCATTGCCATCGGGATACAGGCAAAGTTCCTTCAGCGCGTTTTCGGCCGCTGAAATTGCTTTTTTACTGGGGCCCAAAGGGTTTTCATTGCTGGCAAGCTTGATAATTTCGGCGGGGTCCAGCCCCAGCTCACGGGCCAGCTCACTGATTGGCTTGCCCGGCTGATAGGGAGACAAAGCCTGAACGCCTTCTACCGCAAGGCTCTGATAATCGATGGCCATATACCTTCCTTAAAACTATCTACTAAAGAACACCGATGGGATAGGAACCCAGGCGCTTGAGCTCGACGGCTTCTTCGTCTACCTCGGCAAGCACTTTGCGAGCCTGCTCATCGCTCATGTGGCCTTCAAAATCGATGTAGAACACATAGGCCCATGTGCCACTTGGTGACGGCCGGGTTTCAATCCGCGTGAGGCTGATACCATGACTGTGAAACGGCTCAAGCAGTTGATACAAAGCGCCCGGCTTGTTTCTCATGGAGACAAGAATGGATGATTTGTCGTGCCCGCTAGCAGGGACATCTTCGCGGCCAATAATCAGGAACCGGGTGGTGTTGTCCGGCCGGTCCTCAATGCTGTTCGCCAGTTTTTCCAGGCCATAGAGCTCTGCGGCCATATCGCCAGCAATTGCTGCTGTACCCGGCTCTTTGGCTGCACGGCGAGCCGCCTCAGCATTGCTGGAAACGGTTACCCGTTCAATCCCGTAGCGATGGGTATCCAACCACTGGCGACACTGGGCAAAAGACTGCTGATGGGAGTATATGCGGGTAATTTCCTGATCCCGGAATTCCGGCGACACCATCAGATGGTGGTGAATTCTCAACTGCACCTCACCGCAAATTTTCAACGGAGATGTCATGAACATATCAAGGGTGTGGTTGATCATGCCTTCCGTGGAGTTCTCAACTGGCACAACGCCATAATGAGCAGCTCCGGATTCTACCTCGCGGAAAACCGCATCAATCGCCGGCAAAGGCACACTCACTACTGAGTGACCGAAATGCTTGAGCGCTGCAGCTTGGGTAAAAGTGCCGATAGGACCCAAAAAGGCAATATGCATGGGCTTTTCCAGCGCCAGGCAAGCCGACATGATTTCCCGGAATAGTCTCGCCATTTCTTCATCTGGCAATGGGCCGGGGTTGGCCTCCTTGATACGGCGCAGCACCTGGGCTTCACGCTCCGGGCGATAAAAAAACACATCCTCCCCAGGGTTGGCATCCATTTTTACATGGGCCACTTCCTGTGCGCATTTCGCACGAGCACTGATCAACTCCATAATCTGCTGATCAAGGCTGTCTATTTCTACCCGTAATTCTCCTAAGCGAGTCTGCTCATCACTCATGATCAGCCCCGCTCCTTCGCAAATTCAGTCATGTACTGGATCAAGGCATCTACGCCTGCTTCAGGCATGGCGTTATAGATACTGGCACGCATACCTCCCACCGAGCGGTGCCCTGCCAGATTCAACAAGCCCCGCGCATCGGCTCCTTTAAGGAAAGCACCGTTGAGGGCGTCATCCTGAAGGGTGAAGGGAATGTTCATCCAGGAACGGAAGCGTGGGTCGATTGGGTTGGCGTAAAACTCATTAGCATCAATAAAGCCGTACAGCTTTTCTGCTTTCCTGCGGTTTGTCTCGCCCATGGCAGTTACGCCGCCCTGGGCTTTCAACCACTTGAAAACCAGCCCCGCAAGATACCAGGAGTATGTTGCAGGCGTGTTGTACATGGAGCCGTTATCCGCAATCACCTGATAATTCATCATGGTTGGCGTGTCCTTGCGGGCTTTGCCAAGGAGGTCTTTCCGGATAATGACAACAACCAGGCCGGAGGGGCCTATGTTTTTCTGGGCACCTGCGTAGATAAGACCAAACTTTGAAACATCTACCGGGCGCGAAAGCATGGTAGAAGACATGTCTGCCACCAATGGAACGCCGGCGCTATCGGGAACAAAATCAAACTCCAGTCCACCGATAGTTTCGTTGGGGGTGTAATGCAGGTATGCGGCATCGGCACTGGTCTGCCAGGCGGCTTGATCAGGAATGCTGACGAAGCCGCCCTCTTCCGAGCTCGCAACCACATTCACACCGGCGTAGCGTCTGGCTTCATCAATGGCCTTTTTCGACCAGATTCCAGTATTTACATAATCCGCAGACGTTTTGTCACCAAGCAGGTTCAGAGGAATCGTGGAGAACTGGCTTGATGCTCCACCCTGCATGAAAAGTACGGCGTAATCATCTGATACACCAGCCAATTCACGCAAGTCTCGCTCAGCAGTTTCGGCGATCTCAACGAACGCATCACTACGGTGGCTCATCTCCATTACGGACATGCCTGTGCCACGCCAGTCCAGCATTTCATCCCGTGCCTGTGCCAGCACACTTTCCGGCAAGGTTGCCGGACCTGCACAAAAGTTATACGCCCTGCTCATGTTCCTGTGGTCTCTCACGTCTTGCGGATTCGGTGTTCGGCAGTGCTGGCTTATTCCTCGCCAGCATCCTGTTCCGGACTGTTAGTTTCGCTTTCGTTGGTTGAAACGTCTTCGCCTTCGATATCTGTATCTTCAACATCTACATCAGCATCTTCGATGTCGTCATCGTCGGTTTCAGCTATCCGCTCCACACCGACCAGGCGCTCGTCTTCCTGGCTCAATCTGATCAGACGTACACCCTGAGTGTTCCGACTGAGAACCGATACTTCATCCGTACGGGTACGAACCAGCGTGCCCTTGTCGGAAATCAGCATCATTTCGTCGCCTTCGAACAGCTGCAGTGCCGTTACCAGGTTGCCGTTACGCTCGGAGCACTGCATGGCAATAACGCCCTGACTGCCACGGCCGTAGGTTGGGAACTCTTCAAGTGCAGTGCGCTTGCCATAACCATTCTCACTCGCGGTCAGAATAACGCCGCCTTCCTGTGGAATGATCAGGGAGACCACCTGGTGGCCTTCTGGCATTCTGATACCGCGCACACCACGGGCTGTTCTGCTCAGCGGACGAACGGCTTCTTCATTAAAGCGAACCGCCTTGCCAGCTGAAGAAAACAGCATGATTTCCGCATCGCCCTCGGTTATTGCCGCGCCGATCAATGTATCGCCTTCATCCAGAGACAAGGCAATCAGGCCACTGCTGCGTGGGCGTGAGAAGTTGGGCAGAGCCGTCTTCTTGACCACGCCGGCAGACGTTGCCATAAGGACAAACTGGTTCTCGGGGTAATCACGCACCGGCAGGAATGTGGTGATACGCTCACCCTCATCCAACGGCAGAATGTTCACCATCGGCCGGCCACGAGACGCACGGCTGGCACGAGGAATCTCGAACACTCGCAACCAGTACACCTTGCCCCGGTTTGAGAAGCACAAAATGGTATCGTGGGAGTTGGCCACCAGAAGCTTTTCAACGAAATCTTCGTCTTTCATGGAGGTCGCAGCCTTACCACGGCCACCACGGCGCTGAGCCTGGTAATCTTCAACTGCTTGAGTCTTCGCGTAACCACTATGGGAGATAGTTACAACCAGCTCTTCTTCATCAATCAGGTCGGCGATTGTGAGGTCACGCTGTGAGCTAGTTATCTCAGTGCGACGCTCATCACCAAACTCTTCTACTACGGCTTCCAGCTCTTCACGGATAACCTGCATCAAACGATCAGGGTCAGCCAGAATCTCAAGCAAGCCAGCAATTTTTTCCAGGATTTCCTTGTACTCGTTCTGGAGCTTTTCAGTTTCCAGCCCCGTCAGGCGGTGCAGACGCATATCCAGGATAGCCTGGGTCTGTTCCGGAGACATAAAGTACAGGCCATCGCGCAGGCCATAGATTTCTGGCAGATCGTCCGGGCGGCAGGCATCTTCGCCAGCACGCTCAAGCATCGCCATTACATCACCTGGCGCCCAGCCACGGGCCATCAGCTTTTCCTTGGCTTCCACAGAGCTTGGGGAGGCCTTGATCAGCTCGATCATCTCATCGATGTTGGCCAGCGCAACAGTCAGGCCTTCAAGTATGTGGCCACGCTCACGGGCTTTACGCAGCTCAAAGATAGTACGGCGAGTGACCACTTCACGGCGGTGGCGCACGAACGCATCCAGCATTTCTTTAAGGTTAAGTATTCTTGGCTCGCCGTTGATCAGCGCAACCATGTTGATACCGAATACCGTCTGCAGCTGGGTGTGCTTGAACAGGTTGTTGACCACAACCTCCGGGTTTTCACCACGGCGCAGCTCTATAAAGATCCGAATACCTTCCTTGTTGGACTCATCCCGCAGCTCGGTGATGCCTTCCAGTCGCTTTTCCTTCACCAGCTCAGCGATCTTTTCGATCAGACGAGCCTTGTTCAGCTGATACGGCAGCTCGGTGATAATAATGGCGTCACGATTGGTTTTCTTATCGGTTTCGATTTCGTGGCGGGCGCGAATGTAGATGCGGCCACGACCGGTACGATAGGCTTCAACAATGCCGGCACGGCCGTTGATGATACCTTCTGTCGGGAAATCCGGACCCGGAATGAACTCCATCAGTTCATCGCAGGTGAGATCCGGATTATCAATCAGCGCCAAACAACCATTAACCACTTCGGTCAGGTTGTGGGGCGGAATGTTGGTCGCCATGCCTACAGCGATACCGGAAGAGCCGTTCACCAGCAGGTTAGGAACCCGGGTAGGCATAACTTCAGGAATGCGCTCTGTGCCGTCGTAGTTATCAACAAAATCTACGGTTTCTTTCTCGAGATCCGCCAGCAACGAGTGTGCAATTTTTTTCATGCGGATTTCGGTGTAACGCATGGCTGCCGCGTTATCACCGTCGATAGAACCAAAGTTGCCCTGGCCATCTACCAGCGGATACCGCAGAGAGAAAGGCTGGGCCATACGAACGATGGTGTCGTAAACAGCAGAGTCACCATGCGGGTGGTATTTACCAATAACATCACCCACCACACGGGCAGACTTCTTGTAGGCCTTGTTCCAGTCGTTGTTCAGTTCGGACATAGCGAACAGAACACGACGGTGAACCGGCTTGAGGCCATCCCGCACGTCAGGAAGTGCTCGCCCGACAATTACGCTCATGGCGTAATCGAGGTAAGACTGCTTCAGTTCGTCTTCAATATTGACCGGCAGGATCTCTTTGGCTAATTCACCCATCGAGAAAGGTTCCTTTGCGTTATCTGGAAGTCGTTTCAGGGCCGCTTCCCGGCCCCATAATTATTCTTCGTCAAACCGCCAACTCTACCACAGTCGCACCCTGCTGGGGGCAACTGTGCGTCAGCCTTAATCAAATACTACCGTCTTGTTTTCGTGGGTAATCACGCGATCTTCGATATGAGAGCGCAATCCCCGTGCGAGAACATTTTTCTCTACATCCTTACCCAGACGCACCATGTCTTCGATGGTGTCGCTGTGATTGATGCGAATAACGTCCTGCTCAATAATCGGCCCTTCATCAAGGTCCTGAGTCACGTAATGGCAGGTAGCGCCGATCAACTTCACGCCGCGGCTGTATGCCTGGTGATAGGGACGTGCCCCGGCAAAGGACGGCAGAAAACTGTGATGAATATTGATCACCTTGCCTGAGTACTTTGCACAAAGCTCGGCAGGCAAAATCTGCATATAGCGCGCAAGCACCACCACATCGGCTTTGTAGCCTTCAAAAAACTCGTCGACCTGGGCAAACGCTTCTTCACGATTAGCCTTGCTCACCGGAATATGGTGGTATGGAATACCATGCCACTCCACCATGCTACGCAAATCATCATGATTGGAGATAACAGCAACAATTTCAGCGTTGATTTCATTGCTGTGCCAGCGGTACAGGAGGTCAGCCACGCAGTGGGACTCCTTGCTGCACATCAGAACCACTTTTTTGGGCTGGGCCGAATCGGCGATATGCCAATTCATGTTGAATTCCCGGGCAATCGGCGCAAATGCCGCACGGAACTGCTCAAGGCCAAACGGGATAGACTCAGCTTTGATTTCGTGACGCATGAAAAACCAACCACTATGGGTATCGGAGTGGTGGCTTGCTTCGGTTATCCAGCCATTATAAGTGGACAGAAAATTACTCACCTTGGCGACAATTCCAACCCCGTCGGGGCAGGAAATCACAAGACGGTAGGTATGCTCCATGAAAGCCTTTCCTTAACTGACAAACGGGAAAGCGGATGCGACGAAAACTCTTGCCGGAAACGGCAGCCCGAACAGGAACCCGAACAGGAACCCGAACAGGAACCCGAACAGGAACCAGGGTTAGCCGGTACGCACCCTATAAAATGACGGGCTATTATAGCCTATCTGAACATCAGAAACGAGGAATGGAGACATGGACAGAGGCCCGCACCAGCAAATTCGAAAAGCCCGACTCACTGTACCCTCAGGCAGGCTACGCGCACTCACCCTGATGGCAAGCCTGACTGTATACCTTGCAACTCTGGCATCACCGGTTTTCAGCCAGGCCATTCTGGAGGGCGAGCGCTTTTACCCCGCCAGCGCGTCTAACGGCATGGTGGCAACCAGCCACACCCTGGCTACAGAGGTAGCTCTGGACGTACTGAAAAACGGCGGCAACGCTGTGGATGCCGCTGTAACTGCCGGTTTTGCCTTGGCCGTCACCCAGCCAAGATCCGGAAACATCGGTGGTGGTGGTTTCATGTTGATCTCAAAAGGCGATGGCTCTGAACCGGAAGCCATAGATTACCGGGAAAAAGCGCCCTCAGGCGCCACTGAAACCATGTATCAGGATGAATCCGGAGAAGTGGTCAAGGATCGCAGCCGGTTTACCCACCTGGCTGCGGGTGTCCCCGGCACCGTTGCCGGCCTTGCCTTGGCACTGGAACGCCACGGCACTATATCCCTGAAGCAGGCACTGGCACCGGCAATCAAACTTGCCCGGGAGGGTTTTATTGTTCCTAAGCGCTTCAGCGAAGGTCTTGAACAAGCCCGCGAGCGGCTTCAGCGCTGGCCCGCAACCCAGGCAACTTTTTACAAGGAAGACGGCTCCGCCTGGCAAGCCGGCGAGCGTTTTCGTCAACCGGAACTGGCAGACACCCTGCAGCGTATTGCAGATGATGGCGTGAAAGGTTTTTACGAAGGGGAAACTGCACGGCTGATTGTTGAAGAAATGGAAAGGCACGGCGGCCTCATTACCCGACAGGATCTTGAAAACTATCAGCCGGCTGTGCGCGCCCCTGTGCATGGAAACTACCGGGGCTACGATATCTATTCCATGTCACCGCCCTCCTCTGGAGGCGCTCACATTGTGCAGATACTGAATGTTCTTGAAGGCTTCCCTATCTCAGAGCTGGGCCACAACTCGGCGGATACGATTCACTATATGGCCGAAGCCATGAAGCTGGCCTATGCCGACCGCTCTGAATATTTGGGCGATACGGATTATGTAGACGTGCCACTGAAAGGACTGACCAGTAAATCTTATGCCGACGAATTGCGGCAAGGCATCAAGATGGACAAGGCTCGCCCGGCGAGTGAGGTTCGTCCCGGCCAACCAGCAAGCTACGAAAGCCCTGAAACCACGCATTTTTCGGTTGTAGATAAGTGGGGCAATGCGGTATCAAACACCTACACCATCAACTTCAGTTATGGCTCAGGCATCACCGTACAAGGTGCCGGCTTTCTGCTCAACAATGAAATGGACGATTTCAGCGCCAAGCCGGGCGTGCCCAATGCCTACGGCCTGATTGGCGGCGCAGCAAACAAAGTGGAGCCTGGTAAGCGCATGCTCAGCTCCATGTCGCCCACCATTGTGCGCAAAGGTGACCGCAACTTTCTGGTCACCGGCAGCCCTGGCGGCTCGCGCATTATCACTACAACCCTGCAAGTGATCATGAACGTGATTGACCACGGCATGAATATACAAACCGCCGTCAACGCGCCACGCATACATCACCAGTGGTTGCCGGATGAAATTCGCATTGAACAAGGTATCAGCAAGGACACTATACGCCTGCTGGAAAGCCGGGGGCACAAGGTGGTCACCAACTCGGCTATGGGTGCCATTCAGAGTATTATGATTGGAGAAGATGGCACGCTATATGGCGGAGCAGACCCGAGGCGCAGCACGTCTTCGGCCATGGGCTACTAACTCAATAGACAAACTGGAGGCATCTATTATGTTTCTGTCTGTACAACTGAGCTGTTATCCCCTCAAGGATGACTATAAACAACCCATCTGGGACCTCATCGCCCGGCTGGAAGAGACCGGCCTGCAAGTTGTCGCCGGTCGTATGAGCACCGAAATCTTCGGCGAGTACGACGAAGTTATGAAGGTACTCTCAGACGCCATGAGGTGGTCATTCGAGACCTACGGAAAGTCGGTTTTTGTTGCCAAGATTATGGAGGGTGATCGGAGGCCGAAGTAATTCAAGCCTGCGTAACCAGCATATCGCTGAACAATGCCAGGCAAAACCCTAACACCGCACCAAGTGGAGGCCCCCAGTGCTTGTCCAATCGGGACTGGGGCGCTATATCCTGAAAAATCAGGTACAGAATACCGCCAGATGCCACCAGCATGATGGTTCCCAGAACCACGGGCTGCTCAGACAGGAAGAAGTACCCAAGCAACCCTGCAACCGGCCCAGCCATTGCCAGTCCAGTCATGACTGCCAGGGTTTTCCTTGATGTATAACCCGGTTTGTCCAGAAATTCGCGGTAGGCGTTAAAGCCTTCCGGCAGGTTTTGCATAGCAATCAGCACAGCCATCAAGGGCGCAAGGCTTGGGTTAACGATGATCAGCCCACCCAAGGCGGCGGCTTCGGGCACGAAATCCAGCATCACCCCTATCAACTGCGGCGATTCCCGATGATGAACGCCCAGCATCCGCTCAATCCAGAAAAACAGCAGGCCACCGGCAATAATGGCGGGAATAGCCCAGAAAGAATCGCCAATGCTCGACTGCCCTTCCGGTATCAGCACAATGGTCACGGCACCCAGCAAAATGCCCCCGCCCAAGGCGATCAGAAAGTGCCGAAACTCCTGTTCCAGCCAGTTGGGACCGATGCGTTCAACCCTTGCCAGTAATCCGCCAAGTGGGATGCAGATACCGGCAAGAGCAGTCAGGCCAACGATGTAGGCAATGTCAGAAATCATCAAAATGCCTGAATTAATTAATCAGGAGCCTTCGGAAACCCCACCAATCTTATCCTGGGTTTTGTACTCAAAGTCGCTCGCATCGTGGCGCTCATGCAGCTGGGTTTCTGGCTCACCCCAAGCGCGATTCACCATACGCCCACGCTGCACAGCCGGGCGCTTTTTAATCTCCAGTGCCCAGCGCATCACATTGGTGTAGGTGTGCGCCTCAAGAAACTCTGCGGCATCGTATACGGCGTTAGTCACCAGGGCGCCGTACCAAGGCCAGGCTGCCATATCGGCAATGGTGTACTCATCGCCGGCAATATACTGGTTATTGGCCAACTGACGATCCAACACATCCAGCTGCCGCTTCACTTCCATGGTGTAGCGGTTAATGGGGTACTCGTACTTTTCAGGTGCATAGGCAAAGAAATGTCCAAAGCCACCACCCACAAAAGCCGCACTGCCCATCTGCCAGAACAACCAATTAAGCGTTTCGGTGCGCCCTTTGATATCCGATGGCAGGAACCGATCAAATTTTTCCGCCAGGTAAAGCAGTATGGAACCAGATTCAAATACGCGAACAGCAGGATCCTGAGACCGGTCCATCAGCGCGGGTATTTTGGAGTTGGGGTTCACATCCACAAACCCGCTGCCGAACTGCTCGCCCTCATTAATGCGGATGATCCAGGCATCGTACTCCGCTTCGTTAATACCCAGCTCCAGCAGCTCCTCCAGCATTATCGTAACTTTCACACCATTTGGCGTAGCCAGTGAATAAAGCTGAAAAGGATGCTTACCAACTGGCAGCTCTTTATCGTGAGTCGGGCCAGCAATGGGGCGGTTAATATTTGAAAAAGCGCCACCGCTTGCAGACTCCCATTTCCAGACTTTGGGCGGGACGTAGCTGGAATCGCTCATAATGACGGGCTCCTTGAACACTGTTTGTTTGCTAATGAATGTATTTTGCGCCGATTTCAGAACCTTAAACAGGCCCGTTTGTGATCTTCGACAAGTCCAGGTTCACATCAAAAATTTTGCCATGAACTTTTTCAACACCAAGCCCCTTGAGTCTTGCTGTGTGCTTTTCAAGATAAGCCTGAGCCGTTTCTTCTGTTTTAAAAAGGTAAATCCCGCCAGCATCATTTTCAGATGCGTTCTCTGTCCATATTTTCCAGATAAAGCCGGGCTCTTCAGTGATAGAAACAGCAAGATCTTTTAGCGCCTCAGCCATTTCTGCACCAAAAGGACCAGTAAAAGGAAAATCAACCTGTAATAACTTTGCCATCTGATAGAACTCCTGTTTTCGGCAGACGCTGCCATAATGCTTAATAAGACATGGAACGTTCTGCCAAGCCGGCCAGGACATTCCACTATAGAAGAAAACACTTCAACAACACGATACCAACCAAAAGGGAACCTGGCGTATGCCAATGATAGGCTGGATTTTTATACTCGCTGCCCTGGGCCTGATATTGGGCAGTCTGTTCATGCTTCGGGACTCAGCCAGCAAAATGCATATTCCGAAAGACAAGCTGGAGAAAATCCGTAAGCGCAAGGCAGAGCTTGAAGCCGAGGAAAAAAAAGACGATCAGTGGTAAGCCGCGTCTGTTCTCGCAGCCATGATGAAGTCATTCTTGTGCAGCCCACCGATTGAGTGGGTCCACCAACTTATTGTCGCCTTCCCATATTCCAGCAAGATAGCCGGATGATGATTCTCTCCCTCAGCCAGCTCGCCCACCATGTTGGTAAACGCCAGAGCCTGAGCGAAATTTTTGAATTTAAATGCCCGGCGCAATTGCTCTTCGCCATCGACGCTGAGGATTTCCCAATCCTGAACGCCTTTGTGCAGTGAGCGCTTCTCCTCATCGGTTACCTTGGGGGCGCTAGCATTACACGCCTCACAATGCTGTTCAGCCAGTCCACTCATGCATAACCTCCGAGCTGATATCCGAATTTCCTACCGCTATAGATAATACAAGATGGGTCCGCTCACTCATTTTATCAACCGGCGTCTTGAAATCAGCCTCTCTTCGGAATACTGTATATTTAAACAGTATTTCGGAAATATGCCATGAGCGAGCTTATTAATACGCTAATGCAGGACGCCCGTGTCTGGCAGGGACACAGGCACAACAAAACCACTCAACCGGCAGAACCGACCGGTTACCAGGCTCTGGATAACCAGCTTGGCGGACTTGGCTGGCCCCGTGGTGCTTTGAGCGAGTGCCTGCTGGACGCGCCCGGTATCGGTGAGCTGACCCTGTTAGTGCCTCTAATGCAGAGGCTTTCGCAAGATGGCAAAACCGTGTTCTGGCTGAACCCGCCACACACGCCCTATGCCCCGGCGCTGGCGAGAGAAGGCATCAACCTGGATCAGGTCATCATGATCCACACTGAAGACAAGGGCGATTTTCTATGGACTCTGGAAAACTGCCTGCGCTCCCCGGTTACCGGCCTGGTAATGGCTTGGCCCGGCAAACTGGCTGCCCGGGAAATCCGGCGCTTGCAGTTGGCGGCTGAGGCCGGAAGCAACGTTTGCGTGCTTTTTCGTGAGCGCCATTACGCCGAACAAAACTCCCCGGCTGCCTTGCGCCTTGAGCTGGAGCCTGACCATCAGCAGAGCCTGAAAGTGAATGTAGTGAAACGTCGCGGTAGCTGGCCGGGGCAACGCTGCTCGCTTGCCATAGCTCATCGGGCAAGTCTGTCCCACCATGAAACACCCCGAGTGGTTCAAGGCCCCTGGCCTACGGCGGCACGGTAACTTCCATGCTTTGGCTGCATTTACACTTTCCTCACCTGCTACTGGATCACATTCGCCGTTCCGGTGAAAACGTCGCTGCCCTGGCGATTGTGGAGGGCTCCGGGCAACAGGTAATACAGGCCTGCCCCGCTGCCCGGGATCTGGGCGTGAAAGCTGGCATGCGGCTAAAAACGGCCATTAGTCTTGCGCCAGATCTGGGAATAGTAAGAGCAGACCAGGCACAGGAAACCCGTATTCTGGAAGACCAGGCCCTTTGGGTGTACCGCTATGCGGCTCATATTGTTCTGGTTCCGCCTAACGGTTTGCTAGCTGAAATAGGCAGTCTGCAGCGATTGTACGGCGGCCTTCCGGCAGCTTGGCGAACAATAGAAGAAGTACTGCACGAGCGTCAGCTTACTGCCTGGATGGGCATTGGCCACACCCCCTTGGCTGCGGGCCTTATCGCACGCAACGGCATGGGTGAATGCACATCTGATACAGCCCAAATCCTCCGGACTCTAGGCAGAATACCCCTGCAAGCCGCGGAGTTTGATACGCGCACCAGCACACGCTTGAAACGGCTTGGTTTGAGCACCCTTGGTGAAGTCTTCGGTTTACCCCCGGCAGAGATGGCGCGGCGGCTATCCCCCGAAACCCTGGCGACTATCCAGAAAATTCAGGGGTCAAGAGCCGATCCTCAACCCCCTTGGCAACCATCACATCACTTCCGGCAACAAGCAGACTTTGTTCAGGATATTGAACGGTCACAGGGGCTGCTTTTCCCACTGCATCGCATGCTTTCTGAACTGGAAAAAGATCTGTGTTGGCGCCAGCAGGATACCGATTGCTTACTGCTAGTGCTTCAGCACAGAAACGGGGAACCTACGCACCTTCGCATTCGTACATCCGGCCCGGAACACCGCGCGGAGGCATTTTTGAGCCTCATCACCCTACGCTTTGAACAACAGCCGCTTAAAGCTCCGGTCGCATCGTTGCGCCTGACGGTTAAACGGTTTCTAGGCCGGGAAATGCACGGCGGGCAAGATTTGCTAGGCGAAAGCCAGGACCTGAATGAAGCTTGGCACACCCTGATAAGCCGCCTGCAAGCAAGGCTTGGGGAGAATGCACTTAAACAGCTGGCACCCACGGATGACCACCGGCCCGAGCGGGCATGGAGTACCTCAGACGTGCGACGATCAAACCGCGCAACCATAGCAGCGACAGGCCAACTGCCCCGTCGCCCTCTGTGGCTTCTGCAAGGCCCACAGCCGCTAACAGAAACCCCCAAAGCCTGGTTTACCGGCCCGGAACGGATTAGCGGGGGCTGGTGGGACGGCCAGCGAGTACACCGGGATTATTACATTGCCCAATTGAACAGCGGACAACTGGCCTGGGTATTCCGGGATATGCGGGAAGGCTGGTTTATACACGGATGGTTTGGCTGATGGGCGAATCTTCTTATGCCGAACTGTTCTGCTTCAGTAACTTCACCTTCCTGACTGGAGCCTCTCATCCCCATGAGCTTGCGGAGCGCGCCGCAGAGCTTGGGTATACAGCACTGGCCATTACCGATGCCTGCTCGGTTGCGGGCATCCCCCGAGCCTGGGCAGCACTGAAAGAAAGCCCGGTTAAACTGATTACCGGGAGCTGGTTTGAGCTGGCCGACAGCCCACCCGATGCCAGCACACCCCGATTTATTCTTCTGGCCCGCACTCGCAAAGGCTATGGCCAGCTCTGCCAGTTTATAACCACCGGTCGGCGCCGGGCAGAAAAAGGCCAATATCAGCTTTTTCATAGTGATGCGGAAACCCATGCCCTGGATGACTGCCTGTGCCTGTGGTTACCGCCCTCACCGGCTGAAGCCGATGCAGATCAAGCGCTGGCCTGCGGCGAATGGTTGCTCCGGCTGTTTGAGCACCGCCTCTGGATTGCCGCCGCCCGCACCCTTGAGTCCGGTGAAGAGCAACAACTGGCCCGGGTTCGCTGGCTTTGCGAGCATTTGCGCTGCCCGGTAACCGCCACCGGCGCAGTGCACATGCACAGCCGGCAACGCCAGCCATTGCAAGATGTCTTAACTGCCCTGCGTAACCACACCAGCCTGGAAAACGCCGGCCACTGCCTGTTTCAGAACGGTGAACGATACTTGCGCCCTCTACCGGTTCTGCAACGGTTGTTTCCCGAAGCCTGGCTGAAAGAATCTTTACACATTGCTCAACAGTGCACCTTTGAGCCCGGCAGCCTGCGTTACGAATACCCTCCTGATCTCGTACCCAAGGGGGACACCCCGGCCGCCTATCTGAAGCGCTTGACCCAGGAAGGTGAACGGCGACGCTACCCGGCAGGCACACCACTGTCTGTTCAGGCCCTGATACGCAAAGAACTGGGGCTGATTTCTGAGATGAAGTACGAACACTACTTCCTCACCATCCACGACATAGTTGCCTTCGCCCGCAGCCGGGGCATTCTGTGCCAGGGCCGTGGCTCCGCTGCCAACTCCGCCGTGTGCTATTGCCTGGGCATTACCGAAGTAAACCCGGCCCAGGTCGACCTGCTGTTTGAACGTTTCATTTCCAAAGACAGAAACGAGCCGCCGGACATCGACGTGGACTTTGAACACGAATGCCGGGAAGAAGTGATTCAGTACATCTACCAACGCTACAGCCGGGAGCGGGCTGCACTGGCCGCAACCGTTATCCGCTACCGCCCAAAGAGCGCTATTCGCGACGTTGGCAAAGCCCTGGGGTTTGACCCTGCACTGGTGGAACAACTACTGGAAGGCATCGACTGGCGTGACAAAGCCACCAACTGGCGTCAGCAGATTCTCGACAAGCGCCTGACCCGCAACCCGAAAGTGGCAGACCAGTTCTTTGCTCTGGTAAACACCCTGCTCGGCTTCCCCCGGCACCTTTCCCAACACGTGGGGGGGTTCGTTATCAGTTCGGGCCCGCTGAGCGAACTGGTGCCGGTAGAAAATGCCGCCATGGCAGACCGCACCGTTATCCAGTGGGACAAAGACGACCTTGAAAGCCTGGGCCTGATGAAAGTAGACGTGCTCGCACTGGGCATGCTGACCGCCATCCGCAAAGCCCTGGAGCTGATCAGCCAGCAGAAAGGCCAGCCCTTTCGCATGCAGGACATTCCCCAGGAAGACCCGGCCACCTACAACATGCTGCAAAAAGGCGACAGCATCGGCGTATTCCAGGTGGAATCCCGCGCCCAGATCAACATGCTGCCCAGGCTCAAACCCGAAACCTTCTACGACCTGGTCATCGAAGTGGCCATCGTCCGCCCCGGCCCCATCCAGGGTGACATGGTGCACCCATACCTGCGCCGCAAGCACGGGCTTGAGCCGGTGGACTATCCCAACGACGCCATCCGTGGCGTACTGGAACGCACTTTAGGCGTGCCCATTTTCCAGGAACAAGTCATCAAGCTGGCCATGGTGGCCGCCGGATTCACCGCTGGCGAAGCCGACCAACTCCGCCGCGCCATGGCCGCCTGGAAATCCCACGGCGACATGACCCCCTTCCGGGAAAAACTCATCAACGGCATGCTGGCACGGGGCCACAATGCGGACTTTGCCGAGCGCCTATACCTGCAAATCTGCGGCTTCGGCGGCTACGGCTTCCCGGAATCCCACGCAGCCAGCTTCGCCCTGCTCGTTTACGTTTCCGCCTGGATAAAACGCCACTACCCAGCCGCCTTCTACTGCGCCCTACTCAACAGCCAGCCCATGGGATTCTACTCCCCATCGCAACTGCTACAGGACGCCAAACGCCACAACGTAGTGACACTACCTCCAGACATCAACAACAGCCAGTGGAACCACACTCTGGAAGGCCCGGACCTTCAACTACGCCTGGGCCTGAGAATCATCCAGGGATTCCCAGCCAGTGCCGCCGAGCGCCTACACCAAAACCGTCCCGAAACCGGCTACCGATCCTCCGCCGAATTACGCCGCCTGGCAGGCCTCAACCAGCGCGAAATGGAACTCCTCGCCGGCGCCAACGCCATGCCCGCCTTCGCGGCTAACCGCCACCAGGCCTACTGGCAACTCTTGGGCCACGAAAAGCCCTCAGAGCTCTTCGCTGCGGCAGAAGAAGACGAACACTACGAACTGGAAACCTGCAGCCAACTACCAGAACCCACCGAAGGCCAGAACGTCCTCGCCGACTACGCCAGCCAGGGCCTGACCCTCCAACGCCACCCACTGGCCCTGCTCCGGGAACAAGGCCACCTACAGTTCTGCCTAAGCGCCGAACAACTAAAAACCACCAAAGCCGGCATCCCGGTACAGGTAGCCGGCCTGGTAACCGGCCGCCAACGCCCCGGCTCCGCCTCCGGCGTTACCTTCGTTACCCTGGAAGACGAAACCGGCAACGTGAACGTAGTCGTCTGGCTGGAAACCGCCCGCCGGCAGCGCAAGCCGTTACTCACCGCACGGTTGTTACACGTAAAAGGCATTCTGGAAAGAGAGGGGGAGATTGTTCACGTAATGGCGGGGAAACTCTCGGACCTGAGCCACCTCATTCAGGCCCTTCCGGTTAACTCACGGGATTTTCACTAAGCTTGTGTTGCCAACGCTGAATTAAAGGGAAATATCACCGGAGTTCATAGAGTCGGTGCGGGGCCGATTTTCAGGAATGTCGGAGGCCATGGACGGCCGGAGACAAGCGCACAGGGATGTGCTCGTAGCGGTTCCTGAAAATCGGCCCCGTGCCGGCTCATACTCCCAAAGTCACGCCCCTAAAAGCAGAAAACCCCACACAAAGGCGGGGTTTTCTGTAAAGCACTACAAGAGCAACAATCAGCTAAGCAGCTTGATCATCACACCCGCAGCAACAGCAGAACCGATAACACCAGCAACGTTCGGCCCCATAGCGTGCATCAGCAGGAAGTTCTGCGGATTCGCCTCAAGACCAACCTTGTTGGAAACCCGCGCCGCCATCGGCACCGCAGATACACCGGCAGAACCAATCAACGGGTTGATCGGATCCTTACTGAACTTGTTCATCAGCTTGGCCATGAGAACACCACACGCTGTGCCCACACCAAACGCTACGATACCCAGCCCCAGAATACCCAGAGTCTGGCCATCCAGGAACTTGTCTGCCATCAGCTTCGAGCCAACAGACAAACCCAGGAAGATCGTCGTGATGTTGATCAGGGCATTCTGCGCGGTATCGCTCAGACGCTCCACCACACCACATTCGCGCATCAGGTTACCGAAGCAGAACATACCCAGCAGAGGCGCAGCATCTGGCAAGAACAGAACCACAGCGATCAGAACAACCAGCGGGAAAACAATCTTTTCACGCTTGCTGACAGGGCGCAGCTGGGACATCTTGATAGCCCGCTCTTTTTCAGTCGTCAGAGCTTTCATGATCGGCGGCTGAATCATTGGGACCATCGCCATGTACGCGTACGCAGAGACAGCAATTGCACCCAGCAGATGCGGAGCCAGGACACTGGAAACGTAGATCGACGTAGGACCATCAGCGCCACCAATGATACCGATAGCAGCGGCTTCCAGAATGGTAAAGTCCAGAATACCAAGCCAGTCAAGCAATGCGGCACCCAAAACCGTTCCGAAGATACCGAACTGGGCTGCGGCGCCCAACAGCATGGTTTTCGGGTTCGCCAGCAGCGGACCGAAATCCGTCATTGCGCCAACACCCATGAAAATCACCAGAGGACCAATGGTGCTGCCGATAACCACAGAATAGAAGTTATACAGCATGCCGTTACCGTAGCCGGCATCCTGAGCAACCGCATTAACTGCTGCCATTTCGGAATAGCTGGCTTCTTTCACGGCTACCTTGAAGGCTTCTTTCAGCTCAGGCGTAATCGCCTGACCAGCCTGATAGGCAACATCCAAAGGCGCCGCAAGCGCAGCCAAAAGCTCACCTTTACCGCCATTCAAAGCGAAATGGATTGCATTTTCCGCCGCAGTCAGAGCAAGCCCTGCCTCCGGAATATTCGCCAGAATACCGCCGAACCCGATAGGCACCAGCAACAATGGCTCAAACCCCTTGCGAATCGCAAGGAACAGAAGAAGCAGGCCAACGGCGATCATGATCACCTGACCAAACTCTATATTGAACAGGCCACTACCTGTCCATAACGTCATTAACTTATCCATGGAATGCTGGCCCTTTATGCGATTGTCAGCATTTCATCATCAGGGGAGACGGCATCACCGACCTTGATGAAGACTTCGCCGACAGTGCCGGCTTTTGGTGCACGAATCTCGGTTTCCATTTTCATGGCCTCGAGAATAATCAGCACATCGCCTTCTTCAACGGCATCACCTGGTGAAACCAGCACCTTGAAGATGTTGCCTCCCAGAGGTGCGATAACAGGCTCACCTTCGCCGGCAGCTGGAGCTGGCGCAGCAGACGCCGCAGGAGCAGATGCAGCACCGCCCTCGCCCTGAATCTGAGTGATTTCACCACCTTCAGTAACGGCAACCACGAACTTTTTACCGTTAACATCAACGGTGTAAGTTTCCGGGCCGCTGGCCTTCTTGGCCGGAAGCGCGTCTTCAGCTGTCGGCACTGGCTCAAAGGCATCCGGGTTGTTACGGTTTTCCAGGAACTTCAGTCCAATCTGCGGGAACAGAGCATAAGTCAGAACATCATCAACGGTGTTATCCGCCAGCTTGATGCCCTTCTCGCCCGCCAGCTTTTTCAGCTCGTCGGTCAGTTTGTCCATTTCCGGCTCAATATTGTCAGCCGGACGGCAAGTAATAGCCTCCTTACCTTCCAGAACCCGTTCCTGCAGCTCTTTGTTGAATGGCGCTGGCGCAGAACCATACTCACCTTTCAGGATTGCAGAGGTTTCCTTGGAAATAGACTTGTAACGCTCGCCGGTCAGAACGTTCAGAACAGCCTGAGTACCAACAATCTGCGACGTTGGCGTTACCAGCGGGATGAAACCAAGGTCTTCGCGAACCTTGGGGATTTCAGCCAGCACTTCGTCAAAACGATGCGCAGCATTCTGTTCTTTGAGCTGGCCTTCCATGTTGGTCAACATGCCACCCGGTACCTGAGCAATCAGGATGCGGGAATCGGTACCACGGAGACTGCCTTCAAATTTCGCATACTTCTTGCGAACTTCACGGAAGTAGCTGGCAATTTCTTCCAGCAGCACCAGGTCCAGCCCGGTGTCGCGCTCGGTGCCTTCAAGAATGGCAACAACCGCCTCAGTGGGCGAATGGCCGTAGGTCATACTCATTGAAGAGATGGCCGTATCCACGTTATCAATACCGGCTTCTGCTGCTTTAATAGCTGTCGCGGTAGACATGCCAGTGGTCGCGTGGCACTGCATGTGAATCGGGATATCCAGCTCTTTCTTCAGGCGGCTAACCAGATCAAAAGCCACATAAGGCTTGAGAATACCGGCCATGTCCTTGATCGCGATGGAATCGGCGCCCATGTCAGCAACTTCTTTCGCCAGCTCTACCCACATCTCGATGGTGTGCACCGGGCTGGTGGTATAAGAAATGGTGCCCTGCGCGTGCTTGCCGGTTTTCTTGACGGCCTTGATGGCGGTTGCCAGGTTGCGGGGATCGTTCATCGCATCAAAAATGCGGAATACATCAATGCCGTTTTCGGAAGCACGATCAACGAAACGCTCTACCACGTCATCCGCATAATGCCGATATCCCAGCAGGTTCTGGCCACGGAGCAGCATTTGCTGAGGCGTGTTGGGCATTACTTTTTTCAGTTCCCGAATACGCTCCCAGGGATCTTCCCCCAAGTAACGAATGCAGGAGTCGAAGGTAGCTCCACCCCAGGATTCCAGAGACCAGAAACCGACTTTGTCGAGTTTCTCGGCAATGGGCAGCATATCGTCAAGCCGCATACGGGTGGCAAGCAGGGACTGGTGGGCGTCGCGTAGTATAACGTCCGTAATCCCCAGCGGTTTCTTTGTGTCAGTCATCGTGTCAGCCTTCTGTTTAAAGGTTCTATCTAATCGGTTACCGGCTCACTTCTTGTGGCGCGACCGGAATTTGGCAATCGCCTGTTTAATCGCCTCTGCTGTATCAGGATCAACTGAAACAGGTGCCTTTGGCTTGGCACGGGGCTTTTTGGCCGGGGTTACCGGCTCAGGCGGTGCAAACCGGATAAGCAGTTTGGACATAAGCATGGTCGCGAACACCAGAATAATCAGGAACACGAACACAAAGCCCATACCCGCAACCATCAGATCGACGGCTTGTGACATCAGGTCATCCATATTGAATAGCTACCTGTGATTTATTTGTGGATTTTTCCGGGGAACCGAAGCGCCTAAAGCTTGAGCTTTAAGGGGCACCGGAATAAACCGGGAGGCAAAATCCTGCGTAATTTACCGGTTTCGGACGCGCTGAGCAACCAAATCGAAAATGGCTATACGAACTTTCCGAGCGTTTTGCCACCTCCCCAACCCACAGGGAAAGCCCACGGCAACGCTCTCTCAGACCATCCGGACTCTTAGCTTGCGACCCTTTATTTTCCCATCTTCAAGGCGCTTAAGTGCACGTTTGGCCTGTCCTGCCTCTACAGCGACGAAACACTGAAACTCAAACAGATCAATCTTTCCCACGGATTTACCATCCAGGCCGGCCTCTCCGGTAAGTGCACCAAGCACATCTCCCGGGC
This sequence comes from Marinobacter xiaoshiensis, assembly GCF_031631795.1. Lineage (NCBI taxonomy): Bacteria > Pseudomonadati > Pseudomonadota > Gammaproteobacteria > Pseudomonadales > Marinobacteraceae > Marinobacter > Marinobacter xiaoshiensis. The sequence continues at coordinate 223,616 of NZ_JAVMBO010000010.1, forward strand.
GGAGCTTTTCCTTGCGGCCAGCGGCGATACAAAGAGTTTTCATGGCAGGGGCAACCGGCTCGACTGGCACTGAAAGCAGAATCTCGGTGTCCCCCCAGGTAACCGGGCGCCCCCGTTCACTCTCAAGACGATTAATCTTATGACCTTGCGCCGGGCTGCATAGCGTAACCGCCAGCCCTGCTTCACCTGCACGCCCCGTGCGCCCTACCCGATGAGTGTGCACTTCCGGGTCCCGCGCGGGCTCGGCATTAATCACCAATGGCAACGCCTTGATATCCAGACCCCGTGCTGCAACGTCTGTTGCCACCAGAACCTGGCAACTCTGGTTAGCAAAACGCACCAATACGCTGTCGCGCTCACGCTGCTCAAGATCTCCGTGCAACGCCAACGCCGAGAAGCCCTGAGCGCCAAGCTCTGCCGCCAGTTCGTCGCACTGCTGCTTCATGGAACAGAACACCAGACAGGACGCAGGCTGATGCTCAGACAACAGGCTCACTATGGCTCGAGTACGCTCCGGGGCTGGAATTTCGTAAAACAGCTCTCGGATGTCGGTATTGATGCTTTGCGACTCCGCCCGCACATCCACCGGCTCCCGCTGAAACCCTGCGCTGAGCTTACGGATCGAATCCGGCCAGGTAGCTGAAAACATCAGCGTTTGGCGTTGCTTGGGCGTGTAACTCAAAATTTCTTCCATGGCGGGCTGGAATCCCATATCGAGCATCCGGTCGGCCTCGTCCAGAACCAGGGTCGTGAGACGCTTCAGGTCCAGGGTTCCTTTGCGCAGATGGTCGGCGATTCGCCCGGGTGTACCTACAACGATATGAGCACCGTGGGCCAGAGAGCCAATTTGTGGGCCAATGGATACGCCGCCACAGAGGGTTAGAATTTTTACGTTTTCCTGTGCCCGCGCCATTTCCCGCAGGGCCTTCGCTACCTGATCTGCCAGCTCGCGGGTGGGACACAGCACCAGGCCCTGAACCGCAAACAGTTTCGGCTTGAGGCCTTCAATCAGGCCGATACCGAAAGCGGCGGTTTTACCACTGCCGGTCTGCGCCATGGCGATCACATCCCGTCCCGCCAGGCAATGAGGCAAGGCTCTTGCCTGAATGTCCGTAGGTTGTGAAAAACCCAACTGGGCGAGATTGGCCTGCATCGCTGCAGACAGATCAAGATCTTTAAAGGAAGGCATACAAGAAAATCCCGGAATCAGCGGTTGCTGGTTAAGAAGGTAAGCACGAGGGCGTATACTAGCGCCATAGAATACCAGAATTCATGACCAATTAACGGAGTTATCCCATGGCGTCCCTGCAGGATCAGCTATTGAAAGCGGGCCTGGCCGATCAGAAAAAGGCCAAAGCTATTCGCAATGAAAAACATAAGCAGCGCAAACAGCAGCCAAAAGGTGCAGTGCAGGTCAATGAGACCGAGATCCGTGCTCGCCAGGCCCGTGAGGAAAAAGCCGAGCGCGACCGTCAGCTGAACCTTAAACGCCAACAGGAAGTCGAGAAGAAAGCCGTCCAGGCCCAAATTCGCCAGCTGGTGGAGACCAACCGACTGGACCGCAGCCGGGGTGAAACCTCATACCAGTTTGTTCACGATAAAAAGATCAAAAAAATGTATGTCGACGACACCATGGCCGATCAACTCTCCCGGGGCCGCTTGGCCATCGTGGCAGTAAATGATCAGTATGAGATTGTCGCTGAAGGTGTGGCGCGCAAAATTATCGAGCGTGATGCCCAGGCAGTAGTCGTACTCCACGACCGCAAGAAAGACGATGTGGGTGACGATGATCCATACGCAGGCTATGAAATTCCCGACGACCTGATGTGGTAAAGGTTGTTCCCGGAAGTGCACAGCCCTGCCTGCATGAGCTATTCGTCAGGCCATCAACGCCTGACGAATAGTTCGCACGGCGGCAACCGATTCGGGGTTATCGCCATGAACACACAGGGTATCCGCTTCCAGAGTAAGCGGTTTCCCGCTAATCGTCTGGATAACCCCCCCTTCGGCAATCGCTTTTGCCTGGCTCAGAATAACGTCCGAATCGTGATGCACGGCTCCCGCAATGCTGCGAGGAACAATGTAGCCGTTTTCGTCGTATGCACGATCCGCGAAGGCTTCCAGTAATAGCTCAACGCCATACTCCGCACACAACACCTTTAACGGCTCATTGTCAGCAGTTGTCATCGCCATGAGTGCAAGCTTGCCAGTAGTCTGACCAAGCGCTCCAAGAATTGCCCTGAGCACCGCTTCATTCCGCATCATGTCGTTATAGAGTGCACCATGGGGTTTAACGTAGCTGAGCTTGGCACCCTGCGCTGCCGCTATCTGGCCCAAAGCGCCCACTTGGTAAAGCACCATGGCGTGGATTTCTTCCGGGCTACATACCATAGGGCGACGGCCAAAACCCTGAAGGTCCGGGTAAGCAGGATGAGCGCCCAGAGCCACATTATGTTGCAACGCCAAGCGAACGGTGTTGTGCATGACCAAGGGGTCACCGGCATGAAAGCCGCAGGCAATGTTTGCCTGGTCAATATAGGGCATAACCTGCTCATCCAGCCCCATCGTCCAGGCACCAAAACTCTCACCAATATCGCAATTCAACAACATGCTTGTATCCAGTCATCCTTAAAAAACAAACTATTGAGCCTAACAATAGCCTGAAAAAGGAACTCATGGGAGATCTTCGGGTCGTATGCCCGCCAGTTATAAAGTTATAAACAAGGAGCGATGATGCTATCGGTTAGTTTAGGCCCGCTAAGCCTGTCTTTGGGGCATGTTCTGTTGCTTGGCGCTTTCGTGCTTGCGCTGGTTGTTGGCGCTATCAGCGGGCGAAAACATGGCGTGCCTATCGCCGGAACCCTATCTGATATTTTTCTGGCCTCCATGGTTGCGGCGCGAGTCGGCTTTGTAATCCAGTACTTCGAGTACTATCAGGATAACCTGTGGGGCATCGTCGATATTCGGGATGGCGGCTTTCATATTGTCGCCGGCGTGCTCGGCGCCATTGCGCTGACTGCCTGGAAACTCTGGCGACACGCCAGTATCCGCAAACCATTATCGATTGCTGTAGCAACCGGCATGCTAACCTGGGGCTCCATATCCCTGCTGGTCACATTGGTAGAAAGCAGTTCCAGAAGCATGCCCCAAAGTAGTTTCAGCCTGATGGACGGCACGCCGGTAACGCTTCAGGAAATGGCCAAAGGCAAGCCCATTGTGGTCAACCTGTGGGCAACCTGGTGCCCACCCTGCATCCGGGAGATGCCCGTACTTGAACAAGCCCAGCAGGAAAACCCGGACATTACCTTTGTGTTTGTAAATCAGGGCGAATACCCTGAAACCATTACTCAGTTCATGGGCCAGCACAAACTCTCGCTGAACAATGTCCTGACTGACACCGGCGCCAGCCTTGGCCGCACAACAGGGAGCCAGGCTTTACCAACAACCCTCTTCTACGATGCTGACGGCAAGCAGGTAAATGCCCACTTGGGCGAGCTGTCGAAAGCATCCCTTGCTCACAATCTCCGAAGCTTTAGCGCGGACTGAACCTGACCTGGAGACCGACTATGCGCTTGTTAAATTTCTCTAAGAAGCGATCTCTGCTTGCAACGGCGCTGATCACCAGTGGGCTGTTAAGCCTTCCTGTGCTGGCGCAAGAGAAACTTCCTGACCCGGTTCAGCTTCTGGTTGACCGTGGCGTTACTATCGAGGCGACCTTTGAAGGCCCCGGAGGCATAACCGGTTATGTTGGCAGCATGCAGGGTGGCCCAGTTGCGTTTTATTTAACGCCAGACAAGGAACACGTAATCGTAGGCAACATGCTGGATAGTAGCGGCGAGAACCTGACGGCTCCGAAAATACAGGAATTGGTGCTGGGGCCTCAGAACGAGAAAGCCTGGGGTGAGATTGAGAAAGCCAATTGGGTGCGTGATGGCAATGCCGATGCACCGATTATTGTCTATACCTTTACCGACCCTAACTGTCCGTTCTGCCACAGATTCCGTCAAGCCGCGGAGCCCTGGATTGATGCGGGCAAGGTGCAACTCCGGCATGTAATGGTGGGCATACTGGCACAGGACAGCCTGCCCAAGGCCGCGACAATCCTGGGCTCAGACAACCCCGGTGAAGCTCTGAAGGAAAACCAGAAAAATCATGCTCAGGGTGGCGTTAAAGTAGATCGCAACATCGTCAGTGCGCATGCGAAAAAAATCAGACAGAACAACCGACTGATGTCTGACTTGGGGCTGAGTGCTACACCAAGCACCTACTACAAGGGAGCTGATGGCTCCATCCAGATGAAACAGGGTGCGCCGCGCTCCGATGAAATGGAAGCCATCATGGGCAGCCCGAAACCCTGATCCATGCAGAGATTCTGGCCCAGCGTTGCTGGGCCGTTACCCTCACAAGTATCAGGCCATACCCTCTACCACACGCACCCGTACCGGCAATCCCTGCCGAACAGATGCACCGCTGACGTTTTCCAGCCAGGTCGCTGTGCCGTCTTTGCGGGTGGGGTCCGAGAAGCCCAGATCGTTAATGTTCACACCCGCTGCAAGGTAGGGATTCCCGGCGCGCTCTTCACCATCAATGATATGGCTCGCAGCACCCAGTTCGCGATGCCCGTAGCCATGCTCAATGCCGAGTGCGCCTTCGTGCACGTTATCCCCCACCAACGCCAGCGCGAGAACCTTGCCTCCAGGGCTTTCAATACTGATGGTATCTCCGTGACTCACACCGAACTTCTCAGCATCGTTGCGGTGCAAAAGCACCGGGTTATAAGGCTTGATCATGCGCAGGCGCTCAAGGCCAATGGCGTAGGAGTTCATCAGGTTCGATTTGAACGAGAAAGCCAGCAATGGCCATTCGTTCTCGGGGTAGTGGTCTCTTAACAGAGAGCCATCCCAGAACCTTGGCGCATGGTGCGTTGGTGTCCCCACCAGTCGCTTTCCACTGTAGCTGTCAATTGCCGTGCCCACAGCCTCGTTGTAAACGCACAAGGGGCGCTTCCAGGCATGGCCGAGCTTATCCTTGTCATAGGCGCTCTCCATGGTTTCAAAACGACCACCGCGGGAGTACAGGTGAGCCACAGGGCCAACTTCATCCCCGGCTACCGTGTCTTTGATTCGACCCAGCAATGGCTCAATGCCACTGGCGTGGATGTCTTCGTCACTGGCCACCGGTAAAGGCGTTCCAGCCATGGCAATATTGGCCGCCGCGCGCAGATAAAAATCCTCGGCGCGGTTCAGACCGTGCATCTGGCCATCTGCCCCTTTGATGGAATTATCACCAAAACCCGGCAACTCAAGGCGCTTACCCAGCTCAATAAAGAAGTTATCCATGCATACAGGCTCACCCGCAGCGGTTTTAGCCTGCCGAGGCTCAACAACTGGCCAGCAAGCCGTGGTCATCCTGGTCAGCGTGCCACTCCAGGCACCGGTAAAGCCCCAAACCTCATACATAACCGAATCCGGCACTATGTAGTCTGCAAAACGGTTGGTCTCGTTAATGAAGCCGTCTACCGCCACATACAAACCAATATTCTTCGGGTCCTTCAGCCTTTCTTCCAACAAGGAGGTCAAGCCGGCCTGGCCATACATGGGGTTAGCCATAACCCCTATCATTGCTTTGATCTTGTACGGATACCCTTCCAGACCAGAGAGCAGGTGCTCAGTGAGAACCGGCGGGGCCAATGAGCGCCAGGGAGCTGTCGCCGGATATGGAGATTCACCCGCGGCCACCCGGCGCTTGTATTCACTGGTCTTTTCATAGGGGAACCGGGATCGCGACAGGAACACGCCTTTGGGCCCGACTTTCCCGGGGAAATCTTCAAGGTTGTAGCGAGGGCCAGCACCAACACCATTAAAGCTTCCGCCACCTTTGGCCACCCCACCCTTCTGGTTAAAGCTGCCAACCAGCAGGTTCAGCATATTGATGCTGTATGAGGCATAGAAGCCAGAGCCCGACATCATTCCACCATGGGTGTCTGCTGCCGCCATACGCCCAAAGCTTGTGAAGCGCTTGGCGAGATTGCGTATAACATCAGGCTCAATGCCACAGAACTCTGCGTATTCTTCGATACTGTATCGCATGGCCTCCTGGCGTAGTTTAAACAATGAACTACGCACCGTTACCGGGCCAGCGCTCGTTTCCACAGTGCGCTCAACGAACATTTGGCCGCGCGCAGCTACTTCAGAGCTTTCCAGGTTGCCCGCCATGTTCACCACAACAGGGTGATCATCGTCGGCACCTGCCTGTGCCTGGCCGATGTCACTCAGGCGCAGGAAGTAACCGGCACGGGGGTGGTTGTCGTCGTCAATCACCAAGTGCGTTGCGTTGGTGTGGCCAGGCTCGCCTGCTTTACTGGCCGCCATATTGCCGGGGAGTTCCAGATAATCTTTGGCATAGGCTTCATTCACCAGCATCCAGCGAATCAATGCCATGGCAAAGGCAGTATCGGTGCCCGGCAGGATCGACACCCAACGGTTACGGTCACTGGCGGAATGGGATGCAGCCGCAGTCAGTGCAGGGTCAACCAGTACATACTCCATGTTGCCTGTCGTACGGGCTTGCGCCAGCAAGCGGCCCTGACGCTTGAACGGATTACCCGCCTGGCTGGGCGCGGTTCCGATAAACAAGGCAAACTTTACGTTGGCGTAGTCAGGCTTCACGTGAGCGTTCTTCGCCAGATCATTCATCAGAGCGCCAGAACCCATACGGAATGCCAAACCACAGTAGGCTCCGTGATGCCCGTAGTTGCGAGTCCCGAAGGCGTTGAAGGCGAAGCGCTTGAGAAGTGCTGACCGGCCGTAATCCGTTGCCTCCATCATCAGAAGCTGATTCGACTTGGGGCCATACTCCGGGTTTTCCGGGTCCAGCGGGGTTTTTACATCGCGGATAGAGCGCAGACCTTCAACCTCGCCCTCTCCAAAAAGGTTGCCGCCAGCCACAATTTCGTCCAGCAACTGCTCAAAGGGAATGGTCTCCCACTGATTGCCACCACGGGGGCCGGTGCGCTTGAGGCACTTCAGTACACGCTGGTCGCTGGTCAGCTGAGACATGGCCGCATTACCGCGGGCGCAGGCGGTAGAACGGTTAAGCTGGCCTTGATCCTGAAAATTGCTCATTCGCTGAAAAGCTTCCAGCACCGGGGTCTGCTCATCAAGATGCTCATCAGAGGACAACGGGTGGTATGGGTTACCAGACACCCGCAATACCTTTTCCTCATTGTTATCGATGCGCACCCGCACGCCGCACTGGGTAGTGCAGCCGTAGCAGACGGTAAAGGCGATGCGCTGGTCCGGGTTCAGTGTTACCTGGCCGGTTTTTGGATCAACCGAATATTCAGGCGCCAGGCTGTTGCCGTGGAGCCGATCCGCTGTGGCCACACCAGAAGTACCGTTTACCAGACCTTTGCCCATTTTTTCCAGCGGGCCGTAGTAGCCCGCCGCGAAAGTTGCAGCACCGCCGGCAGCGGCTGCACCTTTCAGGAAATTACGACGATTCTTGTCCATTATTTTGCTCCGAAGACGTGAATCAGTGGCTGCTCGCCTGGAGGCTTTTCTTCCAGGGCACCAGAATGTCAATAATCAGCAGTGCGGCCAGCCAGAGCCCGAAGGTTCCGATAATGCCCATCAACCCGCTGGAACCAGCCTCAATGGCATAGTGGTAGTAGCCCGCCGTGTTTTTGGCCACGGTCTGCACTTCCATCAGCACCATCCAGCGAAACGTCCAGCCGATGTGCACGGCCAACAAGCCTGCTATCCAGGAGCGCCCTATCCAGCCGGGGCGCCGCAGCATAGCGATGGCACTGAGCGTAAGAGCAATACCCACCAACAAGCCGTAGATCGCGACTGCGCGCCACTCAGGGTTTCTCTGTAGCGATGCAAAGGCCTGCTCAACCGAGGGGCTAAAGCCGGTAATACCTTCAGAAATCCAAAGCGCCGCGACCAGGGCAGAGAGAATCATGGTTACAACGATCACTTTAAGACTCTGCTCGTTAACCTCCTGATCGTTACCAGTCATCAGGCGGTTAATCAGAATCACCAATCCCGCCGCTGCGACCAATCCTGTCAGCACGAACATGACTGGAAGCCAGTGGGTATTCCAGAGAGGGCGGGCTTTAACGATCGCCACTTCCGCACCGGTATAGACCATGATGCCAACAGACAGGGCGAGCGCACCAAGCCCCGCAACTACCAGCATCCAGCGAGGCGCACACCACTGGCCCAAGCTGACCCAGCCCGAGAGCTTAGCTATCCACCCTTCCCCTTGAGCCTGTACCTGCATAGCCGGCCGCCATGCGAGCCATGCATAGGCCACAACCAGTATGAGATACACGGGTAGCAACAAGCTGCCTATGGACATCCACGACCAGGGTGTGAGGTTCGCGTAGAAATGCCAAAACCGCAGCGGCTGATGCAGGTCCGCCAACAAAGCTACAGGGCCTACGAGAGTGCAACTCACAGTGACCAACAGGGCCACTTTCGCCAGCGACTCATAATTCTTCTTACCGAACAGCAAACCCGGCACCGTCAACAACAGCGCCGAGTATGAGATCGCAATCAGGAAAAAGTACTGGACTGCCCATGGGTACCAGGCAATGCCATAACGAGGTGCCAGAACCTCAATGACCGCTGAATTCATAGCCAATCTCCTCACCTTGTTGGTCACGCACATCCCAGATTGCGGGCTTGGCGTCTGGCCGGGATACGAACCGCTCGTCCATGCCCAAATAGAACACGTGTGGGGCTGTGCCCATTTCCGGCTTGAGCACCATCAACTCGTTGTAGTGCTCTTTCATCATGCGGCTGATCTGGCTGTTGGGGTCGCGTATGTCGCCGATAATACGGGCGCCGCCCACACAGGATTCCACACACGCTGGCAGAAGACCCACATCCAGGCGGTGAGCACAGAAGGTGCACTTGTCAGCGGTTTGGGTGTACTCATTGATAAACCGGGCGTCGTATGGGCAAGCCTGAACGCAGTAGGCACAGCCCACACAAGCCTCGTTGTCGACGACAACAATGCCGTCCTTGCGCTGAAAGGTTGCCTGTACAGGGCACACGGGAACACACGGCGGATTTTCACAGTGATTGCACAAGCGCGGCAGCATGAAGGTGGCAGTGTTGCCCGTTTCTTCGTGCTCCACTTCATATTGCGAGACGATGGTGCGGAAGCTACCGAGAGGCGCCTCGTTTTCAATATGGCAGGAAACCGTACAAGCCTGGCACCCAATGCACGCCCTCAGATCGATCAGCATCGCATAGCGCTTCTCCGGATCTCCCTCTCGGCGCGCAGGCTGGTCGTTAATTCCAGCAGCGGCAATGCTGCTGAGGGGCACAAGCGCTGCTCCAGCGGTCAATTTGGCAATCTGCCCTAACAGAGCGCGGCGAATTTTATCCATGAGATCTCCATCCATTAGCACTGGACGCGGATTAATAAGGTAACTAACGAAAGTCTAGCAAGGGCGGAATGGAGGAACTTGACGGTGGTCAATTGGGAGTTGTTGAGCTGTAGGGGTATTCCCATAGGTGGGAATGATTGCGGGGGCACAACGCAAAACGCCTCAGGCTGTGTGGTACACAAACTGAGGCGCTTTGATTTTAATATGGCGCGGCTGGGAGGATTCGAACCTCCGACCGCTCGGTTCGTAGCCGAGTACTCTATCCAGCTGAGCTACAGCCGCCAATAATCTTTAATCTTGTTCTCGGGATAAGACAGGATCTTTCCGAGAGGGTCTTACAAAAAGTGGCGCGGCTGGGAGGATTCGAACCTCCGACCGCTCGGTTCGTAGCCGAGTACTCTATCCAGCTGAGCTACAGCCGCGCATTGATCACTTTAGTTGGTTGAATGCAACTTCAACCTGTTCCGCTTTTCTTATAAAAAGAAAATGGCGGAGAGGGAGGGATTCGAACCCTCGGTACGATTGCTCGTACGGTTCCTTAGCAGGGAACTGGTTTCAGCCACTCACCCACCTCTCCTTCAGAACGGGGCGTATACTACCATAATTTTTCTGTTTTCATAGGCTTGACAAGACTTTTTTAAACCTCGTTTTACCCGAAAACGAAAAAGCCGTCAGAATTTAGCCCTGACGGCTTCTTTTTACTTCTCAGCTATTGCCCGGCTCCGGCTCATCCACGCCCTTTTCGGACTGAATACGCTGATAGATTTCTTCACGGTGCACAGCAACTTCCTTCGGGGCATTTACACCAATCCGCACCTGATTTCCTTTAACCCCAAGCACAGTAACGGTGACATCATCACCAACCATTAATGTTTCGCCAACACGGCGAGTTAAAATCAACATATCCTTTACTCCCTATCCTGAGCTACCTGTTCCGACAAGTAATGTTTTAGTTAGTTCGACTTTTATAGTGAGAACACGGGCTAACCATAAGACGCACATTCCCTTATACGGACACACGCGAGCACAAGGTCAGAAAATGAATCTCTTTTATAGGGTTTCTTCCACCCCAGGCTTATCCAACTCAAACGCACTGTGAAGCGCACGCACAGCAAGCTCAAGGTATTTCTCATCAATCACAACAGAAATCTTGATTTCCGATGTGGAGATCATCTGAATATTGATCCCTTCATTCGACAGTGCCTCAAACATTTGAGTTGCTACACCTGCATGGGAACGCATGCCAACACCAACAATACTGACCTTCGCGATCTTGGTATCGCCGCTGACACCACGGGCACCCAATTCATCCGACACACGCTGAAGGACGTCTTTAGCACGCTTGAAATCATTGCGATGAACGGTAAACGTGAAAGCTGTGCGGTTATCCTCGCCAACGTTTTGAACAATCATGTCCACGCCAATATTGGCTTCGCTTACCGGCTTCAGAATACGCAGCGCACTGCCCGGGGTATCAGGCACTCCAGAGATAGTGACTTTGGCTTCATCACGATTAAAAGCGATGCCGGAGACGACCGGTTGTTCCATGGCGTTGTTATCCTCAAAAGTAATCAGGGTGCCTTCACCTTCCTCGAAGCTGGAAAGAACCCTTAACGGAACGTTGTATTTCCCTGCAAATTCTACAGCGCGAATCTGGAGAACCTTGGATCCCAGGCTCGCCATTTCCATCATTTCTTCAAATGTAATCTGTTTCAGCCGACGGGCGCTGTCTACCACTCGTGGGTCCGTTGTATAAACGCCATCCACATCGGTATAAATCTGACACTCATCCGCCTTCAGAGTAGCCGCCAGAGCCACCGCAGTGGTATCTGACCCACCTCTGCCCAAGGTAGTTATATTGCCTTCTTCATCAACACCCTGGAACCCGGCAACAACTACAACACGGCCCGCGTCCAGATCTGCGCGTATACGCTGCTCGTCGATCTGTTTTATGCGGGCCTTGGTGTGCATGCTGTCCGTCAGAATACGGACCTGCGAACCTGTATAAGAGCGAGCATCAAAGCCTCGCTTTTGCAGCGCCATGGAGAGAAGTGACATGGTTACCTGCTCCCCCGTAGAAATCAGCACATCCATTTCACGAGGCTCAGGATCTTCCATAATATCGCTGGCCAACCCAATTAACCGGTTGGTTTCGCCGCTCATGGCAGAAACTACAACAACCACGTCATGCCCCGCGTTGCGGAAGCCAATTACTTTTTCAGCCACTGCCTCTATGCGCTCGGTTGTACCCACCGAGGTGCCACCAAATTTCTGAACAAACAGAGCCATTGTCTTTCCAATATCCGAATCGAGGCCTATGGCAGGGCGGAGCACCCTGCCCGTCAATAAACAAGCGACCGGAATTATAAACCCCGATCGCTTCTGAAAAATAGTTGCTTAGGCGATATTTTTCCCAACCCACTCCGGCACCCCGGCAAGGGCCTCCCCAAGCTTAGAGGCATCGTTACCACCGCCCTGAGCCATATCGGGCCGACCGCCGCCTTTGCCGTCGACCAACGCCGCAAGGTGCTTCATCAAATCGCCCGCTTTGATGCGACCAGTTGCAGACTTTGTAACACCTGCAACCAAGGTCACTTTTCCATCTTCAACACTCGCGAGAACAACCACACCCTCTCCCAGCTTGTTTTTAAGCTGGTCTGCAGTTTCCATAAGCGTTTGGCGATCTGCACCTTCCAGCTCGGCAGCAACCACTTTCAGGCCTGCAACCTCTACTGCAGAATCTGCCAGATCGCTTCCGGCGGAACTGGCAAGCTTGGCCTTCAAGGCATCAACATCTTTTTCAAGCTGTCGATTGCGCTCAATGGTCTGTTGCACCTTGTCGATAACCGTTTCCCGGCTGCCTTTTACCAGTCGGGCCGCTTCACGCAGAGTGCGCTCTGTGTCGTCCACCCACTCAAGGGCGCCAAACCCGGTAACAGCTTCAATTCGACGAACACCCGAAGAAATGCCGCTTTCAGATGTTATACGGAACAGGCCAATGTCGCCGGTGCGAGTTACGTGGGTGCCACCACACAGCTCTACAGAATAGCTGTCAGTACCCATGCTCAGCACTCGAACCACATCACCGTACTTTTCACCAAACAACGCCATGGCGCCTTTTGCTTGCGCCTGCTCCATGTCTGTGATGTCGGTCTGTACCGCTGTGTTACTGAGAATCTGTTCGTTTACCTGGCGTTCGATTTCTTTCAATTGCTCAGGAGTAACCGCTTCAAAATGCGAGAAGTCAAAGCGCAGCTTGTCCGGATCCACAAGAGAGCCCTTCTGCCCTACATGCTCACCCAACACTTTGCGCAACGCCGCATGCAGCAAGTGCGTGGCAGAGTGGTTACGGCGAACCCGCTCACGGCGTGCGTGGTCAATACGGGCGTCTACTTCCAGTCCTTCGAACAGCTCACCCTCTATAAGAGTGCCCACATGCAGATGGTTATCGCCATCCTTGCGAGTGTCGGTCACCTTGAAGCGGCCACCGCTCCAGGTCAGCAGCCCGGTATCACCTACCTGGCCACCGGATTCAGCGTAAAACGGTGTGCGCTCCAGCACCACAATTGCTTCATCGCCGGCTTCTGCTGTTTTCTGCTCGCCGTTGACGATGACGGCACGGATACGCTCGTGACCATCAACATGCTCGTGGCCAGTGAACTCGGTTTTACCTTCAATGCCCAGGCCTGCTGCGTTGTAATCCATGCCAAACTTGCTGGCAGCTCTGGCCCGCTCACGCTGGCTTTCCATAGCTTTTTCGTAGCCCTCATAGTCCAACGTCAGGCCACGCTCACGGGCGATATCGTTGGTGAGATCCACAGGAAAGCCATAGGTGTCATACAGGGTAAAAACCGTCTGCCCGGGAATCACGTCGCCTTTCAGCTCGGCAATATCCTGCTCCAGCAGGCGCAAGCCTTTATCCAGAGTTTTTACAAACTGCTCTTCTTCCTGCAGCAGCACTCTCTCTATCTGCTTCCGGCTGCTGACAAGTTGCGGGAAGGCCTCACCCATCAACTCAACCAAAGCACCGGTTAATTTGTAGAAGAACGGGCCGGTGGCACCAAGCTTGTTGCCATGACGAGCTGCCCGACGAATAATCCGGCGAAGAACAAAGCCTCGACCTTCATTAGAAGGCATAACACCGTCGGAAATCAGGAAGGCACAGGAGCGAATATGGTCGGCAACCACACGCAGGCTGGCTTCTGTTGTCGCCGCACCGCCAAGTATGGCTGAAGCCGCTTTGAGAAGATCATCAAACAAATCGATTTCGTAGTTGCTGTGTACGCCTTGCATCACAGCTGTAACACGTTCCAGGCCCATGCCTGTATCGACGGAAGGCTTGGGCAACTTAAGCATCTCGCCATCAGCAGTGCGGTTGTACTGCATGAAAACCACGTTCCAGATCTCGATGTAGCGGTCACCATCTTCCTCCGGGCTTCCGGGGGGGCCGCCCGCTACGTCCGGGCCGTGGTCATAGAATATTTCGGTACAAGGGCCACAGGGGCCGGTATCGCCCATCTGCCAGAAGTTATCTGAAGCGTAAGGTGCGCCGCCATTGTCGCCAATGCGAACAATACGATCTACTGGCACGCCGACTTCTTTATTCCAGATGTCGTAGGCTTCGTCATCATCGGCATAAACGGTCACCCAGAGTTTCTCAGCGGGCAGGTTTAGCCACTGCTCGCCGGTCAGAAAGGTCCACGCATAATTGATGGCTTCGCGCTTGAAATAATCACCGAAGCTGAAGTTGCCCAGCATTTCGAAGAACGTATGGTGGCGCGCTGTGTAACCCACGTTCTCCAGGTCATTATGCTTGCCGCCTGCACGCACGCATTTCTGGGAGCTAGTTGCGCGAGTGTAGTCACGCTCCTCACGGCCAAGAAATACGTCCTTGAACTGGTTCATTCCCGCATTGGTAAACAGCAGTGTCGGATCGTCTGCCGGCACCAGCGAGCTGCTTGAAACAATGGAATGACCTTGCTGTTTAAAATAATCGAGAAATGCCTGTCGCAACTCTGCGGTTTTCATAGCCCGTTGATACCTTTCCAGAAATCCCACCGGGAAGCGGCGGGATCCGCGATTGAATACGAATACTTACATGCGTGTGCAAATCGGCTACTCTAGCACACGCTGAGTACAGGAAAAACGTGAAAAATCACAGGAGAGCCCATGCCCCGCCGCTTCCACGCCGCTGATGAACTACTACCCCCAGCGACGTTTCTCAAACGATCACTCGCCATTATTTACGACGGCCTGATCAGTATTGCCGTACTTCTGGTTACCACATGGATATACACCATGATAACTGGCTGGATTACCGGCTGGGACAGCATGGAGCAGAAAGCCGAAGCGGGTCAGTTATCCGGCGACCCCGGCCTGACGTTCGTATTGTTTCTGGTGATGTACCTGTTCTTTGCGTACTTCTGGACGCGGATAGGGCAAACACTGGGCATGCAGGTATGGCGGATTCGCATCGAAAATCTGGACGGCTCCTCAGTGAGCTGGAGCCAGGCCCTTCGTAGGTATGTGAGCGCGGCAGCCGTGTTTTTTGTGGCCATTTTGGCAGGCTACTATCTGGGTTCGGCAACGCTGTTCCTGTCTGTTCCAGCCATGATAGGGCTTTTTTACCCCATTAACGGCCTGTCCATAACAGACAGATTTTCAGACAGCATGGTTGTTAGTGTTCCCCATAAAGCCAAGGCTGGCTGAACCGGTATGCCGGGTAGCTATCCTGCCCGGCGCATCAACACACCACCAAACACCGCACTGATCCCAATTGGCACAATCACCGCAAGAACCGGGCTAAACCCGTAAACAAGGCTCATGGGGCCCAAAAGGTCCTGCATATACTTGAACAGCAGCCCTACGAGTAGCCCGGTAAACACCCGAAACCCCATAGTAACTGAGCGCAGTGGCCCAAAGATAAAGGAAATCGCCACCAGCACCATCACGCCTGTGCCCAGCGGCATCAGAGCCTTCTTCCAGAAGGCCAACCAGTATGGAGAGCCATTTAGCTCCTGGTCGCCAAGGTAGTTTGCGTAGGTATACAAGCCAGTCATTGAAAGGTTTTCCGGCTTAACAATCAGCACACTCAATACACTTGGGGACAGGCCAGTGTCCCAACGCAGGCTCTTATGATCTACCCGCCTGGTGGATTCACCCTCAAGGCGCGTGGTCGTGGAGTTCTCCAGCAGCCAGTGGTCGCCCTGATAAATTGCCCGCTCCGAGAAACTGGCTGCTATCAGTTGCCGTTGATCGTCGAATCGAAACAAAGAAACACCGTGCAACACACCGTTTGGCTGCACAGCATTGAGGTGCATAAAAACATTGCCCTCCCGGTGCCATACCCCGTGGGCAGCAGCCACACTCTGGCCCGCACCAAGAGCAACCGCCTTATGACTCTGGGCAGCACGCTCCGCAGGAGGCGCCAAATACTCACCGATAAGAACACCCGCCAGAACGATCACCAATGCAGGTTTCATTGCAGACCAGACAACCCGCTTTATAGAAACCCCGGCCGCGCGAATCACTGTAAGTTCGGAAGAGCTGGCCATGCCACCCAGTCCAATCAAACAGCCCATAAAAGCCCCAAGAGGCAGGTAGTCGTATACCCGGCGCGGCAAGGTAAGGGCTACAAACCAGAGTGCATCCAGAATCTGGTAGTTGTTACGGGTATCATCCAGCTCGGCAACAAAGGCAAAAATCAGATCGAGGGACAGCACCACAAGCATCACCAGCAGCATGGCACCGCCCACATTGCGCATCACATAGTGATCAATCTTACGCATTGACCACTCCCTCCCGCTTCAGCTTTCTCTTATAAAGCCAGGCCGGACCAAAATGCAGCCAAAGACCAAGCGCAAGGAAGATGGCGTGTACCCAGAGCATGCCCAACCATTCAGGCACCTTGCCATCTGCCATGGCATCCCGGGCGACAATCAGCAAACCAAGATAGGCAACGTACACAAGCATGGCAGGCAATAGATGGAAAAATCGCCCTTGTCGCGGATTAACCCGGCTCAACCGGACTGCCAGCAGTGTCACTATTGGGACAATCAGCGGTAACGAAAAGCGCCAATGCAACAAGGCGCGGTCGCGGGGATCGTCCGATCGCATCAACTGGCCGGTAGTAACCCCCTCATCCAAAACCACATCACCACTACTACCGCTGCGAATCTTCAGGCCGTAGGCTTCAAAACTTGTAATCTGATAATCCAGCTTTCCGGGCGTCCCATCATAACGCGCACCGTTTTCGAGAATAAGAAAGCGGCTACCGGTTTCTTCATCAATCAACTGAGAGCCGGAATCGGCGGTAATTACGTTTACACCGGTTCCGTCTTGCCCGTACTCGGCAATAAACACACCCTGAAGTTGGCGCTTGTCATCACTGAGAGCTTCGGTGTAGGTAACGCGGCCGCCCGACGAAAGCTTCTGGAAGCGCCCCGGCGCCAGCAGATCGAATTCTGTTGCCTTGGCCTGCTCTGCAAAAATCTCTTCAACCTGCTGCATTCCCCATGGTGAAACCACCAGGCTCATGCTTCCGACAATCAGCATGACGGCAAGGCTGCCCACCAGGGTTTTTGACAACAACTGACCGTCGCTTACACCACAGGCGGAAAGCACGGTCATTTCACTTTCAAGATACATACGGCCATAGGCCAGCAGTATGCCAATGAACAGCCCCAACGGCAGGATAAGCTCAAGAAACCCGGGAAAGCGATACGCCATAATTTCAAACAGCACGCCGGGTGCAATCTTGCCTTCCGCGGCACCGGCCAAGTATTTGAGAAAGCGCCCACTCATAAACACCAGCAGAAGAATGCCTGAGACGGCAACCATGCTGACCATAACCTGACGTATGAGATAGCGGAAAATAATGCTCAAAACGGTTTCTCTGCCCGTGTAAACCGGAACATGGAGGAATGAGGAAACTGCGAGTATTCTATGTAACCTTGGGGCTGAATAACAGTGTAGCCCGCCTAACTTGATAATCCGCCTCCAAACCCCAATGCTTGGTGGTACAGGATCAAATCATTCTCGCCGCTCACAATTGCGGCTTTCCCCGGATAACTATAGGAGTTTCCATGAACTTCAGCCTGAACAGCAATGCCATTGCGAGCACCAAAGCCGACTGCCTGGTCGTCGCCCTTCCGGAACAGGGCGACTGGCCAGCCTCCACCACTGGGGCAGACAGCGCACTTGGCGGGCTGATCACCAAACTCCAGAAAGCCGGTGACATCAATGGCAAAAACGCTGAAACAAGCCTGATTCCACTTAACGACCAGCCTTGGGATCGGTTGCTTGTTGTTGGTACAGGCAAGGACACCGAGCGCACTGGCGCAAACTTCCGAAAGGCACTGGCGGCCATGACAAGTGCCCTGAAGGACGGTCCTTCAAAGAGTGTGCTGATCAGCTTGACCGATACCGCCCTGACTGGCGATGACAGCCTTAGCTCCGAACTGGCAAAACTGAGCCTGATCGGCCGTACTCTGGAAGAGCAGCTCTACAGCTTCAGCGAGTTCAAGAGCGAAAAGCCTTCAGCGCGCAAGCTCAACAAAGTTCTGGTCGCCACTTCTGATGCCGGAAAAGCACAAAAAGAAGCGTTTAACCTGGGCTTGGCAACCGGTCGCGGCATGAATCTGGCCCGCGATCTGGGCAACATGCCACCGAACATCTGCCACCCCTCATGGCTGGCAGAGCGAGCCAACAAACTGGCCACTGAACACGACTGCATCAAGACCGAAGTGCTTGATGAAAAGCAAATGAAAAAGCTCGGCATGAACTCCCTTCTTGCCGTTGGTCAGGGCAGTGCCCAACCACCACGCCTGATCATCATGGAATACCGTGGTGGTAATGCTAAAGACAAGCCTTATGTTCTGGTAGGCAAAGGCATTACTTTCGACACAGGCGGCATCAGCCTCAAGCCCGGCGCTGGCATGGATGAAATGAAATACGATATGGGCGGTTCAGCTGCCGTATTCGGAGCCATGCAAGTACTCGCAGAGACCAAGCCGAAAATTAACGTGGTTGCGGTTATCGCTGCTGCTGAAAACATGCCCGACGGTAATGCCAGCCGCCCTGGCGATATTGTCACCACCATGTCTGGCCAAACGGTTGAAATCCTCAATACAGATGCTGAAGGCCGCCTGGTTTTGTGCGACGCCCTCACCTATGTGAAGAAATTTGATCCGGAAGTGGTTATCGACCTGGCAACGCTTACCGGCGCCTGCATCATTGCCCTTGGCCACGAGACAACAGGCCTGATGGCAAACAACGACGACCTGGCAAACGAACTGCTGGCTGCGGGTGAACGTGCCAACGACAAGGCTTGGCGCCTGCCCATTTGGGAGGAGTACCAGACCCTGCTGGACAGTAACTTTGCAGACATGGCCAACATCGGCGGCCGCACTGCGGGTACCATTACTGCCGCCTGCTTCCTGGCTCGCTTCACCAAGGAATACCGCTGGGCGCATCTGGACATCGCCGGAACTGCATGGCATTCGGGTAAAGCCAAGGGTTCCTCTGGCCGCCCGGTTCCCCTGCTGGTCGACTACCTGATGTCCCACGCTGGAAAATAATGGAAAGTAATTCGCTCTCACAAGCCGGCAGCCCTGCTGCCGGCAACTCTCGGACTGCGTCTGCTCTGGAGGATAAAAACCAGCGTTACTGGTTTCATATTCTCCTGCAAGACACTCCCGCCGCCCGTAACCTGCACGCCACCAAGCTTGTAAGCAAAGCCTGGCAGCAGGGCGACCGGGTGTGCATCGTGTGCGACTCCCAGCAGCAAGCTGATGAACTGGACGAACTAATCTGGAACTTCAGCCCGGATGCATTCATCCCGCACAGCGTCATACCCGATGCTGCCACACCCTGTACTGATCCTGTTGGAATACTATTGTGCCCGCCAATTGCAGAGGACTGGGATACCGTAATCATCCTCTCCCAGACCCTTCCGGCAAACGCGGACCAATTCAAACGCCTCGCCCTGGTGGCCCATAACGACCCTGTCGTTCTCAACCAGGCTCGATCACATTTCAGGCAGTTGCGCGCTTTAGGTATCGAGGCCCAAGTGTATGATCAACGATCGCGATCGTGATCATACACTGCCGGGCAGCGCTGAATTAGAGCTTCCAGAGTGCGAATGCGACGTGATTAACGACAGCTCGCCGGCAAATGCTTTTCGTTCACATTCTGGCCGTAACAAGTCCAACTGATCTCGCCCTCATCGACGGCAGGTTCAAGCACGATATATTTGGACTCGCCGGAATCATCCACGCCCATTTCGACCCCGATCATGCCGTCGTCATATACATCAATTGAATAGTTCTGCACGTCATTTTCCAGGATTAACTCCGGGTACCCCAGTTCTTGCATGGTTACCGGCCAAGCCTGGTTCTCAGTGGCGTAGGAAGTGACTCGAGCCTGTACCTCCTGAGCCATGGAGTATGCAGCCGAATAACGTGCCCTTTCGACATACTGCTGGTAAGCAGGAATTGCCAGCGCAGCCAGCACACCGATGATCGCGACAGTCACCAGCAGGGATGCAGCTCCGCCCGCACCACCACCCACCCGGGGCACAAACATCGATAACACCCAGGCCCCAAGGCTGCGACGAGGATGCTTTACCTCCCTGCCCTGTGCCAGTGCCAAGGCGGTCGCCATGCGTTTGGTCAGCCACGGATAGTCGCCGGTCAGTTCGTTGAACGACATCCAGAACCCACTGGTTGCCTGAATCTGACTGAGGTATGCATCCACATTGATGGTCTTCCAACGGGTATCCCCTGCAGCAATGGCTGCTATGGCGGATTTGATATCCTCTGAAGACTGGCAACAGGCAACGCCGTAGCGATCACAGGTGTATTCCTCTGCGCGGCGCAGAGCCGGCCCAACCACCGGCAACAGCGAGCCCGGCATGACAAACGCGCGCCAGGAAAGATGCTTGCGGTGTATGTGGCCAAGTTCATGGCCAATATAGAAATCGACTGCGCCCGGCTGGTCTTCCAGGGCGTCAATGACATCGGTAAACAGCACCACGAAATGACGACCGAGAAATTTGGTGGCCAGCGCATTAAAAAAATCGGTACGAAGCAGGTATGCCTCAGGCAACTCTGTGACGCCAACTTTTTCAGAACAACGAACCAGCCGTTCATATAGATCCGGATACTGATCCTGACTTATGCGCACACCCGAGCCTTTCAGGTGGGAGATAAATGCCGAATGCGCAAACAGAAAAAACACATAGCCCAAAAGCAAGTACAACAACAAAATCCCGAACGTCCCGACAAACAACGCAAGCCAGATAACCGCTGAAAACACGACCGCTATCCTGAGCAACGGCTTCTCGTTCTTGTAAACCAAATCCATGGTATTCCCTCGTTAAGATGCTTACAGAGTGACCGGCGAGTGCACAGCGCAAGACCTGAGCCAGCTATGACTGAGTTTTATTGCAGCGCACCCACGCAGCAAAGCCGGCGATTATAGAGAAAAATATCTAACATCTTCCACGACTACATGTCGATTTCGCAGGCTCGGAGGTGGGACACGCCTGCCAAAGCCGAGCTCCATGGCTCGAAGGCAAGCGACCATGTATAATCCAGCGTTTCAATTTCCCCTTGTGAATCAATTAAACGGTCGCCAGAAAAACCCATGGAAAAAACCTACCAGCCAGAAAACATTGAGCGCCAGTGGTACGAAAACTGGGAATCCAAAGGTTACTTCCGCCCCAGCGGCGAAGGTCAGGCATACAGCATTGCGATTCCGCCACCCAATGTGACCGGCAGCCTGCACATGGGCCATGCCTTCCAGCACACCATCATGGACACCCTCACTCGCTACAAGCGCATGCAGGGCCACAACACCCTGTGGCAAGTGGGCAGTGACCACGCAGGTATCGCCACGCAAATGGTGGTTGAGCGCAAGCTGGCGGCGGAAGAGGGCAAAACCCGCCACGACCTTGGCCGGGAAGACTTCATCAAGCGCATCTGGGAATGGAAGGAAGAATCTGGCGGCACTATTACCGGCCAGATGCGCCGGTTAGGTAACTCCGTTGATTGGGATACCGAACGCTTCACCATGGACGACGGCTTTTACAAAGCTGTACAGGAAGTATTTATTCGCCTGTACGAAGACGGCCTGGTATACCGCGGCAAACGATTGGTGAACTGGGACCCGAAGCTGCACACCGCTATTTCCGACTTGGAAGTTGAGAACAAGGAAGAAAAAGGCTTTTTCTGGCACCTTCGCTATCCACTGGCCGACGGTGCAACCACCCAGGATGGCAAAGACTATCTGGTCGTCGCCACTACCCGCCCGGAAACCATGCTGGGAGATACCGCCGTAGCCGTTCATCCGGACGACGAGCGCTATCAGCATCTGATTGGCAAGTTTGTCATGCTGCCGTTAGTAAACCGCCGCATACCGGTGATTGCCGACCACCACGCCGATCCCGAGAAAGGCTCCGGCTGCGTGAAGATTACGCCAGCACACGACTTTAACGACTACGCCGTAGGCAAGCGTAACAACCTGCCGATGATGAACGTGCTGACTCAGGATGCGGACATACGTGAGCAAGCCGAAGTATTCAATAGTGACGGCACAGAGAACACCGAGCTGGATGCCAGCCTGCCCGCAGCTTACGCGGGACTGACCCGGGAAGACGCGCGCAAGCAGATCGTGGCCGATATGGAAGCCGCCGGTCTGGTTCAGCAAGTGGAAGACCACGTACTGAGCGTTCCCCGTGGCGACCGATCCGGTCTGATTATCGAGCCAATGCTGACCGACCAGTGGTTTGCCGATGCGAAAAAACTGGCTGAGCCTGCCATTGAGGCGGTCGAAGACGGTCGCATTCAGTTTGTGCCCAAGCAGTACGAGAACATGTACTTCTCCTGGATGCGTGACATTCAGGACTGGTGTATTTCCCGCCAGCTTTGGTGGGGCCACCGCATCCCTGCCTGGTACGACGCCGAAGGCAATATCTACGTAGGCCGCAGCGAAGAAGAAGTCCGCCAGAAGCACAACCTGGCAGCGGATTTCGAGCTGAAGCAGGACGATGACGTTCTGGATACCTGGTTCAGCTCCGCCCTGTGGACCTTCGGCACCCTGGGCTGGCCGGAAATTACCGAGCGCCTGAAAACCTTCCACCCTACCGATGTATTGGTGACAGGTTTTGACATCATCTTCTTCTGGGTTGCCCGGATGATCATGATGACCATGCACTTCATGAAGAATGAAGACGGCACCCCGCAAGTCCCCTTCAAAACTGTTTATGTAACCGGCCTGATCCGCGATGAACACGGCGACAAGATGTCCAAATCCAAGGGCAACGTGATTGACCCTCTGGACATGATCGACGGCATCGATCTTGCCACGCTACTCGAGAAGCGCACGGGCAACATGATGCAGCCCAAGCTGGCAAAGAAAATTGCCAAGCAGACCGAAAAGGAATTCCCGGAAGGTATTTCTGCCCACGGCACCGATGCCCTGCGCTTCACTCTGGCAGCCATGGCCACTACCGGCCGCGATATCAACTGGGATATGAAGCGCCTGGAAGGTTACCGTAACTTCTGCAACAAGCTGTGGAACGCTGCCCGTTACGTGTTGATGAACGTGGAAGGCGAAGACTGCGGCGTGAATGGTGAGCCGGTAGAACTGTCTCTGGCGGATCGCTGGATTATCAGCGCCCTGCAGCAGTGCGAGCAGGACGTGACCCGCCATCTGGATCAATACCGTTTCGATTTGGCCTCTCACGCTCTGTATGAGTTCATCTGGAACGAATACTGCGACTGGTACCTGGAGCTTTCCAAGCCTTGCCTGAGCGACGACACCGGCAGTGTTGAGGCGAAGCGCGGCACACGCCGCACCCTGGTTCGCGTGCTGGAAACCGTTCTGCGTCTGGCACACCCGATCATGCCGTTTATCACGGAAGAAATCTGGCAGCGCATTGCACCGCTGGCTGGAAAATCCGGTGACAGCATCATGTTGCAGCCATTCCCGCAGGTGGATGCCAGCAAGCACGATGCAAAGGCCGTTGAAGACATTGAATGGCTGAAGGGCGTGATTGTGGCGGTGCGCAATATTCGCGGCGAGATGAACATTTCCCCGGCGAAGAAAATTCCGGTGCTGTTCCGTGGCAACAGTGCAGAAGGTCAGCGCCGGATGAATGAAAACCGTCAGTTCCTGAGCTCTCTGGCCAAGCTGGAAAGCCTGGAATGGTTTGAGGGTGGCAATGCGCCCATGAGTGCCACTCAGTTGGTTGGCGATATGGAAGTGTTGGTGCCTATGGCTGGGCTGATCGATAAGGATGCGGAGCTGAAGCGGCTGGATAAGGAGCTGGAGCGTTTGCAGAAGGAGATTGGACGCCTTGAGGGTAAGCTGAATAATGAGAAGTTTACTGCGAAGGCGCCTGCGGAAGTGGTCGCCAAGGAGCAGGAGAAGCTGGCTGAGGTTCAGGGCAATCTGGGTAGGTTGCAGCAGCAGCGTGCAGATATTGAGGCCATGTAGGCATGGTGTCTGCGGGTGAGCGTTCCGGGGGTGGCGGGGTGATCGCCATTCTTGGAGCGGGTTCTTTGGGGCGGCTTTGGGCCGCCCTTTTGCCTTCTGCTCTTTGTGGTTTCTTGCCTCGACTCTCTAATGATTTGTCTGAGCATGAATTTGGGCTTGGGGGGAGCTTCAGCCGTCAGGCGGGCCTCCCCGAAACACGCTGTGAATACGTCCTTGTACGCTCTGTTCCGCCATCCCTGGCTCCACAAGGTTTCGGGGAGGCCCGCCTGACGGCTTCGCCAAACTCTGGTGATGCCCGCATCCAGGTTAGTCTGCCTTGGCTTCAGTCAACTGAAGTATTGAGGCTGATGCTGGTAACAACTAAAGCTGGTGATACGCTTGCGGCTTTGAAAGCCTGGCTACCTCACATTCCAGCAGGCATACCCATCGTCTTATTTCAAAACGGTTTAGGCAGTCAGCAAGCAGTTGCTGAACGGTGGCCGGAGCGGCTGATTTTGGCTGCCAGCACTACGGAAGGCGCAAACAGACCTTCCCCGGATGTTCTGGTTCACGCCGGAGCAGGAGATACCTGGGTGGGCGCGCTTACGGCTAGTGCCGTTGACCACACCGCGAGTGTTGTTCAGCAACTAGCTGAAACCGGCTTGCGGGTTCATGCTGAGGAGAACATTCTGCAGCGGCTTTGGCAGAAGCTGGTAGTGAATGCCGGGATAAATCCGTTTACAGCCCTGCTCGACTGCCCTAACGGAGACATTCTGAACTCACCTCTTTATCAGCAGAACATTGATGAGCTTTGCTCGGAGATATCTGTTTTGTTGGAAGCTGAGACCTCAGAAGCCATTGCGCCGGAGGTTCTTCGGGAGCGTATAGAAACTGTGGCGAGAAACACCGCCAGCAATACGTCTTCCATGCGCGCGGATGTTTTAGCGGGTCGTAAAACAGAGATTGACTATATCAACGGCTATCTAGTGCAATGCGGAAGGTGCCATAGCATTGCCACGCCGGTAAACCAAATGCTGACCCAACGAGTACAAGGTCTATAAGGCTTTTAACCAATCAGCTTAAACTACCAGGAGCAACATCATGGGCAACCGCCTTTCCAAGATTTACACCCGCACAGGTGACGATGGCACCACCGGCCTGGCCGATGGTAATCGTATTGCCAAAAACGCTCAGCGTGTTGAGGCAATGGGCATGGCCGATGAGTTGAACTGCCATATCGGCCTGTTGATCGAAACCCTGGACAGTGATGATGACATGCTGGAATCCATGCGCCGCATTCAGCATCACCTGTTTGATTTGGGTGGTGAGTTTGCGATTCCCGGAAGCAAGGCGATTACTGAAGATCATATTAGCTGGCTGGAAAATCTGCTGGATGAAATGAACGAGCCCTTGCCGCCTCTGAAGAACTTCATCCTGCCAGGCGGAAGCCCGGCTGCAGCTCAGTGCCACTTGGCCCGCGCCGTTTGCCGCCGTGCGGAGCGTGTAGTGGTAGCCCTCAGCCATGAGGATTCAATCAACCCTCTGGGACGCCAGTACCTGAACCGTTTATCAGACCTGTTATTCGTAGCTTCAAGGGTGTTAGCGCGCCGGGAAGGCGCTGAAGAGATTCTGTGGGATCAGAAGAAGTCAGGTATGTAATACCCTTTATAACTGCGAGACGGCTTGCTCCAACATCAGGTCAGGCAGCGTCTGATCACCTTGCCGTCTTAAAAACTCAAACCTTAAACGCCTCAACAAGCCTCTGCAAAGAAGCCGTCAAATCGGACATCTCCTGGGAAGAAGCCAGAGTCTCTTCAGCGT
This sequence comes from Marinobacter xiaoshiensis, assembly GCF_031631795.1. NCBI lineage: Bacteria > Pseudomonadati > Pseudomonadota > Gammaproteobacteria > Pseudomonadales > Marinobacteraceae > Marinobacter > Marinobacter xiaoshiensis. Next base: position 249,318 of record NZ_JAVMBO010000010.1, read on the forward strand.
TCGCGGCAGTCGATGCACCCAGCTCGCCAATGTGGGCAACGCTGGAGTTCACATCTTTGGATACCGCCGACTGCTCTTCCGCTGCCTGGGCAATCTGGTGGCTCATGTCCACAATCACCGAAATACCCTTGGCAATTCTGCTCAACGCCTCAGTAACCTCTCCCGACTTCTGAACGGTTGTCTGAGTAACGTCACGGCTATTGGTCATGGCCGCTACGGCATCTTTTACGCCACTCTGAAGTCGTGAAATCATGCCTTCAATTTCTTCGGTCGACTTATGAGTGCGCTGGGACAGCGAGCGCACCTCATCTGCAACCACCGCAAACCCACGCCCCTGCTCACCCGCACGGGCTGCTTCAATGGCAGCGTTCAAGGCTAAAAGGTTGGTCTGCTCAGCGATGGCTTTGATTTCAACCAAAACCTGACTGATGTTGTTGCTGTCTTCACTCACCCGGTTGATCACATCTACAGCGCCAGAAATCTCGGTCGCAAGACGGTTGATGGTTTCAACGGTATCGGAAACAACGCCGCGGCCAGTTTCCGTATCTTGCTCTGCAGCGGTGGCGCTGTCTGCAACCCGGTGGGCGCTTTCAGTAACCTCACTCACCGCCTCGACCATCTGGCTCATAGCCTCATTAATCTGGCCACTCTCGGCCATCTGACGCGTTACTGCTTCGCTGTTAGCGGCAGCCGTGTCCTTCACTCGCGTGGCCTGCTGATCAACTTCCTGTGTTGTCTGGCCTACAGAGCGTATCAGTTCAGCCATACGATCCGTCATATTGTTGAACTCACCCGTCAACTCACCAAGCTCATCGCGATTATCAAGGGAAATCCGGGTCGTCATGTCGCCAGCAGCAACCTTGCGCGCTGCTTCACTAAAGCGATTGATGGCAGTGCGCACAGACATGAAGAAGCCAACATAGAGATATACAACAAAAAGCAAAACAACAATCAGCGCGACTACTATGAGGCGACGCTGGCTTAGCTCTTGCTCCAGCCTGGCTCCCAGATTGGCATCGACCACATCAAACGCTGCATCTTTTAGCTCAACATAGCTCCCCAGCTTCGCAGAAATGCGCGAATCATAATCTGGCCATGCCATCTCCAGCCGCATTGGCGCAATAATATTAACTTCAAGCAACTCACGTGCGTTCAAAAGACTTTCATCAACATCTTTCAATGCAGTTCCCGCCGAGGCGGCAAACGCCGGCGACGCATCTGCCGCGAGGGTCAAGGCAGGCGAAAGCAGTGAACTACGATTAGTCAGCGCATCATATATTTCATTCAGATTTTCGCTGAGGGCATAACCTAACTGACCGTCAACAAGAGCGAACAGGCCATAGGAACGTGCCCGCCCCAATTCGCTGCGGGCATCTGGAAGAGTTTCACGGATAAGACCAAGAATGAGCAGGTTTTCCCTCGAGGCGCCTTGGCCCAAGCCTGACGTTTCTATCGTGGCGGGAATCAGTGCAAGCGTTTTCTGAACAAATTCCTGAAAATATTTAAACTGGGGATCAAAGTTGGTCTGATAGTTATCATCCCCACGAATGCTCTGCCACTCCGCTTTGAGCGCCTCTACCTGGTCGGCCCAAGCCCCGGAGGTATCAAAAGAACGCGGCTCTGCAGTCAGGCTATCAAGAATAAAGCCTATTTCGCTGGCGATCTTGTCGGAAAGAGCTTTGAGACTAGCTTCATCTTTGGCTACTGCTGGCGCCCGATAATCCCGATAATCAATAGACGCGTCTACAAGGCGATCGATCTGGCGCAGCTGTTCAAGACCCTCTACACCCCGGGTCATGGTCGCGACCGAGCGGTTGAGTTCTGTCATCACAAGCCAGGACAACCCACCAATCGGGAGGAGGAACAGGATGCTGATCAGGCTGAACTTGTACAGCATCGGCAACCGGTTCATCAGTGCTACTGCGGGATTAATGAGTTGCTTCACATCGACCCTCTCTTTGAAATGCAAACAATGAATGCATGTTCTGTTTTTATTATCGCCCAAACAGGGGGAAACTTAAGTAATTTTTATTATCCAACCAGGTTTCAGACAACGCCTGCGATTACGAGCAAAGCAAGTGCGCAAATCCAGACCAGCATACTCCGGCTGAGCAGGTCCCTCACCGCACTCAAACTGCGGCCACCAAAGCTGGCCCACTCATCCTGGTGAATCCGGGAAAAGCGGGCTGGATCAAGCGCATACCCGGTTAACGACCCATTGGCGGAAATCATGAGCACCTCTGACGCCTTTTTCGTGACACCCGCCATCGCAGCTCTGGATTCACGCAGCCAGCCCGACAAGTCACCGGCAATCCCAAATGTTATTGACAGTATTCTTACCGGCACCCAGCTAAACCATTCACATGCTTTGGTATACCATGGCCTGGCGCCTGCCTGCGGCCACTGCTCAGACAGTGCGACTAATCCCCGCACAAAAATTGCCAGGCCTATGCCTCCCACCACATACCAGAATGCAATTAGGAAGAAACGCTGAAAAACTGCCAGCATCAGTGCTTTGGATAAGGCAAGGTGCATGATTTCTGGTGATGCGGCAGCGCCCCGCTCGTTCGCAGGCAGCCGCTCCTGTATAAAGTGCCAGGCAGCCTGCATGTCGCCCTCCCGCCAAGCTTCCGCATAAGGCTCAAGCACTTGCCGCCAGCCAGGCGACCCCATAAGTAGCACAAGCACCAGAATTTCCAGCGGGTAGGCAGCAAGCCGCCAGCCGTATAGCCCCAGTGCATATATGCCCAAGGCAGCGAGCAGTGCTGGTACGACGATCAAAAAAAGGCCAGCCCCAATACTTGATTCGCGTCCTGCTTTAACAACGGTGCCCTGGCGAAACCAGCGCCGCCAGAGTTCATCCCCGGATATCGCGTTCAGGCTATCAAGCCGCCTGCGGACCAGGTAGGCAATGAGAAATACCACCAGAATCATCTAAACAGCTCCTTTGGGAGACAGTTCAGCACTGTTTTTGTCCAGTCTGAACTGCCTGCAGAGACGCCTGAAAGTGTTGCCAGTCAAATGCAGGCCCAGGGTCTGTCTTGCGACCGGGCGCAATATCACTGTGGCCAGTAATGCGGTTGTTGGTTATATCGGGCCAGGCAGAACCGATCACTATCGAGATTTCTGCCAACGCCCGATACTGCTCAGCCGTGTAAGGAATGTCGTCTGCGCCTTCAAGCTCAATTCCAATAGAGAAGTCGTTGCACTCTTCTACACCCTCAAAGCAAGATCGCCCCGCGTGCCAGGCTCTTTCCAACAGGCTGACAAACTGAACCAGGCTGCCATCCCTGCGAATCAGTGCGTGAGCTGACACGCGCATCCCGGCAATTGTTGCGAAGTAGGGATGCAAATCCGGATCCAGGCAATTGGTGAAGAAGTCTTCAATATAGGTGCCACCAAACTCGCCGGGCGGCAAGCTGATATTGTGCACTACCAGAAGGCTTATGGTGGTGCCTTCCGGGCGAGGGCCGTAGTTCGGCGAAGGGCACCAGCGAGCAGATTCAAGACGCCCGGTTTCGCGAAGCGTCTCTATGTTTTCGCTGCAAATGGTCGTACTAACATGATCGCAGGCTGAATGGGGCAAGATGAATCCATTATTATCAGAGCATTACACTGTGATCTGATTGAATCACAAAGTAACACCTGTTACCACGGATCAATCTTTGCGGGTATTGCGCAGGTTGTCGATGATGGATTCCAGTGCTCTGTCAAAGATAAGCCCATCATCAAGCATACACACAGCACCTGCCGCCATTGCAGAGGCCAGCTCCTGGCGATGATACTCCGCCACCTTGGCACCGCTGCGATTAACAAATATATACTTACCCGTGGCCCTGATAACAGCCGCCAACTTACAGCGAAGCTTGGTCTCGTCGCGGCTCAGCTCAACCCAGGCGCCAACACGAAGACTGTCAGCCCGGTTCAACCACTCAGCCGCAACCTCTTCCACTGCCTGCTGTGCAGGCGCTTCAATCACGAGTTCTGACAGCACATGTTGTTGCTGCTCGTTCGTTTCAGCCTGTGCTCCGGTGTCAGACAGTCCAGTCCCGGCTTCGGGTGCCACAAAAGCTTCAACAAACGGCTCTTCGTCTTCCACCACAGGTGCGGCCCGCAAGGGGGCCGTTGCCAGTCGCTGAAACACATCCACGTGAGCCAGTTCGAGATCCCTAACTGCGGTATCTGTTGCAAATGGATCCCAGGAAATTTCCTGAAGCGCCATGCGGAAGTCATCCACAATAGCCGGGATTGCGCGAAGCAGGTCGCTTCGGGTAGAGCTTTCAACCGGTTGAGGATCCACACTCCAAACAAGGTGACCAGTCAGCTCTTTTGCATCTGCCCAGCGCTCGCTTTCTTCTCCTTCCCGCAACACCACCCACTGCAGGTATTTTGTCCATGCTTCCGTGAGCATTTCGAGCACAGGCTCAGGAATATCCCTGCCTGCTGTATGCCCTGCAATCAGCGCATCAGCAACCTGGGACGCCTGCTCCTGCCGCGCCCTGCCCTCCTCGGCATCGCGCAAACGTTGTTCTACCAATTCCCGGCGGCGGCGATCAAGGTCCGTAAAGTGGCAAAAATCCTTTAATAGCTCTTCAAAGAGTGACACATTGTTAGTGAACTCACTCAACACCCGATCCACAACTGCCTCGATCTTTTCGTGCAGGGGGTCGCGTTGACCGGCCCGCTTTTCAGTCCAGCCAATGGCGGATAGTGCCAGCTCGTTCAACAACTTCCTTACCGGGTGGCCGCCACGGTTAAAAAAGTTCTTGTCGCTGAGGGCAACTTTCAGAACAGGAATCTGCAAACGCCCGATAAGCGCTTTCATAACCGGGTGCAATTGCCTGTCTTCCAGGATGAAATCAAACAACATGGAGACCAGGTTGATGACATCATTGTCTACCTGCCCGATGCTTGCTTTTTGACCATTAGCCGCCCGGAGCACCGGCTGAAGCCGCTGATCAAGAGAGGCAACTTCACCACCTTCCCACTGGCTGAAAGATGTCTGCGCCTCGCTGAGGCGAGCCAACAAGCCATCAGTATCCAGGTAGGCCTCATCAGCCCTGTCCGGCTCAAACATAGTCTGGGATGCACCTCGCTGATGCAGGAGCGCGCTCAATTCGGAAAACGTTGCATAGGAAGAACCGCCCTGGATCTGGTCATGACTGTAATACTGGCCGCCGCTGACGTCACCCGATCCTGCGCTCGCGCCTTGCTGCACTGAGCTTGGCGGCACCGGGGCAGAGGTCGCAGACCTGGCTCCAGCTGAACGGGCTGGTGGACGTTTAACGTCTGGAAGAACACCTTCTGAAACCAGCGTGCGGTTCGCTTCCTGATAAAAATCGCCAAGCGTATCTGCCAGCAGGCGATCAAACAGCTTGAGAACAATAAGCTTTGCACGGATGTCGATATCGAGATCAGCACAAGCCTCCGCAATACCGCCACAGAGCACCTCGGGACTGAGAGGCATCTGACTGCCGGAGAGATCTACTCCCGTCACCAGATGGTTCACCCGCAAAGACAAAAGCTGGATGGGGGCCTGATATTGATTTCGTAGCTTATTGATCAGGTTATCAATCGCTACCTGTTGCTCCAGATCTGAGTGTTCCAGAAGGCTCAGGGAATCCCGGTCAACTTCGTCCAGCGCACTTGCGGTCTGTCGGGGCCGGAATTTGCCAATATCATTAAAAGCCTGACTGACGTACTGCAGCATTGAAACGACCATGGCTTTGCGGCGCAGCCGCAATTCGCGCATGGCATCAAAATAGACCGTCTGATCCATGTTGGAGCCGGCACGATCCGCAAGTTCAAACAAGGCATCGTCAGCACGCTCGAAAAAACGTTCGAGCACACCCTTCAAGGACTGACCGGATGAGTCTCGCAGGCGAACAAGGGCCGGCGGCAGATCAAACCGTGAAAACGATTTCTGCCCGGAAAAACTGACAACCTTGTTTTCCTGCTTCATTGACCACCCCTCAGCCAAGGTATGTGAAACGCCTGACCATCGTTTTGAAACTACTCTGATTACATATCATACGAGTTAGTAGCGTCACCTTGTGTCAGAAATTGTCACCTTTTGTGTAGAGCAGACCCAGATCACAATTTTGGCAGAATTTGGCGAAACCGCTAGCGGGCTATAGAATCGTGCCCCTTAACTGATTCAGAACTCTTTGGCCCCAGACACAAGCGGATGCATGACCATGAAATTCACTGAACGCCTACGCCAGTCACGAATTGAATCCGTCGCAGCAAGCCTGCGAGAAGATATCGGCGATGGCGATATCACGGCTCAACTTATTCCATTGGAGAAGCAGGCGACCGGTCATGTTATTACCCGGGAAAGAGCCCACATCGCCGGGCGCGAATGGGTGAATGAAGTATTCCGCCAGGTAGACAGCTCAGTTACTCTGGAGTGGCTGATCAAGGATGGTGAATCCGCTTCCCCCAATCAGGTCCTGTTCCGCATGAAAGGCACAGCCAGAAGCCTTTTGACCGCAGAGAGAGCCGCTCTGAACTGGCTGCAAACCCTTTCAGGCGTTGCGACAAGCTGCGCAGGCTATGCTGAGCGAGTTGCTCACACCAGCGTACGCCTTCTGGATACCCGCAAAACGCTGCCGGGGTTGCGGCTTGCCCAGAAATACGCAGTAACCTGCGGCGGCTGCCACAATCATCGTCTCGGGCTTTGGGATGCATTTCTGATCAAGGAAAACCACATTTCCGCTTGCGGCTCCATCGCCAACGCTATTGCTGCTGCCCACAGAATTGCCCCCGGCAAGCCTGTAGAGGTAGAAACTGAAAACCTCGCGGAGCTGGAGCAGGCCCTTAGCGCCGGAGCTGATATCATCATGCTTGATGAGTTTTCCATGGAAGATCTGCGCACAGCCGTTGCCATGAACGAGGGGCGAGCTAAGCTGGAAGCGTCCGGTGGCATCAATACAGACACACTGGTTCCCATTGCAGAAACCGGTGTCGATTACATTTCCATCGGCGCGCTGACCAAAGATGTCAAAGCCATTGACCTCTCCATGCGCCTGGACTGAGCCGGGCGGCTCAGTTTGAAAGAACAGTGATCAGCTACCAGAGAGTAGCTGATCAACAGCCTCTAGCTCCTGTACCAACCCCCGCCCTGATTCCTGACGACCACGAAAGTACTCCTCTGCCATAGGCGCAATGCCTGAAACCCTGGGCAAAGGGTGGCCATTTTCAACAATGAGTTTCATGCGCTCAAGAAACACAAACTGAATCCACTGGGTAAACGCCAGGGTGTCGATGCAAAAGGGCTCGGTGCTGTCGAATGCTTCAATCGGCGGGCGCTCGACCGCCCACATATCGAGTTTGCGCAGTTCCATCTCAATACCAAGAAGGCAATCTGCCACCTGCCCTGTAACGTCACCTGTGCCTGACATAAATATCCCCCCTCAATCTGCCAAGGGCTCAAGCTCTACCGTCTCACCGTTCAACACGCGATACAAATCCTCAAACTGCTTTGTAAGCGCGTGCTTTGGCGCCATGTGAATGAGCGGCTGCCGACACTGGTGAGATTCTTTCATTTTTACAGAAGCTGACAAGCGTACTGGCAGCACTGGAAGCCCTTCTTCGATCAGTTCTCTTACCAGTTTTTTGGGGAGGCTGGCACGGGGCTGAAACTGGTTGGCGACAATACCCTCCACCACAAGTTCTTCATTGTGATCTTCCTGCAGGTCTTTAATTTCATTGAGAATGTTATAAAGCGCCTGACGGGAAAAATCATCACAATCAAATGGGATCAGGCAACGCTGAGCCGCGATAAGTGCCGAGCGGGTGTAGAAGTTCAAGGCGGGCGCTGTATCGATGTAGATTTCGTCGAAGGACTCACCCAGCTTTTTGAGGGCTTCCCGCAACTTGTAAATCTTGTGCTTTGCTTCCAGTTTGCGCTCCAGAAAATCCAACTCTGGACTGGAGGGCAACACATAGAGGTTTCTGAACGGCGACGCGTGAACAAATTCCTCCGGGCGCCGGTTGAACACCTTGAAGGCCACCGTTTGCTCTAGCATGTCTGCAACCGTATCTTTGAGCTCGCTGGCCGGTTTGTCCAAGAGATAATGTGTTGAGTTTCCCTGGGGGTCCAGATCAACAACCAGCGTGCGCTTGCCTCTTGCCGCGCTGATCGCTGCCAGGTTGCAGGTAATACTGGATTTTCCAACTCCGCCCTTCTGGTTGAATACTACCCGTCTCATGTCATTTCTCCATCTGGCGCTTTATTCAGCGTCTTATCGTTTGATTGCTGTCTTTGTGTTTGGTTATGTCTGTGCCTTTGACTCACCATTGCATGACCGTTTTCACGAACGGAATAGTGAGACGTCGCTGTGCTTGCAGGGAATTTTCATCGAGGGTATCGAGAATACTCAACAATTCTCCGAGACGCCTTGGCGCACGGCGCATGATAAAGCCGGCAACGTCGTCCGTCATTGTTAGTCCCCGTTGCTCGGCACGGGCCATGAGAATTTTTAACCGGTCATCGTCACGGTAAATTCCAAGCTGCACCGTAACACCGTGATGCAACCGTGAGACCAGATCTGGCAACACAAAGGGCAAGGAGCCAGGAACCTCCGAGAGACTGACTACGAGCATACGCCCACCGTCGTGCAGGCGGTTATAAAGGTGAAAAACCGCCTCTTCCCAGTCTGCCTTACCGGCTATCCGGTCAAGATCATCAAGGGCAACAACATCCATGGTATCCAGTCCGGCAAGCGCTTCTGGCCCGAAAGGTTCCAGTTCTGCAATACTGATACACACGGCTGTTTTCCCTTCGGCCTCTCCATGGTGACACGCTGCCTGCAACAGGTGGCTTTTGCCCGTATCAGAATCGCCGCACACCACTACCACCGGCAGCCCTTCAGGCTGACTGAACACTGATAAAAGCCGCAGCGCAGCTTCCCGGTTGCGATCCCCGTGAAAATTATCAAAACGTGCATCATCCCGAAGGCGGACACCAAGAACCAATTGCGATGCGCTCACGACTGCCTGGCCCTCCTTGCCCGTGCACCCCAGACGACCATGTAATGGCCCCCGCTAAACACAGCTGAAGCCGCAACCAGCCAGATTCCTGCATCCAGCCACCCCGGCGGTACCGGCAAGCCGGCCATGATCACAATAATGCCCAGAATCACCAGAATCTGAACCAACGTATTCAATTTTCCGGGCATGCTGGGTTCCATTTCAAAGCGACCGATACCGTAATGATAAACCAGTGCACCACCAACAATCAGAAGATCCCGCCCGAGTATGAGCGCGAACAGCCACAACGGAAGGACAGAAGTGTAGGTCAGTACCAGATAGGCTGTAATTAATAGCGCTTTATCTGCCAGAGGGTCGGCCACAGCACCAAAGCGTGAACGCCAATTGAAGTGCCGAGCGAGGAAACCATCAAGACCGTCAGTCAGCGAGGCGACAGCAAATATAAACAACGCAAGGCGGTACTCTTGTACCAGTAACGCCCTGGCAAAAGGAGCAATCAGCAATATGCGCACAAACGTCAAAGCATTGGGAATCCAGCGCCAGGCGTAAGTGTTCAATGTGCTGCCTCCGGTTGCGGCTTACTGCCCGCCATCATTCACAATGACCGGCACAGGTTGCCAGCGGTAATAGAGGACCTGATAGAGCGACTCAAATGCCTGCTCAGCCTCTTCTTCATCTGCAGGAGATGGCTGGTAGGTAAACATAGACGGCTCAGCAGGAGCTGTTTCTGGAGCTACTTCCGGACTGTTCTGCCCGGGTTGCGTCTGAGCTGGCTTAGCAGGAGCTTCTGGTGACGTCAAACGAGGCTGCGGCATATCCTGAGCTTCACCGTCAACCGGCACAAACCTGGAATCCAGAGCAATATATTCTCTGAGCTGATCCAACTCACCGGAAAACGCCACTCTGAGCGTTAGTTGCTCACCCTTGACCCGGGACGCACCTGCACTTACAACCGGAGTCAGCCCCTCAAGAACCTGGGTAGCCTTGCCATAGTCCGTAACTGAGGTAACGCCGCGAAGAACAATATCAACCTGCGGCAAGTCTCCAACCTCGCCGGCTGCAACTGCGTAACGGCTGGCGTACAACTCTGCCCAACGATTAACCAACGCTTCCGCCAAAGCTTCCCGCGTATCGGCACTGACCGCCTCTTCACTACTATTAAGCTTTGCACCTTCAAACACCCAGCCTGCACGCCACTGACTACCAGAGCGGCTGACACGAACCAGAGCAAGCACATCGTGCTCAACGCCCTCTGAGGCAGTGCGGACACGACCGGTGAATTGCCCCCAGATGTCCGATAACAACTCTCTATTATCGCTGAACCCGGCTGGCGGCAGCGTCACCGGAAGCCCTCGCTCCTGAGCCGCGCGGGCAAATGCGGAAGTCCAGATTCCGGAGTCTCCGGTGTCGGCAAGTCCTTCACCCGTCCCAGTCACGAGCTTGCGAACACCGCGATCTTCTACGGCGACCCACGCCAAGGTCAGAGGACGGTTTGCACCCCAAACAGGGGCACCAATCGACGCCAGTGCACGGTTAACACCCACTGCACCAAATGCCATACTCAAACGGCTATCGCCATTTTCACCACGGAGCACCTGATAGGACAGAAGCAGGGATTCGGCATCTGCCATCAAAGCCTTGGCGCCGTCCAGTGCAAGCACCTCACGGGTGCCAGAAATTCGCACAAAAACCCGGGCTAACCCGTCTGCATAGCCCTGCGCCAGAGCATCCGGGCCGGAGCCGGTCACAGGAACCTCAACAGTATAAAGCCCTGACACCGTAACGGCTGTCGCGGGTGTGGATACTGCCACCATAAGCGCACAAATAATGGCAAGCCAAAGGGCTGATAAGGACTTTAGAGCCCGGTTCTGGTCTGGTACTGGCATGAAACACCCTGCTGTTCGCATGAATGGCGCATAGGATACACCATGGCCCGGAGCCTGAGTAGCCGACCCGGGTTGCTGAAATGCAATCTTGCCCGCGCCGGACCGCCCAGTTACTCGAATCTGCACCCGCTCGCAGCAATTGCACTTGGACCCCCACACCGCACCTGCTAAAATCCGCCGCCTGACCCACTGGCCTAATGGTTAAGATCCCCATGAGCGAACAGAAGCCTTCCCTGACCTACCGCGATGCCGGCGTTGATATTGACGCCGGTAATGAACTTGTCAGCCGCATCAAGGAAACCGCCGCACGTACCCGGCGCCCTGAGGTTCTGGGAGGGCTTGGCGGGTTTGGTGCCATGGTCGCGATTCCCCCAGGGTACAAAGAGCCAATCATGGTGTCCGGCACCGACGGCGTGGGCACCAAACTCCGACTGGCCATGCAACTTGAAAAGCACGACAGCATTGGTATCGACCTGGTCGCCATGTGCGTAAACGATCTCATTGTGGGTGGCGCAGAGCCTCTGTTCTTCCTCGACTACTACGCCACGGGCAAGCTGAATATAGACATCGCCGCAAAGGTAGTGGCGGGCATCGGCGAAGGCTGCGAACAAGCAGGCTGTGCACTGGTAGGTGGCGAAACAGCCGAGATGCCGGGCATGTATGAAGGCGACGATTACGACCTGGCCGGCTTCTGCGTTGGCGTAGCAGAGCGCAGCGAAATAATAGACGGCAGTAATGTGCGCGAAGGCGATGTTTTGCTGGCGATGGCTTCTTCAGGCCCTCACTCCAATGGTTACTCGTTGATTCGCAAAATCCTTGAAGTTAGTAACGCCGACCTCAAACAAGCTGTTGGCGACACCACTCTGGAAAACGCCCTGATGGAGCCCACTCGGATCTACGTCAAGAACGTGCTGAAGCTTATCCGACAGGTGGATGTAAACGCCCTCTCCCACATTACGGGCGGCGGTTTACCAGAGAACATTCCCAGGGTTCTGCCCAAGGGTATGATTGCCGCTATCGATACCGCAAGCTGGGAGCTGCCCCCGGTATTCCAATGGCTTAAAGAAGCCGGCGGTGTTGCCATTGAAGAAATGTACCGCACCTTTAACTGCGGCATTGGCATGATCGTTTGCGTCCCGCATAGTCAGAAAGACCTGGCCCTGGATACACTGAAGGTGCTCGGAGAGACTGCCTGGCAGGTAGGCGTTATTGAGCGCGCTGAAAACGCAGAAGAAGAGGCGGTAGTGCGCTACGCGCCGGGGTTGCTTTCAGAATGAAGGCAGACCAACCAACTCTACCCAAAATTCTGGTTTTGGCCTCCGGCAGCGGTACCAATTTCCAGGCCTTGGTAGACGCTAGCCGGGAACGGGATTTCCCCGGCCAGGTCATCGCGTTGGGCTGCAACCAGCCCAAAGCATTTGCCCTTGAACGCGCAGCCCAGGCCAACATTGAGACCTTTGTCGTTGACCATAAGGGATTTGGCTCTAGAGACGAGTTCGACGCAGCCTTAATCGCCCACATTCTGCGCTACAATCCGGATGTCATAGTGCTTGCAGGCTTCATGCGCATCCTCACCCCGAGCTTTGTGCAGGCCTTCCGCGGCAAGCTGCTGAATATTCACCCGTCACTTTTACCAAAGTACACCGGCCTGAATACTCACCAAAGAGCACTGGATGCCGGCGATGATACACACGGCGTCTCTATTCACTTCGTGACAGAAGAGCTGGATGGCGGCCCCGTAATCGCTCAAGCGGAAGTAACTGTGGCGCCTGACGACACAAGTGAAACCCTTGCCGAAAAGGTACAACGCAAAGAACACCTGTTGTACCCGATAGTTGTGCGTTGGTTTTGCGAAGGCCGGATTCAGCTGGGCAGCGATTTTGTGCTGTTCGACGGCCAGGTAATGAAAACGCCCATGCGCCTCCCCGATAATTAAGGCGCACCTTACCAGACTGTCACCACACAGTGCCCACCGACCCGCTAGACTTTCATCATACTTGAAGGATTCGAGGTCAACGAAATGCTCCCAACTCGAAGTACTGTGCACGCCCTGAAAACAAGCCGAAACATCGCAGCCAGCCTTCTGTGCACGCTGGCTTTGTTGCTGACGAGCGCTGCGCAGGCGGAGTCGGCCCCGGATCTATTTCCTTTTGAGGTCAGTTATGGCGCCTCCATGGAAAAGGGCGTCTCCCTTAATGGCAGCGCGAAACGCATCCTCACCTCCCAAGGCAATGATGTATGGCTCTACCGAACAGAGGTGAAGTCTTTTATAGCAGACCTGGACGAATCCCTGGTACTGAAATGGGAAGATGGCAAGGTTGTTCCCCTCAGGTACCGGTATCGCCTGTCCGGCCTCCTTATCAAGGACAGAAAGCAGTCTATCGATTTCGACTGGAAGGCCGGAGTAGCTACGGGAGATTACAGAGGCAAATCATTCAAGGTGGAGCTGCAGGAAGGTATTCTCGACCCTCTTGGATTTCAGGTACAACTGCACCAGGATGTTCTGAACGGTAAGCGTGAGATGGAGTATCAGGTTCTGGATCGCGGCAAAATCGACAGCGAGCGGTTTGCCGTTGTGAATGATGATGCCAGTGGCACCGATGACTCCCGTTCTTCACTCCTCAAAGCCGAGAAGATTCGTGAAAACTCCAAACGAGAGACGTTGATGTGGTTTGATCCGGACAGCGAATTCGTACTGGTGCGTCTGCTCCAGGTGGAACCAGACGGCAGCAAGTACGAACTCAAGCTCAAGAGTGTGGACCTGGGAGGTTAAACCTCCCGATCCACTTCGGCCCACACAGCCTTAACTTCGTCCGCAATAATTCGCAGCCCTTGCGCCACCCGCTCATCGTCCTGGGAATAGGTCACGCGCAAGCATTCATCGCGATGCTTCCAGCCATCCTCAGGCAAACCGGGGAAGAAGTAATGCCCCGAAACCACCAGTACCCCACGGGCCTTTAGCCTCTGGTATAACTCCAGGCTGGTAATGGGCAACTCCGGGAACCACAACCACAGGAACATGGCACCCTCAGGCTTGTGTACGTACCAGCGGCAACTGTCTTCACCCATAGCCTCACGAAACGCTGCTACTGCCCGCTCCATCTTCCGCTTATAAAATGGGCAAACCACATCCCGGCTCAATGACAGAATTTCTCCGGAACGAACCAGCGGCTCGGCCAGCATGGCACCAAAGCTCCCCGTGGCCAGGTTCATGATCGCGTTAATTCCAGACAAGGCTTTTATGACGGGCGCTGCAGCAATCACAATCCCGGTACGAGCTGCCGGCAAGCCAAGCTTGGACAAACTCAGGCACAGGATAATCTGTTCGTTCCAGGTGGGCTTGGCATCTACAAACAACAGGCTTGGGAAAGGTGTACCGTAAGCTCCATCCACAATCAGAGGTATGTTGTGCTGGCGCGCCATCTCCTCCAATCTGGCCAACTCTTCGTCAGTCACCACGTTGCCGGTCGGGTTGGTTGGCCGGGAGACACAGATGGCACCTGTTTCTCCCGTGACTTCTACCGCGTCAAAGTCCACACGGTATTTGAATTCGTGAGCATCGGTGAACGAAATGTCAGGCTGCACAGCGTGAAACAATCCCGGCTCAATACCGGCGTCTGCGTAACCTATATACTCTGGCGCCAGCGGCAGCAGTATATGCTTGCGGTGACCTTCGCCATAATCGCCACCAAACATGTTAAACAACATGAAGAAGGCAGCCTGGCTGCCGTTGGTCAGGGCGATATTTTCCGGTTTAAGATCCCAGCCATACTCTCGGCTTAGCAGGTCTGCCAGTGACGCAATGAACTGCTTTTCTCCCTGAGGGGGATCGTATATTCCCACCAGTCGGCGAACATCGTTTTCACTCTTACTCATATCCGCCAGAATTTCCTGCACCCGCGCCTGAATTTCAGGGATGTGCCCCGGATTTCCGCCTCCCATCATGATCATATCGTCGCCCGACGCCATCGCATTACCCAGGTCATCCATCAATGAGGTGATGCCTGCGTCGGCAGTGAACTTACGGCCAAAAGTGGAGAGTTTCATGGGGTTGCTTCCATAGGTCGGAACTGAACATTTAGCGGGATTAATGTAAGCCTGTTCTGAAAACGGGAGGGATTCAGTCTCCTGGCGAGATACCAAGATTGCTGACGCCCTCATTGGCAGCCATTTCCCTGATTTCGGAGATGAACTGCTCTACTGGCGTGCGCTGGCGTTTCAGCTCAAGCACCAGGTTGCGCTGGAAGGCTTTATCTTCTTTCATCAGGGGGTGTGAGTCGAGCAAGCGAACCAGCTCATATTCTTCCAGCCCTTCACCTTCAGACAACTCAATAAAACTCATCACCGTGCTTGTTGCCAGTTGTGAGGCTTCTGTGGCCCGATGTTTTGAGGGATTCAGTCGATTCAGCAGTGCCTGCTCCAGCAACTGGCAGAAATCAAACGCCGGGTAGACGCCGTAGGCGTCGTAGGCCTCAACATCCGGAGATAAGGCTTCGAGTTTCACCAGCAGTTGCGGTATGGCAGATTCGGTTGCATCCTGCTGGAGTGTGCCCCACGCAAGATCGAGTATCTGGTGCATTTTGCCGCCGGTTTTCAGGTCAACCGCTTCGGCAAAGAGCGCGTAATTAGGAAATGATCGCTCGGCAAGTGCCAGCAGGAAGGCGCATTCACGCCATCCCTGCAACTGGGCTACAGCTTTAAGAAACTGGTTGGCGTTCATGTTTTTGGCAGCGTTACGCCGGTCTGGCCAAAGTACTTTCCGCCTCGGTCTTTGTAGCTGGTCTCACAAACTTCGTCAGACTCAAAGAATAGCATCTGAGCGACGCCTTCGTTGGCGTAAATTTTCGCCGGTAGGTTGGTGGTGTTGGAAAACTCCAGGGTTACGTGCCCTTCCCACTCTGGTTCCAGCGGCGTGACGTTTACGATGATACCGCAGCGTGCGTAGGTAGATTTACCGAGGCAGATGGTGAGTACGCTGCGCGGAATTCGAAAGTATTCGACGGTGCGCGCAAGGGCAAAGGAGTTCGGTGGGATGATGCAAACGTCGCCGGTGAAGTCTACGAAGCTTTTTTCGTCGAAATTTTTGGGGTCGACGGTGACTGAGTGCACGTTGGTGAAGATTTTGAATTCGTTGCTGCAACGTACGTCGTAGCCGTAGCTTGAGGTGCCGTAGGAGATAACTCGGCCTTGCTCACCGTCACGAACCTGGCCGCTTTCGAAGGGCTCGATCATGCGGTGCTGTTCAGCCATTCGGCGAATCCACTTGTCAGCTTTGATGCTCATGGCGAAATCTCGTTTCTACTTGGGAAAATTGGGGCGTAGTTTACCTGTTCGATTGGGTTCTGTCGAAGCCTCGCTGTGCCGCCCAGAGGGTTCTGGTTTTGGGGGCTGCAGTCACGGGAAAGGCGGTTCAAAAACCGCTTCAAGCACATCCATGTGGGCTTGTCTCCGGCCATCCCTGGCCTACGACATTTTTGAACCGCCTTTCCCGTGACTGCGATCAGACCACCGAGCAGTCCGCTGCGCAAACCAGCCCCCAGCTCTTATCTAGTGTGACTTCACAGACACACTAGAAATAGCCCCGCTCAGGTTTCGCTCCCTTGTGGAAAGCTCTGCCCCAACCCGGCGGGCGATGTCGCGATAACGGAGTGCCACTTCGGACTCAGGTACGGCAACCACAGTGGGCATACCGCCGTCGGTTTGTTCGCGAATGGTCATGTGCAAGGGCAATTGGCCCAGCAGGGTTGTTTCGTATTCATCAGCAATGCGTTCACCACCGCCAGCTCCGAAGAGGTGCTCTGCATGGCCACAGTTGCTGCAGATGTGCACGCTCATGTTTTCCACAACACCCAGCACAGGGATTTCAACTTTTCGGAACATTTCTATACCGCGCTTGCCGTCGAGAAGTGCTATGTCCTGAGGAGTGGTGACGATCACCGCACCGGTAACCGGGACTTTCTGTGCCAGGGTGAGCTGAATGTCGCCGGTACCTGGGGGCATGTCGACGATCAGATAGTCAAGTTCATCCCACAGGGTTTGCTGCAAGAGTTGCATAACAGCGCCACTGACCATCGGGCCGCGCCATACCATAGGGGTTTTGTCGGTGGTCACGAAGGCCATGGACATGCATTGGAGGCCATGGGCATCCATGGGTACGAAATACTTTTCTTCTCGCACGTCCGGGCGCTTGCCTTCGGGGACCCCAAGCATCATGCCAATGCTGGGGCCGTATATATCGGCATCAAGAACGCCTACACGAGCACCCTCGGCATGGAGTGCGAGGGCCAGATTGACGGCTGTTGTGGATTTACCCACGCCGCCTTTGCCCGATGCGACAGCTACGATGTTTTTGACACCGGGAACAGATGGCAGATCTTTTTGCACCTTGTAGGAGTGAATTTTCTGAGCCACATGAACCTCAGCAGATTCAACCCCGTCAACATTTTCCAGCGCATTGGCAACTAACTGCTTCAAGCCACCTGCGATCCCTTTTGACGGGTATGGCAGCTCTATCATTACCGTAACCTTGCCTGCTTCATCAGCTACCAGTGACTTTACGGCACCCAGGTCATAAAGATCCTTTTCCAGGTACGGATCTCGGTATTCACGCACGGCCGCTTGCAGGGCCTGCTCTGAAATTTGTGTCATCTGGCTCTCCGGAAATAAGCTCATGCGGGTTTTCAGCATGAAAACAGGTGTTTCGGGTGAAAATTATCTGTTCAAAAGGTATCATCTGTGCCCGTTTCTGACCATACAACCCTTACTCTGATGAAAGGTTCGGATACACCATGACGCAAGCGAGTTCAAAGCAACAGCGCGATATTCTGGTTACCAGCGCACTGCCCTACGCCAACGGCCCCATTCACCTGGGCCATCTGCTGGAATACATTCAGACCGATATCTGGGTGCGCTATCAGAATATGCGAGGCCACACTTGCTACTACGTTTGCGCCGATGATGCCCACGGCACCGCCATTATGCTCCGTGCCGAGCGGGAAGGCATCACGCCCGAGCAGCTGATTGACCGGATCCGTGAAGAACATCAGCAGGATTTCTCCGGGTTCCACATCCGCTTTGATAACTACTACACCACCCATTCGGAAGAAAACCGGTACTTCTCTGAGTACATCTACCGCCAGTTACAGAAAAACGGCAATATCGCGACTCGTGACATCACCCAGTTCTTCGATCCTGAGAAGAACATGTTTCTTGCGGATCGCTTCATCAAGGGCACTTGCCCCAAGTGTAAAACCGACGATCAGTATGGCGATAATTGTGAAGCTTGCGGCGCAACCTACACCCCGGCCGAGCTGATCAACCCTCGCTCTGCTGTGTCCGGTGCCACGCCGGTAGAGAAAGACTCGGAGCACTACTTCTTCAAACTGCCGGAATTCACCGAATTCCTGACTCAGTGGACTCGCAGTGGCGCCTTGCAACCTCAAGTCGCCAACAAGCTGGCTGAATGGCTGGATGCAGGTCTCCAGGAATGGGACATCAGTCGCGATGCGCCCTATTTTGGTTTTGAAATTCCCGATGCCCCTGGCAAGTTTTTCTATGTATGGCTGGATGCGCCTATCGGCTACCTCGCAAGCTTCAAAAACTTCTGCAACCGGGAAGACGTGGATTTCGAACACTTCTGGAAGGTAGATTCCACTGCCGAGGTCTATCACTTTATCGGCAAGGACATTATCAACTTCCACGCCCTGTTCTGGCCGGCCATGCTGCACGATGCAGGCTTCCGCACGCCAACAGCGGTCTGGGCCCACGGTTTTGTAACGGTTAACGGCAAGAAGATGTCCAAATCCCGGGGCACGTTCATTATGGCCCGCACCTATCTGGACCACCTGAACCCGGAATATCTGCGCTACTACTTTGCAGCCAAGCTGACTGGCGGCGTGGACGATATGGACCTGAATCTCGAGGACTTTGCCGCACGAGTGAATTCAGATCTGGTTGGCAAGGTAGTCAACATTGCCAGCCGCAGTGCCGGTTTTATTACCAAGCGTTTTGACGGCAAGCTTGGCCAGGTAACTGAGCACGACAAGCTGAAGAAATTTATTGAAGCGGGCGAAGAGCTGGAAGCCTTTTATGAGGCTCGTGAGTTTGGGCGTGCCATGCGCCGCATCATGGAGCTGGCAGACATTGCCAACCAGTATGTTAACGATGAGCAGCCTTGGGTCGTAGCCAAGCAGGAAGGTCAGGACGAAAAACTGCAGGCCATCTGCACCAACGCCCTGAATATGTTCCACCTGTTGATGACCTACCTCGCTCCGGTGCTGCCAGAGACGGCCAAGGCTTCGGAGGACTTCCTCAACGCGAAGCTGGACTGGAACAATCGCAGCGAGCGGCTGGAAAACCACAGCATCAACAAGTTCAGCCCTCTGATGAGCCGGGTAGACATGGCACAGATCGAAAAAATGCTGGATGCGTCAAAAGAAGAGATGCCTGCAGCCATCGGCAAACCAACTCAGGCAGACAAGCAGGACACCAGCGAAGCTATTGCTGATGAAATCGAGTTTGATGATTTCGCCAAGGTGGATCTGCGGGTCGTTAAAATAGTCAAAGCCGAGCATGTGGAAGGCGCAGACAAGCTACTTCGCCTGACGCTTGACCTGGGGCAAGGCGAGCGCAACGTGTTTGCTGGTATCAAGTCTGCTTACAAGCCTGAGGATCTGGAGGGCCGTCTTACGGTCATGGTAGCCAACCTCAAACCCCGTAAAATGAAGTTCGGCATGTCCGAAGGCATGGTTCTGGCGGCTGGCCCGGGCGGCAAGGATATTTTTATCCTGTCTCCTGATTCGGGTGCCACGCCCGGCATGCGTGTGATGTAAACAAAGGTCGAGGCAGAGCGATCCGGTGATGCAACAATGACAGAATACTTACTGATCTTGGTCAGCACCATTCTGGTGAACAACTTCGTGCTGGTGCAGTTTCTTGGCCTGTGCCCCTTCATGGGGGTTTCAGGCAAACTGGAAACAGCCATGGGCATGTCTTTGGCCACCACGTTTGTGCTGACTCTGTCATCGGTATGCAGCTATCTTGCCTATACCTACCTGCTGGCGCCTCTGGATCTGGTGTTTCTGAAAACCATCACCTTCATTCTGGTGATTGCCGTGGTGGTTCAGTTCACCGAAATGGTTGTACGTAAAACCAGCCCTCTGCTCTACCGCGTGCTGGGTATTTTCCTGCCGCTGATTACCACTAACTGCGCCGTACTCGGCGTGGCACTTCTTAACCTGAACAAAAACAACAACTTCGTTGAATCAGTGCTCTACGGTTTTGGCGCTGCCGCCGGTTTCTCGCTGGTGCTGGTGCTCTTTGCCGCAATGCGCGAGCGCATTGCCGTGTCTGATGTCCCTGTGTCCTTTCAGGGCGCCGCGATTGGCATGGTTACCGCAGGGTTGATGTCACTGGCGTTCTTGGGCTTTACCGGCCTGGTCAGCGTTTAACGGAGACGCAGTATTATGTGGACAGGCATTCTTATCGCCGTTCTGGTTCTGCTGAGCCTTGCCCTGGCGTTTGGCGCTTTGCTGGGTTTTGCCTCGGAGCGCTTTCGGGTAGAAGGCAATCCACTGGTGGAACAGATCGACGCAATGCTGCCGCAAACCCAGTGTGGCCAGTGCGGATTCCCCGGCTGCCGCCCCTATGCCGAATCCATTGCAGAGGGTGGTGCCATCAATAAATGCCCTCCCGGCGGCGAATCCACTATCAAAGCGCTGGCCGACCTGCTCGATGTTGACCCCCAACCGCTGGATGCAGAACACGGAGTGGAACAGGCGCGCAGGGTTGCTGTGATACGGGAGGATGAATGTATAGGTTGCACCAAGTGCATTCAGGCCTGCCCGGTGGATGCGATTCTGGGTGCTGCAAAACACATGCACACGGTTATCGAAAGTGAATGCACAGGCTGTGATCTATGCGTGGAGCCCTGCCCGGTTGATTGCATCGACATGATCACTATCGAGCCTGATATTCGTGGATGGACCTGGTCGCAGCCCCGGATTATCACTACAGACAAACAGGAGGCCAACTCCTGATGCCCTCAACTATCAAGCTTTGGGACTTTAGCGGCGGCATTCACCCCGCAGAGAACAAGCAGGTTTCAACCCGCCGACCCATTCAAACCGCAGGTATTCCCGGGCAACTGGTGTTGCCACTGCAGCAGCATATCGGTGAGCCCGCGGAGCCTGTAGTGGCGGTTGGCGATGTTGTCCTGAAAGGCCAGAAAATAGCCGACGTAAGCCATGGCATGGGCGTTCCAGTGCACGCACCTACATCTGGCGTGATCGAGAGCATTGGTGACTACCCGGTACCTCACCCTTCCGGCATGACAGACCAATGCATCGTTTTGAAGCCAGACGGCAAGGACGAGTGGTGCGAG
Organism: Marinobacter xiaoshiensis; assembly: GCF_031631795.1. Taxonomy (NCBI): domain Bacteria; kingdom Pseudomonadati; phylum Pseudomonadota; class Gammaproteobacteria; order Pseudomonadales; family Marinobacteraceae; genus Marinobacter; species Marinobacter xiaoshiensis. The sequence goes on from NZ_JAVMBO010000010.1 coordinate 270,579, forward strand.
CGCTTCCCGATCAGCGACTACCGCACTCTTGAGCGGAATCAGGTGCTTGGCGTGATTCACTCAGCCGGTGTCGCCGGCATGGGCGGCGCGGGATTCCCTACAGATATCAAACTGAAACCACCCAGGGACCGCAAGGTTGACACGCTGATTCTCAACGGCGCGGAATGCGAGCCCTACATTACTGCCGACGACATGACCATGCGCGAGCGAGCCGACAAGGTCGTTGCCGGGCTAAAGATAATGGCCTGGATACTGCGACCCGAGCGTTGCGTGATCGGCATAGAGGACAACAAACCGGAAGCTATCGCAGCGCTGCGCGAAGCCATTCAAGGCACGCAAATTGAAATTGCGGTTATCCCGACCAAATACCCCTCTGGAGGCGAAAAGCAGCTAATCCAGGTCCTCACCGGCATGGAAGTGCCCAGTGGCGGCATTCCGGCAGATATAGGTGTCATGTGCCAGAACGTTGGTACCGCCGTAGCCGTGTCTGATGCTGTCTTCGAGGGTTCGCCGCTTATTAGCCGGGTGGTCACTGTGAGCGGTGAAGCCGCTGAAAGCCCGGGCAATTTTGAGGTATTGCTGGGCACACCCATTGCTTACCTACTGGAACAGGCAGGCTTGCAGCAAGACCGGGTCAGTCGCCTGGTACTTGGTGGCCCCATGATGGGCTACACCCTGAACACCACAGCGGTGCCGGTTATCAAGACCAGTAACTGCATCATTGCTGCGACCGTCAGTGAGCTTCCTGCACCGCCACCGGAGCAAGCGTGCATACGCTGCGGCCAATGCGCAGAGGTTTGCCCAATGGAACTGCTACCGCAGCAATTGTTCTGGCATTCCAAAGCTGCAGAGTTCGAAAAAGCAGAGCATTTGAATCTGTTCGACTGCATAGAGTGCGGTGCCTGCTCTTACGTTTGCCCCAGCTCCATCCCGCTGGTGCAGTACTATCGCTACGCCAAGGGCGAGATCCGCGTACAGCGGGCAGAACAGCTGAAAGCAGATAGAGCTCGGGAGCGTTTCGAAGCCCGCCAGCAAAGGCTTGAGCGCGAACAGCAGGAGAAAGAACTGCGCCGCAAAGAGCGCGCCAAAGCCGCTGCGGAAGCTCAGGCCTTAAAGAAAGCAGAAGCGGAGCAGTCTGCAGCGAGCGGAGAGGCTGTCGACGAGCGAGCAGCGAAATCTGCTTTGGTGGAGCAGGCCCTGGCACGCAAAAAAGCCAGCGCTGAAGCCAGCAATGCAAAGGCAGCTCCTCCCTCAGAGGCAGAGCAGGAAGCGCCCGATTTGGATGCACTGGAAAAACAGTTCTCTCAGGCGCAGTCCAAATTGGAAACCATGCAGGCCATGCTTGAAGATGCAAAAGCACAACAAGCAGACAACGTGGACAAGCTTGAACGAGCTGTTGCCAAGAACCACGACCGGGTCAAGCGGGCAGAAGAAGCCCTTGCGGATGCACGCAAAACGCTGGCAGCCCAAACTGAACCACAATCCATCAAATAATCTGAATCAGGCCCGATTTTCATGGCGTTTGTTCAACAGTCTTCACCCCATGCTCACAAGGCTCGCCCAACCTCTAAGGTGATGCTGTGGGTCATACTCGCGGCCTTGCCCGGGTTGCTGGCACAAACCCTGTTTTTCGGCTGGGGCAACCTCATCAACGTTGTCTGGTGCATCGCCATCGCTCTGGCTTCGGAAGCAGCTGTTCTCAAATTGCGCAGCAAACCGATTACGTTTGTTCTCAAGGACAACACAGCCGCCGTAACCGGGCTGCTGCTGGGGCTTTCCCTGCCACAGTTTGCACCCTGGTGGGTATCTGCTGTGGCGGTCATTTCCGCAATCGTGATTGCCAAACAGCTTTATGGTGGGCTGGGTTCTAACCCTTTCAATCCCGCCATGGTGGGTTACGCGCTGGTGCTGATCTCGTTCCCGGTGGCCATGACCACCAACTGGGCTGAACCGGCGCTGCTCTGGGACAAGGCTCCTGGCTTCGGAGATACGCTGGCAACCATTGCCTCAGGACAGCAAACCGCGGTTGACGGCTGGACCATGGCCACCCCACTTGACGAATACAAACATAAAATTGCGACCCACACTGCGGAGGAAGTTCTTGCCCACCCCACGTTCGGCAATGGTTTTGCCAGGGGCTGGGAGTGGGTTAATGCCGCCTTCCTGGCGGGTGGGCTTGTGCTGATCGGCCTCAGAATAATCAGCTGGCACATTCCAGTTGCGTTTTTGGGTTCACTGATTGTTATGAGCCTGGCCTTTGGGAGCAATGCTGATGAGTTTGCGCCACTTCCACTGCACCTGTTGGCCGGCGGCACCATGCTTGGCGCATTTTTCATCGCCACCGACCCGGTTTCTGCAGCAACCAGCCACCAGGGAAAACTGAGTTATGGCGCGGGTATTGGAATACTTGTCTATCTGATCCGTAGCTGGGGTAACTATCCGGATGCCGTTGCATTCAGCGTGTTGCTTATGAACTTTGCCGTGCCCTTTATCGATCATTACACGCCGCCACGGACCTACGGCCATCACAAGGCCCGCAGGGGCTTTTCTGGCGGAGACAGGAGCTGACCATGGCGACCATGATTCAATCAATTCGTCGCAGCGCCATTGGCCTTGGCATATTTGCAGTCATTACTGGCGGTACTATTGCGTTTACTCAGGCGTTGACCAGTGAACGTATCAAGGAGCAGGCTGCCAGAGCAGAAGCCAAAGCACTGTTTGAGATTATCCCGGAGAGTGACCACAACAACGATCTGCTCCGGGATACTCTGGTCCTGCCTGCCAGTGATCGCTTGGCCACCGAAGGGCCGGTCACAGTATGGGTAGCTCGCCAGGACGGAGAGCCAGTCGGTATGATCATGCCAGCGGTTGCACCAGACGGCTATTCAGGCACTATCAAGCTGCTGGTCGGTATCGATCTTGAAGGAAAGGTTCTGGGTGTTCGGGTTATAGCACACAAGGAAACCCCGGGGCTGGGCGACCGGATAGAAACCCGGAAATCCGATTGGGTTAAAGATTTTGAAGGGCGCTCCATTGGAAACCCCGCACCAAAGCAATGGAACGTGAAAAAGAACGGCGGTGTTTTTGACCAATTTACCGGAGCCACCATCACGCCAAGAGCCGTGGTGAAAGCCGTACAGAAATCCTTGATTTACTTCCGGCAGAACCAGCAGGCAATCCAGGCGCAACTGAACAGTGCCCCCTCCGGACAAGGCCCGGTGGTTACGCCCGGAGATCTGACAGATGAATCCCTGAACGTGGAGCAATTCTGATCATGGCAACTAAAACCTCCAGTGAGATCATTCGCGATGGGCTTTGGGACAACAACCCTGCCCTGGTTCAGGTACTGGGGCTGTGCCCGCTTCTTGCAGTTACCAGCACTGTCGTTAATGCGATTGGCCTGGGGCTTGCCACTCTGATGGTGCTGATGGGTTCGAACCTCGCAGTATCGCTGATCCGGAACTTCGTTGGTGAGTCCGTGCGGCTACCTGCATTCGTGATGATTATTGCGTCGTTCGTAACCTGTGCGGAATTGCTGATGCAGGCCTACACCTACGAGCTATACCAGATTCTGGGTATTTTTATCCCTCTCATAGTCACCAACTGCGCCATCCTTGGCCGGGCCGATGCTTTTGCCTCACGCAATGCGCCAGGCCCTGCACTGCTTGACGGTGCAATGATGGGCGCAGGCTTTCTTGTCGTGCTTATCATTCTCGGCGGTATGCGCGAACTGATCGGCCAAGGCACACTGTTTGTTGATATGCACCTGCTACTGGGCCCCATGGCGTCAGACTGGGTTATAAAGCCCTTTGCAAACTATCCGGACATGCTATTCATGGTACTGCCGCCCGGCGCATTCGTCGGTCTCGGTCTGTTGATCGCCATGAAAAATGGCATTGACCACCATCTCAAGGAACGTCAAAAGACGCTCCAGCCTGCAGCAACACCCGGCAGCAAACGCGTGCGCGTAACCGGAAACGTCTCATGATTTATCATCGGAGTCGTAACGAAACACCATGAATAAAGAAAAACGTATTGAAATATTCTCTCGCTTTCGGGATGCCAACCCCAAACCAGAAACTGAGCTGAACTACAGCAACCCGTTTGAGCTGCTCATTGCCGTCATTCTGTCGGCCCAGGCAACGGATGTCGGCGTAAACAAGGCCACAGACAAACTCTACCCTGTTGCCAATACACCCGAAGCGATACTTGCGCTTGGCGTGGATGGCTTGAAGGAATACATCAAGACCATCGGGCTCTTCAACACCAAAGCTGAAAACGTAATCAAGACATGCCGCATACTGGTTGAGAAGCACAACAGCGTTGTCCCTGATAACCGGGAGGACCTTGAAGCCCTCCCAGGTGTTGGCCGAAAAACGGCAAACGTAGTTTTGAACACGGCTTTTGGGCAGCCGGCTATGGCTGTCGATACCCATATATTCCGGGTATCCAATCGCACGGGTATCGCTCCGGGTAAAAACGTATTAGAAGTGGAAAAGCGTTTAATGCGGCTTGTACCCAAGGAGTTCCTGTTGGATGCCCACCATTGGCTGATTCTGCATGGACGTTACACGTGCGTAGCTCGAAAGCCCAGATGCGGTGCCTGCATTATTGAGGATCTATGCGAGTTCAAGGATAAAAACGATTACCAGTAAACAATCGTTTTGTGCAAAAAAGCCGGCAGTTGCCGGCTTTTTAGTGGGATGCTGAAGTAGCTCTGCTCTTACTTGCCGAGCATCTCTTTTTTCAGACTCTTCTGTGCGGGAGCATCCGATAACCAGATACCGAACAACGCCTTTTTGAACGCCAGATCACCCACAGTATCTTTTTGCTCGCCGTTTTTCAGTACCTTAACGCCTTCCCCAGGCACATAGACAAGATCAAACACATCACCTTCTTTGATCTCTTCTTTGAACACAGACATGAACTGATCAATATCGGCTTTAACCGATGACATATCACCATCTGTTGAGGCCTCAAAGCCTTCCATGGTTGCTTCAGTCATGCGGTCGCTGGTGATCATGCCAGAGATAATGTGCAGCGTGATAGCCTGGGGTTCATCCGCTTCAACAACGGCAGTACCATCATTCTGCGCCTGGGGCACATAAAGGCTGCCTACATACAGATCCATGAAAAACTTGGACCGGGTACCCGCGCCGTTCAACTGCAGCTCAGTACTGCCAGCGGTATAAGTATCCGGAACATCAACACCGCCAACCGTCAGTGCTGCAACAGGTGTTGAGAGTGTGGCCGCCAACATAAGAGATGCAAAGCCTGTCAAAAACGCTTTTTTCATAGTCCTTTCCTTTTCAGTCATTATTATGAGAATTCATTCGTCACCAAGTACAAATCCTTAGCCCCGGCGCAGCTATTCTACCAACGACCGCGCGAGGTGAAGCGCCACCTGGTTCTCATTTGCAGGGTTACTTTTTGCGAGCTATTTTTGCAGAACTACTTTTCAGCGCCAGTAAAACACAAAACGCCGACCATGATGCATGGCCGGCGTTCAGGGTGCTGCGTCAGAAAGGCTATTTAAATAGCAGATTTCCTGTGAGCCCTTCTTTTTCCAGGATTTCACGTAGACGCCTCAATGCTTCTACCTGAATCTGGCGAACCCGCTCCCGGGTCAGACCAATTTCCTGACCAACCTCTTCCAACGTGCTAACCGGGTAACCCCGAAGACCAAATCGCCGGGACAGCACTTCCTGCTGCTTTTCGCTTAGCTGGTCTATCCACTTTCCAATGCAGGCGGTCATGTTATTTTCCTGCAACACATCAGCAGGGTCAGTCGCGCCTTCGTCTGCAACCGTATCAAGTAGGGATTTCTCGCCACCAGGGCCAATGGGTGTATCCATGGAGGCAACACGTTCATTCAGGCCAAGCATTCGTTTTACATCATTGACTGGTTTGCCGACCAACTGGGCAACTTCTTCAGCCGTAGGCTCATGATCAAGCTTCTGTGTCAGTTCTCGAGCCGCCCGCAGGTAAAGGTTTAGCTCTTTAACCACGTGAATAGGCAACCGGATGGTGCGGGTCTGATTCATAATGGCCCGCTCAATGGTCTGACGGATCCACCATGTTGCATAGGTAGAGAAACGGAAGCCTCGCTCTGGGTCAAACTTCTCAACCGCACGAATCAGGCCGAGGTTACCCTCCTCAATCAGGTCAAGCAGGGTCAGGCCGCGATTCACATAGCGCCGTGCTATTTTCACAACCAGCCGAAGGTTACTTTCAATCATTCGCTTACGGCCGGACTCCTCCCCTTTGCGCGCAAGGCGTGCAAAGTAGACCTCTTCTTCCGGGGTCAGGAGTGGTGAAAAACCAATTTCGTTAAGATAGAGCTGTGTAGGATCCAGCTGCTTGGAGGCATTACTGTAGTAACTACCTTTGGTAGAGAACTTCCCTTCAACTTCAGTAGCTTCTGGAGCTACCTTATCGTTTTCTTCTTCTGCGAGAAGCTGTTCCTCAGAGTCTTCAACGTCTGTAGAGCCATCAACATCTGTTATGCGATCAATAATGATATCTTCTTGTTCTGCTGACATATCTCTTACCCCGCCTTTCAACAATCCTGGTTTTCGCCCGATACTTCTTTTTATTGCGGGCATTGGATACTTCGCATTTCTTCAGGACTTCTTCAATGGCCTGTATGAGCTACAGCCACCTTTTCTTGTTATTTGTCGCACCGAATTTGTCACTAGCGCGGCGGAAGGTAGTGTGCTGGATCAACCGGGTTTCCATTTTTACGAATTTCAAAATGTAACTTGGGCCTATCTACACCACTACTACCAAGCTCTGCTATGACTTGCCCGGCTTTTACACCTTCTCCTTCGCTGACCAGTATTTTCCGGTTGTGAGCATAAGCACTCAGATAACGCTCGTTATGATTCACAATAATCAAATTGCCGTATCCGAGCAAACCATTGCCGGCATAGACCACACTTCCATCTGCGGCAGCTCTAACAGCATCCCCGGCTTTCCCCGCAATATCAACGCCTTTGTTGACTTTTCCGGATGCTGAATAGCTTGCAATTACGGTGCCAGAGTGTGGCCAGCGCCATGAAACACCTGCCACAGTTTGGGTTCGTGTCGCTAATGGTGCAGAGGTATCAGGCTTTCGAGTAACTGCAGGCTTCCGGGTATTTGCAGGAGTTGGCACAGGGGGCTTTGCCCGAGAAGCCCCAGCCGAGGTAGTCGCAGTTGGTCTGGCTGGCTGTGTTGCTACCCGTGAATTGCTGCTGGGTTGGGCTGTACCGCGAAGGTCCAGGCGAAGCACCTGCCCAGCGCGGATAGTCCAGGGCGAACTGATGCCATTGGCGCTTCCCAGTTCGCGGTAATCGCGACCATAAGTCCAGGCAATCCCGTACAAGGTCTCGCCCGGGCGCACCACATGGCGCCCCCAATACACCGGGGGATTATAGATATCATCCTGATGAATGGCTTGGGTATTACAACCAGACAAGGAACCCGAGAGCAACAAGAGCCCTAACAGGAACAGGCAGGTTCGACTGTTTTGAGAAACCCACAAGGTTAACTGGGCACCAACGAGGAACCGCGGGGAAGCCGACTGTGCGGCTTTAGCTGACCCACGAAATGATCTCACAGGAATAGCACCAGCTCGGTTAGGAATAATCTTTACAGGCTCTGAATCTGATCAAAGAAGATCCTGAAGTTTCAAAAGTAACTCGCTAATTTATTACACATTTTAAAATCAATTCCAAGTTACTTACCGGCTATCTCTGTTACCTGCTCCGCCCTTTGTTACGGCTGGGAACAACAGCATGCCTGAAAAGGTAACACGACTTAACAACTGCGATCGCCTGACACTTGTTCAGTTTTCGGCTTACGCCCTCCAAGCCACTCAATCAGAAGAACAAGCGCCAGGCCTGTTGCGGCTGCTGCCAAAGCCATGAAAATCTGCGGGTCTGTGCCAGTCAGATCAAGAAATTCCCAAGGGCTGATACTGACCTCGGTCAGGGGCACCTGCTCACCCGAGCTGTTGGTTCGCCAGCTAAGCGTTTCTTTCCAGGGCCAGACTTTGTTCAATGCGCCGATCATAAAACCGGTAAGCAAGGCCAAAACATGGTCGTGGTACTTGTGGAAAGCCCATGTGATGAGCCTTGCAACAGACAGGAGCCCCACCAGACAACCTGCCATAAACAAGAGCAACACGGTGATCTCAAGGGATTTAATGGCTGCAAGAACCGGAGCGTACATACCGATAATAACCAGAATGAAACTGCCAGAAATGCCGGGCAGAATCATCGCGCATATCGCGACAGCGCCAGCAGCGAAAAACGTCAGCGCCGATGGATTAACCTGGCCTGCAGACAAGGTTGTGATCCACCATGCGGCGGCAATACCAAACACAAGAGGCCAGACCAGCGATGCCCGATAATGCCTCGCCTGACGCCCAACGTGCCAGACAGACGCAACGATCAGCCCAAAGAAAAAGCTCCAGATCAGGATTGGATACTCGGCCAGCATGTAGCTGATCCCGGAGGCCAGAGTCACAATGCTGACAAGAATGCCCAGCAGCAGCGTAGCGAGAAAAGTGCCATCACAAGCCTGCCAGAAGGACCTTGCATTGCCCCGGAGCAGATCCTTGAACACAGCTCCCGGAACAGCATTGATCGCCTCCAAAAGCCGGAAGTAAATGCCGGTTATGAATGCCACGGTGCCCCCGGATACACCAGGAACAATATCCGCCGCTCCCATCGCCATGCCTCTGAGAAACACTGAGGCGGGGTGTTGCGTGTGGGCCGAACATTTTACTTGGCCTTCCTGTTGCTGATCGATCAACGGACAACCCCACCCAACAAGGGCACGAAGCGAACAGGTTCTAACTCTCGCCGCTCAAACTGATCCCCCTTGCGTATCACCTCAACCAGTACCTGGTGCTCTTCACCGACAGGTGCTATCAGCACTCCCCCGTCAGCAAGCTGGTCCAAAAGCTCTGTGGGGATCTCAACAGGGGCAGCGGTTACAATAATGCCGTCAAATGGCCCCCTGTCTGGCCACCCCATACCTCCGTCTGCATGCTTGAGCATGACATTCCGGATATTGAGTTGCCGCAACCGATCGCGGGCACGATCCTGGAGCGGCTTGATCCGCTCAACGCTGTAAATCTGGTCAAACAATTGCGACAAGACCGCCGTTTGATAGCCCGACCCTGTACCCAGTTCCAACACTCTGGCTGGCTCATGCCGTAGAAGCAGCTCGGTCATTCGAGCAACGATGTAGGGCTGCGACAGCGTTTGCCCATAGCCGATAGGCAGGGCTGTGTCTTCATACGCACGATGGGACAATGCCTCATCGAGAAAGATATGACGGGGTACCTGCCCCATTATTTCCAGCACACGATCAGAACTGATACCTGATTCCTTGAGGCGCTGAACCAGACGCATGCGTGTGCGCCGGGACGTCATCCCTATACCCTGAAGCTCACCACTCACACATCATCCCCCATGGATGCCTGGAGCGAATCTACCCAGGTTCGGAGCGACACAAGTGTTTCATGGCGAGTCATATCAATATGGACTGGCGTAAGAGAAACGTAACCTTGCGCAACGGCATAAAAATCGGTTCCCGGCCCGGCATCACCACCCTTCCCCGCAGCACCAATCCAGTAACGCTCCTTGCCCCTTGGGCAAGTCATAGGTACAGCGCCCTCAGCTCGCTCCCGATCGCCCAGGCGGGTGACTCGGAAACCCGAGAGTTCTTCCCATGGCAGATCCGGCACGTTCACATTCAGAATGGAGCGCGGCCCCAAAACAAAAGGACGTTCGCTTTCAAGGAGCATGCGCACGACTCTGGCGGCTGTGTCGTAATGATTACGCCCCTCACTAACCAGAGAGACCGCAATAGCAGGCAAACCGAGATGACGGCCTTCAGTAGCGGCAGCCACGGTACCTGAATAGATAATATCGTCACCCAGGTTGGCGTGGGTGTTTATACCTGAAACCACCCGGTCGAAAGGCTCATCGAACAACCCGTTTACCGCCAGATGCACACAATCTGTGGGCGTCCCATCGATTGACCGAAAACCATTGGGGTGGCGCTCAACCGTAAGGGGGCGATTGAGTGTCAAAGCGTTACTCGCCCCACTGTGGTCCCTGTCCGGTGCAACTACCGCAAGATCACCCAAGCCTTTGAGGCCTTCATACAGGGCAATAAGCCCCGGTGAATGAACACCATCATCGTTAGACAACAGAATACGCAAAGTACACTCCAGATATTTGCCAGCTGCACACTAACCAACCGTCAACGGTTAGCCGTGTTGTTTGTTATGTTGGCCGAGGCTCATGTCCTCAAGCTCAAAAATATCACCTAAAACCGTGGTGGCGTACTGGCCCGGTTCAAGAAAGAAATCCAGCTCCAAATCACCATCATCGAGCCAGTTCCAACTCAAATCTTTTGCCATGGCGACCAGCGGTCGACGCTCGGGCTTCATACGAGTGGCCAGAAACAAAGACGCCAACTCAGGAGTTTGGGCCACGGTTTCCCGCTCGCGCTGCTCTGCCTCACCACCGGCGCCAGTTCCGCCATCGCCCCACAACGGGCCCGTTGGGTGTTCCGAAGGCTCGCCTGGCAAAGGCACTGTCCAGCTTCCCTCTGCTACCCGGTCCGCGAGCACTTCATTGAACAACCAGGATCGGGCGGCCGAAAAGTACAATACGTTTTTCCGGTCGTCTCTGCCACCGCCTGACTTGCCCGCGCCGCGCCCCCGACCTCTGCGCTTACCCTGCCCGCCACCACGATTCAATGCTGCAGGGTCAATATGAACCGCCCGATCCAGATTACCGCCGGCAAAGCCAAACCGCTGGGGCCCAAAGTAGTTTGGCGCGCCCTGAACTTTCAGGCGGCCAAGCGCATCTTCAACACACTCGCGATCAGCATTAACCTGCCGGAGTGTAATCACAAAGTGGTTACCTTGATGATCACCACGGCGCAGCTTGCGCACACTGCGATGAGCCGATTTCACCAACCAGCGCTCTGAAACCTGTTCGATCAGAGCCATGTCATCACTCATCATACCGGGACGATAAAGGCTGAACCATTGACTGGTTACCGCGTGGCGATCTTTAAGCCCGCAAAACCCCACATCGAAGGAACGGCAGCCCGCGAGAGCGGCCAGCTCCCCTGCTACAAACTCCGTGTTGTCACCGACTTTTTCGATACGCAAACACAGGTGCTCGCCTTCGCCAGTAACGCTTAAAACACCGGATGATTCCGCCTGTTCCGGGAACTCCTCCAAAACCTCACTAACCCGAAAATCCTCCGGCACGGTTTTCAACTGAGCACGGGCTACCCGCACGCCACCGGATACTGGCCAGTCCAGCCGCCAGTTTTTTACATTAGCTTCAGGTTTACTCACACCGTCACCGGCTCGAGCAGACACACTGCCTGACAAGCAATCCCTTCGCCCCGACCGGTAAATCCCAACTTCTCACTGGTGGTTGCCTTTACGCTTACACGACTGGCCGGGATGCCCAGGTCATCCGCAATATTCAGACGCATTGCCTCAATGTGCGGCGCCATTTTGGGTGCCTGCGCAATAATCGTGGTATCTACGTTAAGCACACTAAACCCCTCCTCCGCGACACGAGCCATAACCTGACGCAAAAGATCGCGGCTATCTGCGCCCGCCCACTCAGCACTGGTGTCCGGAAACAAATGCCCGATATCGCCCAGAGCAACCGCTCCTAACAGGGCATCTGCCAAAGCATGCAGCAACACATCCCCATCCGAATGGGCTTTCAGGCCCTGACTGTAAGGAATGGAAACACCACCAATAATAACGGCATCGCCCTCGCCGAAGGCATGAACATCAAAGCCCTGACCAATTCGCATAATCAACTCCGGGAAAATCCAGAAACTCAGAACCGGCTGAGAATAAAGCCAGCAAGATCCAGGTCAGCAGGCACGGTAATCTTGATATTATCCGGCCGACCTTCCACAAGAACCGGCATATTACCGGAAAACTCCATAGCCGAGGACTCATCCGTAACCGGCTGTTTATCCTTCAGTGCCCTCTCCAATGCCGAAACCAGCATGGAATAACGGAACATCTGAGGCGTTAACGCTCGCCAAAGCTGACTGCGATCCACCGTTTCGACAACCTCTGGCAAATCTCGTGACTCCGCTTTTTTAAGCGTATCCGCAACCGGAGCTGCCAGCAGGCCACCCACTGGATGATCCGCCAGTGTTGAAACAAGATTCGCAAGATCGGCCGGATGCACACAAGGACGAGCCGCATCATGAACCAGCACCCAGTCGTCGGCTGCCACCTGCTCTTTGAGGGCGTGCAGTGCCGAGAGCACAGAATCCGCCCGCTCAGCACCGCCGCCACAGGTCTGAATACGGTCATCATTACTGGCATCAGACTCTGGCCACCAACTATCCGTTGAGTTCAACGGCACCATGCACCCGGCAAAAAGACCGGAATTCAGCATGCGAGACAAGGTGATATCCAGAATAAAGCGATTGTTAATACGGAGGTACTGCTTGGGACATTCAGCCTGCATGCGCTGACCAATGCCTGCGGCGGGAACAATCAACCAGAGTTTTGGAGAAGTCATAGAAATTTCGCACAATGCCTGGAGAGTGGCGGATAGGCCTTTTCCGGGAATGTCGGTGGCCAAGGATGGCCACCGTCAAGCGCACATGGATGTGCTCGTAGCGTTTCCCGGAAAAGGTCTATCCGACGCTCTGAACTCCAAACCCGAAAATTACTGCTCAACAACAAGAAAAAAGGTCTCATCATCACGAATCAACCCAAGATTCATCCGGGCCCGCTCTTCAACAGCACCCTGCTCATTGCGAAGGTTGCGCACCTCCGCATAAAGACGCTCATTACGGGAAGATAGCTCAGCATTCTCCTCACGCTGCTCGGCAATAGAATGCTCTAGCGCCCATACCTGCGCAAAGCTGCCCTCCCCGACCCACAGGCGCACCTGCAGCAGGAGAATGAGAACAACCATGAGGGCCCAAAGCAACTTCATTAATACCGATTCCGTTCAGGAGTTATACGATCAAAAATCAGACACCGGACGATAAGTATAGACCTTAGAGCAAATTCGCAACAAGTTCTTCTAACCGATTGGGCAAAAAGGCCATCGTGACTGAATTTTCATTCAAAACACGACGGCCTTAAACTTTTCGCCACCTCAAACTACGAGGATGCTACACACAACCAAAAGCGGCTATAGCTCAGCCTTGCCCTTTGATTTCTACCAGCCCGCGATAAGGCGCCTTACCTTCCAGGGCCTCCTCAATGCGCAGCAACTGATTGTACTTGGCGACCCGGTCTGAACGGCAAAGCGAGCCAGTTTTGATCTGACCGGCACAGGTAGCAACTGCAAGATCCGCAATTGTCGTATCTTCGGTTTCACCAGAACGGTGAGAAATAACCGCCGTAAAGCCGGCATCCTGAGCCATTTTGATGGCATCCAGGGTTTCGCTCAAGCTACCAATCTGGTTGAACTTGATCAGGATGGAGTTGCCTACGCCTGTGTCGATGCCTCGCTTCAGAATCTTGGTGTTGGTAACAAAAAGATCATCACCCACCAGCTGTACCTTGTCACCGATCTTGTCGGTCAGCACTTTCCAGCCGTCCCAGTCACTCTCATCCATACCATCTTCGATGGATACGATGGGATAGCGCTCAGCCAGGCCAGCAAGATAGTCAGCAAAGCCTTCAGAATCAAAGCTCTTGCCTTCTCCAGCCAGAACGTACTGGCCATCCTTGTAAAATTCAGACGCAGCACAGTCCAGAGCAAGAGTAATATCGGTGCCCAGCTTGTAGCCCGCCTTTTCAATGGCTTCTTTAATCACAGCCAGGGCTGCTTCGTTCGACGGCAGGTCAGGAGCAAAACCGCCCTCATCGCCTACAGCCGTGTTCAGGCCCTGGGCCTGCAGAACCTTTTTCAGGCTATGGAAAATCTCAGCACCGATGCGCAGAGCTTCTGAAAAACTCTTGGCGGTAACTGGCTGAATCATAAACTCCTGAATATCGACGTTGTTATCCGCGTGCTCGCCGCCGTTCAGAATATTCATCATAGGCACAGGCATGCTGAACTTGCCGGAAGTACCGTTGATGTCTGCAATATGCTCATATAGTGGCTTGCCCAGAGACTCAGCCGCCGCTTTTGCCGCTGCCAGCGACACCGCCAGAATGGCATTCGCACCCAGATTGGCTTTGTTTTCAGTACCGTCGAGTTCCAACATGACGTTATCCAGCCCGCGCTGGTCTGCAGCATCTTTGCCTTTCAGAGCATCGTTGATCTTGCCGTTAATAGCCGCAACTGCCTTCAGTACGCCCTTACCCAGGTAACGAGACGCATCACCATCGCGCAATTCCAGCGCTTCGCGAGAACCGGTGGAAGCGCCCGAGGGTGCACAAGCGCGGCCAAGGGTACCGTCTTCCAGAATCACGTCTGCTTCGACAGTAGGGTTCCCACGGGAGTCCATAACCTCACGGGCTTTAATGTTGGCAATCTTGGTCATTCTCGGAAGTCTCCAGATTTACAATTTCAAAGGTCATTTATAAAGGCTTGCTCGTGCCACCAAGGCTAAAACACGAACACCGCCATTCAGGCGGTGTCGATAGGTTTAAAACTCTTCACAAGGTCGTCAACAGCCTTAACTCGCTGCAGGAACGGCTCAAGTTGGCTCAAGCGCAGCGCACAAGGGCCATCGCACTTGGCTTCGTCCGGGTTCGGGTGAGCCTCAAGAAACAGCCCCGCCAAGCCCTGAGTCATGCCAGCCAACGCCAGATCAGTAACCTGAGCACGACGACCACCGGCGGAATCTGAACGGCCGCCTGGCATTTGAAGCGAATGAGTCACATCAAACATCACAGGCACGTTCAGCGACTTCATGATGCCAAAGCCAAGCATATCGACCACAAGGTTGTTGTACCCGAAGCTGCTGCCCCGCTCGCACAAGATAACCCGGTCGTTTCCGGCTTCCGCACACTTGGTGATGATGTGCTTCATTTCCTGAGGCGCAAGAAACTGAGCTTTCTTGACGTTAATTGCAGCACCGGTTTTTGCCATAGCAACAACCAGGTCAGTCTGACGGCTCAAAAAAGCCGGCAGCTGAATGATGTCACACACCTCAGCAGCAGGCGCCGCCTGCTCTGGCTCGTGAACATCAGAAATAATCGGAACACCGTACTTGCTTTTGATATCGGCCAGAATCTGCAGGCCTTTCTCAAGACCCGGCCCCCGGAAGGAGTTAACCGAAGAGCGGTTAGCTTTATCAAAGGAGGCCTTGAACACATAAGGAATGCCCAGCTTGGTGCACACCTCAACGTATTTTTCAGCAACCTCAAACGCCAGGTCGCGGGATTCCAGAACGTTCATACCACCAAACAGCACGAACGGCTTGTCGTTGGCGATGTCGATATCAGCAACAGTAACGGTGCTCTGAGCCATGATCAGGATTCCTTGCGGTTCGCCAGCGCTGCTTCAATGAACCCCTTGAACAACGGATGGCCATCGCGGGGTGTCGAAGTGAATTCCGGGTGGAACTGACAAGCAACAAACCAGGGATGGTCAGCCACCTCTACCACTTCTACCAACTTACCATCAGTCGAACGACCGGAAACAACCAAACCTGCGGCTTCGAGCTGTGGCAGGAAGTGATTGTTCACCTCATATCTGTGGCGATGACGTTCGCGGATAGTTCTTCTGCCGTAGCAGTTGGCAATGTTCGAGCCCTCTGTCAGCACACAATCCTGAGCACCCAGTCGCATGGTGCCACCAAGATCCGAGTCGTCTGAGCGTTCTTCACGCTCTCCGGTCGCATCCAGCCACTCGGTGATGAGACCTACGACGGGCTCTGGTGTGTGCGCACGGAATTCGGTGCTGTGGGCATCTACCAGACCGGCTTTGTTACGGGCATATTCGATAACAGCCACCTGCATACCCAGGCAGATACCCAAGTAGGGAACCTTGTTCTCACGGGCATACTGCACAGTGCGAATTTTGCCTTCCACACCACGCTCACCAAAACCACCGGGAACCAGAATGGCATCGGCACTCTCAAGCACAGCAGTGCCGTCGCGTTCGATGTCTTCAGAATCAATGTAATTGATCTTTACCTTGGTGCGGGTTTTGATACCGGCGTGCAGCAGAGATTCGATCAGTGATTTGTAGGCCTCGAGCAGCTCCATGTATTTGCCAACCATGGCAATCGTCACTTCCTGCTCAGGATTCATCAGTGCTTCGACAACACCGTCCCAATCACTAAGGTCCGCCTCCCGTGCATCAAGCCTGAAATGATCAATAACCAACTGATCCAGGCCATGCTCGTGCAGCATGCGGGGAATAGCGTAGATGGACTTTGCATCACGCATCGGAATAACAGCACGCTCTTCCACGTTTGTGAACAGCGCGATTTTCCGGCGGGAGCTGGCGTCCACTTCATGCTCTGAACGACACAGCAGAATGTCTGGCTGCAAACCGATAGAGCGCATTTCCTTCACGGAGTGCTGAGTCGGTTTGGTTTTGATTTCGCCCGCGGTAGCAATGTAAGGCACCAGTGTCAGGTGCATAAACAACGCACGGGCAGAGCCCACTTCAACCTTCAGCTGACGGCAGGCTTCAAGAAACGGCAGGGATTCAATATCACCAACAGTACCGCCCACTTCAACCAGAGCAACATCCGCGCCGGCTGCACCTTCTACCACACGGCGCTTGATCTCGTCGGTGATATGGGGGATAACCTGAACGGTACCGCCAAGGTAATCGCCGCGGCGTTCTTTGCGTATAACCTCTTCGTACACCCGGCCAGCCGTAAAATTATTACGGCGGCTCATGGGCGTGCGAATAAAACGCTCATAATGGCCAAGATCGAGGTCGGTTTCAGCGCCGTCTTCGGTGACATAGACTTCACCGTGCTGGAACGGGCTCATGGTGCCTGGGTCAACGTTTATGTACGGGTCCAGCTTGAGGATAGTTACCTTCAGGCCGCGTGCCTCAAGGATCGCAGCCAGGGAGGCCGATGCGATTCCTTTCCCCAGTGAGGACACAACACCGCCGGTGACGAAAATATAACGCGTCATGCAGATTCCATGATTGTCAGGTTCTGTGAAGGAGGGAGATTGTCATCTCAAGATGGGACGCCAGACTACCAGAAAGCCCCCAGCGACTCAATCACAATCCCGCTCTACAATCAGCTGCAAGCCTGCAGCCGGCGCCTTCCCGCAGTATTGTTCAGAACACCATAAATCGCCAATGGCAATGAGTTCTTCTTCCGGCTCCACACCCCTGAAAATCAAGGGCAGGCGCAGCCTTTCCCAAGGTGGAACAGCCTGTTCCTGCAGCCACTTTTTCAGTGATTTTGACTGGCCTCCAGCGTGAAAACGCAAGCGTTCTCCACCCTGCCTCGTACATATTCGTATTGGCGGCGCATCGGCTTTCGCTGTAGAAGAAGGAATCAGACGAATCGTCCACTCGCCCCACTGCGCCGACTGCCCAGGTTGAAGCGTTACAGATTCCTGGGGCAAATCAGCGGCCTCAGGCACCAAATACAACTCTCCCTGAAAACGTCTAAGACTGTAATTGTCAGCCCGCAATTCCGGGGTCCGATCCTCTGCAGCCTGCAATAGATCGCCCAGCACCTGTGACCAGTCACTTATTGAAGGGGCATCATACCCGGCTCGCCGGACCCACCAACGCAGAAGATTTTTCTGTTCCGCCAGAGTAAGCGCACCTAACCCCGCGACCGGAAGGCGACGCTTATGTCCTCCCAGTGACTGCCACTGCAACTCCGCCAGCCGCTTGTTCAAAAAATCACTTTCCGAGCAAGCGCCCGCACTGTGCCGCAGTCGCTGATTCAGCCCGGGCCAGCGCTTTTTTAATGCCGGAAGAATGCTGATACGGATGAAGTTTCGATCGAATTTCTGATCTGTATTGCTGGGATCGTCAACCCAGGAAAGTCCGGCCTGGCGAGCGTGAAGCTCAAGTTCCGACCGTTCGACCCCCAGCAATGGCCTGGCAAGGCGGCCCTGGCCTAAGGGGCGGGCTTCAGGCATGCCTGCAAGACCGGCAACACCACTGCCACGGAACATTCGAAACAGCACTGTTTCAGCCTGATCATCACCATGATGGGCCATCAGCAACACATCATCAGGCTCAAGAAGTGTTTCAAAAACACTGTAGCGGGCCTTACGTGCTGCCTCTTCAAGGCCCTCACCAGGGCCGGCACCGAGTTTGACCGACACAGGCTGAACAGTGAGAGGAATGCCCAACCCGGCGCAGAGCTCCTGGCAAAAGACTTCCGTATCGCCAGCATTGGCCTGAAGCTGATGATTAATATGCACCGCTCGCACTCCGGAATGGCAGAGTGCGGCAAGATGCAAAAGAAGGGTGGAATCCAGGCCGCCACTGAGGGCAACCCAAAGACGCCGGTAGCCAGAAATGGCTTTAACCGGCGCAAGCAACGCCTCGGGAAAGGCGTACCCGATTGCGGGCTTAGCGCCCAGTGTCATAGCGGGTTAACCGCTCGTACCGCCGGGAGACCAATTCATCCAAAGGCAAGCGACTTAGCTCTGCCATCCCGTTTGCCAGGGTCTCACGCAGGGCTTCAGCCATTTTTTCCGGGTTACGATGCGCACCGCCCAGAGGCTCAGTGATTACATTGTCCGCAAGCCCGAGATCTTTCAGGCGATCCGCAGTCACACCCATGGCTTCTGCTGCGAGAGAGGCAAATTCCGCACTCTTCCACAAAATAGAGGCACAGCCTTCCGGCGAGATCACCGCATAGGTTGAGTATTGCAGCATATTCAACTGATCGCATACGCCGATGGCCAGCGCTCCGCCAGAACCACCTTCGCCGATGACTGTCGAAATGATAGGCGTTTTGAGGCGGGACATCACCGCCAGGTTAAACGCAATGGCTTCACTCTGACCACGCTCCTCGGCACCGATACCGGGATAGGCACCCGGAGTATCGATAAACGTGAGAATCGGCATTCTGAATCGCTCTGCCATTTCCATTAAACGCAAGGCCTTGCGATAGCCTTCCGGGCGCGGCATTCCGAAGTTGCGCTTCACCTTATCCCGCACTTCACGCCCCTTCTGATGGCCGATAACCATCACAGGTTTATCGTTCAAGCGTGCAGTACCGCCCACAATGGCCTGGTCATCTGCGTAACGGCGGTCGCCGTGGAGTTCATCGAAATCTTCAAAGACCATCTCGATGTAATCCAGCGTATAAGGCCGGCGTGGGTGCCTCGCAAGGCGGGCAACATCCCACGGATGCAAATCAGAAAATATGTTCTCAGTCAGGCTGAAACTTTTCTTTTTCAGCCGTGTAATTTCGTCAGAAATATTGATGTCGGTATCGTTACCCACCATGCGAAGCTCTTCAATCTTGGCTTCCAGGTCGGCAATCGGCTGTTCGAAATCCAGATAATTAGGGTTCATGATGTTCCATCATTTTATTACCAGGCGGGATAGCACGCCGCCTATTCAGAATTTGGTACAAAGATAGCAGTGCCCGGCTCATGGCTAAAGCGGACATTGGTATGAGTCCGCAACCTGACAGATATTTAACTTTCCGCGCAGCTCTTTGTCTTTCTCACTCAATCATAGACCAGTTCCACGCACTGGTCGCCCACCAGATACTTCAACTCCAGCAACAAGTTGTCGTCTGGCTGCACACGCCAGGTTTCACCCAGCTCAATTCGAGTACTGGCTTCGGGGCTGCTGTACTCAATCCACACCGGGCTGCCCTCGCAGCGAAACGGCCTTAACGTGCTATCAATCTTGTCCAGAAAACCATTTTGAAGTTGGTCAGCGTGAAGGTTCAGCTTCAGGCCTTTACTGAACTGCTTCCGGGCACTGGGCACATCCATTACCGAACTGACACGCATTTTCATCTGGCCAGAGTAATCATCGTGGCTCACCTGACCCTCAACCACAATCACCTGATCCGACTGCAGTAATTCCCGGTTCTCAAAAAAGGCTTCAGAAAACAGTGTGGCTTCAATCCGCGCGCTCCGATCATCCAGCGTGATAAAGCACATGGTGGAACCCGTGCGGGTTTTCATGGTTCTTTGCGCTACAACAAGCCCCGCAACCCTTTGCGGTGATTTGTTGGGCTTCAGATCCGAGATAGAAGAGCGAACAAAACGGCGAACTTCCCGCTCATATTCATCAAACGGATGCCCTGTAAGGTATAGGCCCAGCGTGTCTTTCTCGCCTTTCAGCCGCTGCTTCTCCGGCCACTCACGCACATCCGCCACATCGGCATAAGGATCGCCACCTTCCTCGGCTTCCAGCATATCGCCGAACATATCCATCATGCCTACGGATTCATTACGCGACTGCTGGTCCGCCTGCTGGACAGCCTTGGGGATGCTTGCCATCAGTTGGGCCCGACTGGCCCCGAGCTTGTCCATGGCACCTGAACGAATCAGGGCTTCCATAGCGCGTTTGTTAATCTTTTTGAGATCAACCCTACGGCAAAAATCGAAAAGATCCTGATAAGGCTCACCACTGACGCGACCCTCCACAATGGCCTGGATGGGGCCTTCACCCAGCCCCTTGATAGCACCCAGCCCATACACAACCTGACCTTCATCGTTTACCGTGAAGGTGTATTCCGAACGACTTACATCAGGCAGTACCAAATCCAGTTTGAGGTTGCGGCACTCCTCAACCAGCGTGACGACTTTGTCTGTGTTCTGCATATCGGCGGTCAGAACAGCAGCCATAAACTCGGCCGTGTAATGGGCCTTCAACCACAGAGTCTGATAAGACACCAGCGCGTAGGCGGCAGAGTGGGATTTGTTGAAGCCGTAGCCGGCAAACTTTTCAACCAGATCAAAGATGTTTTCAGCGAGGGTTTTGTTGATGCCATTGCCTTCGCAACCATCGAGGAAAAACTGCTTCTGCTTGGCCATTTCCTCGGGTTTCTTCTTACCCATGGCACGGCGCAACATGTCCGCATTACCCAGGCTATATCCACCCATCACCTGAGCAATCTGCATAACCTGCTCCTGGTAAAGGATAACCCCGTAGGTGGGCTCAAGAACCGGCTTCAGGCCTTCGTATTGGTAGTCCGGGTGCGGGAAGGACATCGGCTGCTTGCCGTGCTTACGGTCGATAAAGTCGTCAACCATGCCCGACTGCAGGGGCCCGGGGCGGAACAGCGCTACCAGGGCGATCATGTCTTCCAGGGAGTCCGGCTGCAGGCGTCGGATCAAATCTTTCATGCCACGGGATTCAAGCTGGAATACGGCGGTGGTTTCCGCCTTTTTCAGCATCACGAATGAAGCCGGGTCATCCAGCGGAATTTCGCTGATATCCAGCGGTGGAAGGCCTCTGCTCTCCCGCCGCGGATTAATCATTTTCAGCGCCCAGTCGATGATGGTCAGCGTGCGCAGACCCAGGAAGTCGAACTTCACCAGCCCGGCTTCTTCCACATCGTTTTTGTCGAACTGGGTCACCAGACTGCCGCCGTCATCATCGCAATACAGCGGCGAAAAATCGGTTATCTTGGTGGGGGCAATCACCACGCCACCGGCGTGCTTACCGGCGTTTCGGCACACACCTTCAAGCTTCAGGGCCATTTCCCAGATTTCCTGGGCTTCTTCATCCTGCTCCAGAAATTCCTTGAGGGCAGGCTCCTGCTCTATTGCCTTTTCCAGAGTCATCCCCACTTCGAAGGGGATCAGTTTGGACAATTTATCTGCCAGCCCGTAGGACTTACCCTGCACCCGGGCAACGTCCCGCACTACCGCCTTGGCGGCCATAGTACCGAAAGTGATAATCTGGGAAACCGCTTCCCGACCATACTTTTCAGCTACATAGGCGATGACCCGGTCCCGGCCTTCCATGCAGAAGTCGACATCGAAGTCAGGCATGGATACCCGTTCAGGGTTAAGGAAGCGCTCGAACAGCAAGTCGTACTCAAGCGGATCCAGATCCGTAATCAACTGGGCATAAGCAACCAGCGAGCCAGCACCGGAACCACGACCCGGCCCAACGGGAACGCCGTTGTTCTTGGCCCACTTGATGAAGTCCATTACGATCAGGAAGTAGCCGGGAAATCCCATCTGGATGATGATATCCAGCTCGAATGTAAGCCGTTTAAAATACGCTTCGCGCTTGCTTTCGTATTCCGGATCGTCTTTGGAAAGGGTTTTTGCCAAGCGTTCTTCCAGGCCGTCCTCAGACACCTTGCGGAAGTACTCATCCATAGTCATACCTTCCGGTACTGGATAGTTGGGCAGGAAATACTCGCCCATACGCACGGTTACCGAACAGCGCCGGGCTATCTCAAGGGTATTCTCAATCGCCTCGGGGATATCGCTGAATAGCTCAATCATTTCCTCGGCGCTGCGCAGGTATTGCTGATCACTAAAACGACGATCACGGCGCGGATCATCCAGTGCCCGGCTCTCACCGATACAGACGCGAGCCTCGTGGGCTTCAAAATCCTCAGCCTCAAGAAAATGCACGTCGTTTGTAGCAACGACCGGCAACCCAAGTTGCTGGGCCAACTCAACACTCATATGCAGGCAGTCCTCATCACCGGGACGGCCTGTTCTTTGTAACTCCAGATAGTAAGAGCCGGGATAGAGTTTCATCCAGTACTCTGCCCTGGCCTTTGCAAGTTCGGGTTTATCCGCCAGCAAAGCCTTGCACACATCGCCCATTTTGGCGCCAGACATGGCAATAAGGCCTTCGGTTCTTTCCTCCAGCCATTTGCGCTGGATAATCGGCTTGCCATACCTCTGCCCCTCGGTATATCCAAGGGAAATAATTTCTGTAAGGTGGAGGTAGCCTTTGTCATTCCGGGCCAGCAGCGTCAAACGGAACGGGCTTTCCGGCTCATCCGGGTTCTCCAGCCAGAGATCCGCACCTATAACAGGCTTAACGCCTGCACTGGTCGTTGCCTTGTAAAACCGGACCAGAGAGCACATGTTCGACTGCTCGGTCAGGCCCACGGCCGGCATGCCCAATTCCACCACTCGTTTGACCAGAGGCTTAACGCGAACGAGGCCGTCCACCATGGAATGTTCTGAGTGCACGCGAAGGTGTACAAAAGTCTGCGACATAGCGTCAGCTGGTTCCTGCTTATGTATTAAAAGTCTATTAACGGCGCCTGAAAAAAGGCACCTTTAAACTGCCTGTAGCAATCAATCGCTGATTAATGCACGTATATCTTCTTCTGTTTGAGGGCCAAAACGAGCCTCCAGAAGATCTCCGTCGGGGGTCACAACAAAGGTCGCTGGCAAGGCAACCGGGCGTTGCCAGGCAAACTCAGGGCCGGGGTCGTTTGCAAGCATGGTGTACTCAATACCCATACGCTTGCCGAGAGCAACCAGTTGCTCACCCTTCACATCGTCAAAATTAACCCCGAGAACAGTAATGTCCGGAGCATTATCCAGCTCGTTAAATTCCGGTATTTCTTCCAGGCAGGGCTTGCACCATTCGGCCCAGTAGTTCACCAAGACCCACTGCCCCCGCAAGTCGCTCCAGGCCAGCTTTGTGCCTTCTGCTCTTTCCAGCTCAACTTTTTGGCAACCTGCCAGTAAAGCCATCAGAAACAGTACAGTTGTAACGACCGCTCCACGAGGTAACCGGTAGATGACAGGGTTCTGCAAGGGAAAACCTCCTGTTAGACTGCTCGCCACAAACAATTGCAGCTCCAATTCAACAAACAGGCACGAACATGACAGAACCCATCCGGATTTTCCACAACCCTCGCTGCTCAAAATCTCGCCAAGCGCTTGAACTTCTCACTAGCCGGGGGGTTGAGCCAGAGATTATACGCTACCTGGAAACACCACCAACAGCACAGGAGCTTTCCGATATTCTTGAGGCGCTCGACCGCCAGCCCCGCGAGCTTATGCGCACCGGCGAAAGTGAGTTCAAGGAACTTGGTCTGGACAACCCGGATTTGAGCCGCGATCAACTGATTGCTGCTATGGTAACAAACCCGAAACTGATTGAGCGGCCAATTGTACTTGCCAATGGCAAAGCCGCTGTGGGACGACCACCGGAAAACATACTCACCATTCTATAATTGCACGACCACTGTTTGAAGGAAGCCAAAGTGCCTGAGCAACTGCCGTACATCCTGATCCTCTATTACAGCCGCACAGGGCAGACTGCAGAGCTGGCAAGCCAGATAGGCCGAGGGGTCGCCAGGGTAGCCGGCATCGAGGCAAAGCTGCGCTCTGTTCCTGTGGTTTCACCGGATACCGAAGCCTCCTTGCCAGCGGTTCCCGATGCGGGAGCCCCCTATGTCAGCAAGTCCGATCTCGCCAATTGTGCCGGGCTGGCCATCGGCAGCCCTACCCGCTTCGGTAACATGGCAGCACCACTCAAATATTTTCTGGATACAACCGGCGATCTGTGGCTGAACGGCGCGCTCGTCGGCAAACCAGCCGGGGCATTTACGTCAACTGGCAGCCTGCACGGTGGTCAGGAAGCCACAATCCTGACCATGATGATCCCCCTGCTTCATCACGGCATGGTGTTGTGCGGCTTGCCCTACACAGACGAAAACCTGAGTAAGACCACAACCGGAGGCACACCATACGGCCCCTCGCACTGGGCCGGCACCGGAGAGCAGCAACCCCTGAGCAACCATGAGAAGGCACTTTGCCAACTCTTCGGTGAACGCCTCGCAAAACTGGCGCTCAAACTGGCTGATTGATACGAACACGGCTATGCAACGCAAAGCTATTTATACTTTTCTGGAATCTGACAATGCTCCATAACCCCAAAGCCCGGAACACTGCAAAAGCGACCCAATTTCTCTATCTGGCCGTGTTGGCAACGCTTTTGATTACAACCTTCTACCCAGCGCCAATCGAGGGGGTTTCCATTGCACTGATTCTATCCGTCAAGCTGATTCCCCTGCTGGCACTGATCGTTCCCGTGTTCCGTGGCAACAATCGTGGTTATATCTGGCTAGCCTTTGTGGTGATTTTTTACTTCACTCAGGCCGTTGTTTCATCATGGCTAAGCCAAGGTGCACTCGGCCATGTTGTTCTTATGATACTCACGCTCCTGTTATTCATCATGGCGATGGTTCATCTGAAAGTGAACCGGCCGGTTGCAGTCTGACATGCTCCATTACCGGAAAGTGACACCCTATGCCCAATTCCACTAAAACAGAGCAAACGTCACCAGCACCCTTATCGAAGCCGGCAGCGCCTCCGCGCAGCACTTTGACCCTGCGGGATATCTGTACGGCATTAGTCGCCGACGGCGAAATCGACCAGGAGAGCGCGGAACGTGTGCTTTCCGCCAACCTGGGCGCGGCCAGCAACCACACATCAAAGCGACACCCGCTGGAACTTGTGGCTATTGCAGCGCTCACCAGCGAGAAAAGCGGCAAGACTCTTGGTCTTGAGCGACTGACACAGTGGCTGGCAGATTGGGCAGGCCAGCCCTATTACCATATCGATCCATTGAAAATAGATACGCCTGCAATTGCCCGCGTCATGTCTTACGCATTCGCCCAGCGTCACGATATTCTCGCGGTTGAGATTGGCCAGGATGAAATATTGGTGGCCAGTGCCGAGCCTTTTAAAGTTGACTGGGAAGGCAATCTTCGGCAAGCAGTACGCAAGGATATCCGCCGGGTGGTGGCAAACCCTGAAGATATCCGCCGTTACTCTGTGGAGTTTTACCAGCTCGCAAACTCCGTTAATAAAGCAAGTGGCAGCCAGGCTGGAGGAATTAAAGCTGGCCAGCAGAATCTTGAGCAGCTACTGGATTTAGGCGCCAGCGACAGCGCTGATGCCAACGATCAACACGTTGTGCGCATCGTGGACTGGCTGCTGCAATACGCGTTCGACCAACGCGCATCAGACATCCACATTGAGCCACGACGCACCCTGACTCACATCCGCTTCCGTATTGATGGCGTACTGCACAGTGTTTACGAATTCCCAGAGCATGTGGGCATGGCCATTACCAGCCGGCTGAAGATTTTGGGGCGATTAAACGTTGCTGAAAAACGCCGCCCACAGGATGGTCGCCTGAAAACCCGCAAACCCGACAACAGCGAAGTCGAGCTGCGCCTGGCCACCATGCCAACGGCATTCGGGGAAAAAATGGTGATGCGGATATTTGACCCGGATGTACTTCTGAAATCCTACGAACAACTGGGATTCAACCGCGAAGACCGGGAGCGCTGGCAGGAAGTCACTTCGAAACCCCATGGAATTGTTCTGGTTACAGGCCCCACAGGCTCAGGCAAGACCACCACTCTGTATTCCACACTGAAACAAATCGCCTCTACCGAACTGAACGTCTGCACCATCGAAGACCCAATCGAGATGGTTGAGCCTGCGTTCAACCAGATGCAGGTTCAAACCAATATCGATCTGACGTTTGCATCGGGCGTCCGGGCTCTGCTGCGACAGGATCCAGACATCATCATGATTGGTGAAATCCGTGATCTGGAAACCGCCGAAATGGCGGTGCAGGCGGCACTAACCGGGCACTTGGTACTTTCTACCTTGCACACCAATGACGCTCCGAGTGCGCTGACGCGAATGATGGAGCTGGGCATACCGCCCTACCTGATTCGCGCAACCGTGTTAGGCGTTATGGCCCAACGTCTGGTTCGAACACTTTGCTCGCACTGCAAAGCAACAGCGCCTGTTGACCTCCAGGCATGGCAGACTCTAACCAAGCCCTGGAAAGCTCCGCCACCAAAGGAGTTTCACAAATCCGTGGGTTGTCTGGAGTGCCGCAATACCGGCTACCTTGGCCGTGCCGGGGTGTATGAGATCATGACGCTTTCCGGTGCACTGACAAGCCAGATTACGGACCACTGCGAGCTGGAGCAGTTGCGGCTGGACGCCTACCGCGAAGGCATGAAGTCGCTGCGTTTGAGCGGCGCCCAGAAAGTGGCCAGTGGCCTGACTACCGTTGAAGAAATACTCAGGGTAACGCCGGCAAGCCAGCGCTGATGCTGCAGTAAGCTCACAGTCAAGCGAGGGAGGCTCTACCCTATGCTCCGGGTCTAAGCCCACACTGCTCAAGCAAAGACTGCCAGGCTTTGGTATGCCTTTCCACGGCGCGATCCAGGTTGGCCCACGCACTTTCATGGCCCTCAAGGGCAAGCGCAGAGCGTCGCCACTCACGAAAGTCTGCTGGCATTACCTCTGCTTGCATATCCGCCAGCTCGGACAAAGGTTCGATCAAATCCCTACGAGCCCGTCGCAAGTCGGCCAGATAGGGCTGAACTTTTCCTATGTAGATACTGAAAAACATGCCCTGAACGATGTCAGATTGGCTGTTGGGCTTGCCGTTGAAGCAGAGCGGCCGACTATCCAATCGCTGTTGAATCAGGTGGGTGGCATCGTCGAGGCGCGTAGCGACCAGCTTGCTGCTGTTGATGAGCTGCCCTGCCCTATATTCCGCTTGCCAGCGCTGATGCACGTTTCCCCAGAAGCCCAGATCTACATCAAGGTTCTGATCGAGAAGTGCTGCCACGGTTTTGTTTAACTGACGGGTATCCCGGGCAAGGTCCGAGAGAAGATCTTCGGCCCCAACCGGATACTCACCCTTGGCGAGCGTGAACAGGGTTTCTACTTCCTCCACACCCAAGCTAGCGTTCCAGATGGCTATTGGCAGTGACTCACGCTTGCTGGCAATAGCCTGGTTTAAAACATCCTGAAGTTCTTCATCTTCTACCGTTTTCAGACACTCGCCGGCGGCGCGGATGAAACGAACTTCATAGCGTAGGCGGTTCAGGGGCTGCATCACCTTGCCCATAACGGAGTTTTTCTCCCCCACCACATATTGCAGTTCACAGCCGTACAGAGACAGAAAATCCAACATGCCCAGCTCCAACTCGGGCATTGGCAGTACACGGTTACGACGTCTGGGAATGGGGCTTGCTGCAGGAATCTCTGAAAGCTCTGGCTCTGCGTCCAGAACCCGGCCAACCCGCTCCACGTATTCATCCATCATGGGGCGGGCATCGGAGAAGGGATTGCACCCGGCAAGCAGCAAGATGATTGCAGTGGAGACAAGCAGCCCGGCAGATCGGATTGCAGACATATTTACCTCCCGGCACCCGCTTGTGCTTGCGAGCGAACGACTACCGCTTCCGCAGCAAGGCAGCGTCTACCTCGGCGAAATCCCGGGCGACAAAACGCTCTGTTTCGGGCAAATCACCATCCCGGATCAGCCAGGCAGTTTTCATACCTGCGGCTTCTGCTGCCACAAGTTCAGCCTCAACATCCGAGAGAAACAGGACAGTCGCGCCCTCTACACCGAGCTCCTCAAGAATGTTCCGGTAAGCTTCCGGCTCTCTCTTTCCACCAATCCGGGTGTCGAAATAACCAGAGAAAAACGGTGTGAAATCGCCAGACGTGGTAAAACCAAAAATAAGTTTTTGGGCTTTCGCCGAACCAGACGAGTAAACGTACAAACGCAGACCACGGTCGTGCCAGTGCTGCAGGTATTGGGCGGCGTCTTCGTAGATATGGCCGTTGAGCTCACCTTGTTGGTAGCCCTGCTCCCAAACCATGCCCTGAAGCGCCTTGAGCGATGTAGCCTTGCGGTCTTCACGAATCCACCCTTGCAGTGCTTCGATCAATGCCCCGGCATCCTCGCGATCTGCACCAGACTCTTTTGCCACTCCATCCAGTTGTTCCGACACTTCCGGGCTATCCCAATGTTTGCGGATAAATTCCGGCAGATGCTCGGCGGCATAGGGAAACAGCACATCGTGCACAAAGGAAATGGAACTGGTTGTGCCTTCAATGTCGGTAAGAATCACGCGAATCATACGGCCTCTCCTTCCAGAGCTTCATAGCGCGGTAATTGCCCGGCAATATTGTCCCCGGTGAACTCCGCGACCCAGCCTTCAGGATTGGTAAACAGGCGGATGCAGGTAAACTCCGGCTCCGGCCCCATATCAAACCAGTGTCGAGTGCCTTCAGGCACGCTGATCAGATCGTTCTTCTGGCACTGAACAGCAAACACCTGATCGCCAAGATGCAGATAGAATATGCCCTGACCACGAACGAAAAAACGCACTTCATCCTCGCTGTGGGTATGCTCATCCAGAAACTTCTTCCGGAAAGCCTCCTTCTGGGGGTTATCCGGGTTCAGGCTGATCACGTCGGCAGTCTGAAAACCGCTTTCGGCCTTCAGCTTCGCGATTTCAGCGCTGTAGGCTTCCAGAATCTCCACCGGTGCTGCATCCGCCGGCAGGTTCTGGGTGGGCCAGCGTTCAAAACGGACACCCTTGCTGTTCAGCTGAGCGGCTATCTCACCTGGATCATGGGTGATTGCCGGCGCAGCTTCCGGGTTATGTGCGTCAAAAATGCTCAATGTCGTCATGGGCGAACCCTCATAGTTGCAAGCTCACACTCGAAAAGAAACTCAAAGGCCTCCACATGCCGAAGGCAATCCGCCATGGTTTTACCCCAGGTATACAGCCCGTGCCCGCGAATCAGGTAACCGGGTTGCTCAGGGTGTTTCAGGAACCATTCCTGGGTATCCTTGGCCAAAGCTTCAATATCCTGGGTGTTGTCGAAAACCGGAACCGTCACCGCTGTCTCGTGGGTTTCCACGCCATCAAACGCCTTTTGCAGTTCGTAGCCATCAAATGTCAGAAGCTCCCCTGCTGGCACCAACCTGCTTAGCACCGTTGCATTAACAGAGTGCGTGTGAAGAACCGCGCCAGCATCCGGAAATACCTGATACAACGCCGTGTGCAGCAAGGTTTCTGCAGACGCGCGGCTGTCACTTTGTACCGGCCTGCCCTGAATATCGACCACCATGACATCCCCTGCACCCAATTGACCTTTGTGGCGGCCAGACACTGTAATAGCAATATGATCCTGATCTACTCGGGCAGAGTAGTTGCTGCTTGTGGCCGGAGACCAGCCACGCTCGTACAGAAAACGCCCGGCATCTGCGATGGAGTCGGCAACAACAGCGTATTGGTTTACATCAAACACGGTTTTCCTTTCCAGAATATGAAGCGCATGGCTCGTGAGTTATGCGCAAATGATGCCGTGCTGCAATCAGATCAGCAACAACAGAAATGGCAATTTCTGCGGGGGTTTTACTGGGAATGTTAATGCCAATCGGTGCCCTTAGGCGCTGCAAATCTGCCTCACCAAGCCCAAGTGACAACAACCGCTCCCGCCGGGTGTCAGAGGTTCGTTTAGAGCCCATGGCACCCACATAAAATGCCGACGACTGCAAGGCCGCCAGCAGACCCATATCGTCTATTCTCGGATCATGGGCCAGGGCCAAGACTCCGCACCAGCTATCATTAAAAGACTCGGCGACCAGATCATCTGGCAAGCGCCGGTCGAGTGGCAGGTGCGGGTACCCCCAACCAGAGGAAAAAGCTTCCCGCGGCTCGCAAAGGGTTACGGTGAAATCCGCAGCAGTCGCAAATTCAGCCACATATCGCGCCACCTCACCTGCCCCTATCAGCAGTAACCTGCACTCCGGCTGCAGTGTCTGGAGCAGCTCTTCACCATCAAACATAATACCTGGCTGAGCAGCTGGCTCCGGTAACTCCAGTTCAACTACGCCTTGCAGACTGACTCTCCGAGCTACAGGCTGGCGGCTCCTCAAGGACTCCGCCAACTGCCGCACATGCTCTAGCGCGCCGCTTCTGGTCGATGCGGTGCTGCCCAAGGGTTCCACCAGTAACCGGATGCGACCGCCACAGGGCAGCCGGAAATGGTCACGATCACCGTCGGTAATGCCATAGTCCACGACCACCGGGTAATCCGCGCCCTCTGCCACAGTTCGGCGTAGAAGATCCTCTTCCAGGCAGCCGCCAGACACCGAACCACTCCACTGCCCTGAATCACTAACCGCAAGCCAGGACCCGGCGGGCCGGGGCGATGAGCCCCAGGTTTCCACAATAGTGCACAGCCACACCCGCCTGCCTTGCTCAAGCCATGACAAAACATCTTTGACTACCGATTCGTGGCCACTGGTCATCTGTGATGCTGGTGCGTCAGGCATCTGCTTTCAGAGGCAAGGTGCGTTGGCGTTTGCCGGTCAGTGCGAACAGCGCGTTGCCCAGTGCAGGGATAACCGGCGGCACCCCTGGCTCACCAACACCAGTTGGCGATTCGGTACTCGGCACTATATCCACCGTTACTTCTGGCCGCTCGTACTGCCGCATCAACTGAACATCGTGGAAGTTGCTCTGCTGCACTTTGCCACCCTCGAAGCTTATCTCGCCGTAAAGGGCTGCCGTCAGTCCAAAGATAATCCCGCCTTCAATCTGGTCTTCCACAATGCGTGGGTTCACCACTTGGCCGCAGTCCACAGCACAGGCCACCTTGTAAACCTTGATGGCACCCTTCTCTATACCAGCTTCGACCACTTGCGCCACAAAGGTTCCAAAGCTCTTGAACAGTGCTATGCCTCGCCCGCGACCTTCCGGAACCGGGGTATCCCAGCCGGCCATTCGCACAGCCCTGTCGAGGACGTCCAAGTGCCGGGGCTGGCCTTTCAATAGCTTGCGACGGAACTGATAGGGATCTTCTCCAGTTTCGTGTGCCAGCTCATCCATAAAGGTTTCAACGGCAAAACCGTTATGGGAGTAACCCACTGATCGCCAAAAAGTGACAGGGACGCCGGGGTCGGTATGGGTGTGTCGAACATCAAGATTCTCTACGTTGTAGGGGTACTCAATAGCCCCCTCAATCGCAGACATGTCCTTGGGGGTCGCTATCCCTTCGGCTAGCAAGCCAACCTTGCCCAGGGTGTCGTACATGAACTTGGGTGCCCAGGGGTATTGGGCCGGCGCGGCATTACGCACATACCAATCCAGCAACTGGGGACCAACGATCTGGTGATGCCAGCCAGTCAGCTGATCAGCTTCAAGGCTAGCCTGCATCCGGTGCAACATAGCGGGGCGATACAGGTCGTGCTGCGTATCCTCTTCCCGCGACCAGATAAGTTTCACCGGCTTCTTTACCCGATAGGCAACTGCTGCAGCCTCTTCGATGAAATCCTGAGTCAAGCGGCGACCGAACCCGCCACCGAGAAACGTGGTATGAATCGTGACATCACCTGGGGAAAGATCAGTTACCCGAGCCGCTGCAATTCGGCCAAGATCCGGAGCCTGTGTAGGTGCCCAAACTTCGATGCTGTCACCTTTGTACCACGCCGTGGCATTCATCGGCTCCAGTGTTGAGTGGGCCAGGTAGGGCTGGCTGTACTCTGCCTCAAATACCTTACCGGCCTTTTTTACAGCCCCCTCATAGTCGCCTTCGCTACGCTCTGACTTGCCGCGATCTTTGTCGGCTGCCTTTCGGTAGGAAACGAACACCTCGCTAGTGGAAAGCGAGAAGGCATCCGAGTTGTCCCATTCTACTTTCAACGCGTTCTGGGCTTTTCGGGCACTCCAGTACTTGTCAGCAACAATGGCCACACCGCGTTCAATCTCAAACACATCAAGAACACCCCGCATGGCGCGTACTTCACTTTCATTAAAGGCCTTTACACGACCACCGTATTGAGGCGGCCGGCTTACCACGGTGTAAACCATGCCAGGGAGCTCAACATCTATTCCGTAAACCGCAGTGCCTGTAGACTTGGCACGGGCATCAAGCCTGCCTCGCTGCTTACCAATGTACTTCCACTCACTGGCAGGCTTGAGTGCAACATCCCCGCGAATAACCTCTTTGGAGGCTAGCTCTACCAACTGTCCGTAGCGCAAGGAATCCAGGCCATTGGGGTGAAATACCCGGCCCTGGCGTGCGGTGCACTTATCCGCATCCACATTCCAGACCCTGGCAGCCGCCATAATGAGCATTTGCCGCGCCGAAGCCCCGGCCGTACGGAGCGGCTCCCAGCTGGTGGATATACTGGTACTGCCACCCGTGAGCTGCAGCTTGTACAAGGGGTTACGATACTCCGACGCCACTGGCGCGAATCTGGGGGTGATCGCCTCCGGGTCAACTTCCAGCTCTTCTGCAATCAGAGTGGTCAGGCCGGTATAGGTACCCTGCCCCATTTCGACTCGGGCCAGAGTAAAATGAATGTCGTCCGTATTCGTTATCTCAAGCCAGGCATCCGGTTTCCACTCACCCGTTTCTTCCTTGTAGCCTGTCGGCATTCCGGAACAACCCGGGAGTGAGAGGGACAGCATCAATGACCCGGATGCACCTGCACCCACCTTCAGAAAATCACGTCGGTTCATCGTCATATCAGTTTCCTTCTCCGGTGCCAGAGGCATCGTATGCCAGAGAATTTCCTGCCACTGACTCAACCGCGGCAATGATTCGAGAGTAGGTGCCACAACGGCAAAGGTTACCGGTCATGGCAGCAACAATATCGTTCCGGGCAGGTGCCGAATTGGTTGCAAGAAGATGTGCAGCACTCATTATCTGGCCAGACTGGCAATAGCCACACTGGGGCACCCCCTCTGCAATCCATGCTTTTTGCAGGGCGTGCAACTGACCCTCTTCCGCCAAACCCTCTATGGTCGTCACCTCACCACCAACAGCCATCTCTACTGGTGTCGAACAGGAGCGCACTGGCTGCCCATTCAGATGCACCGTGCAGGCACCGCAAAGCCCCACGCCACACCCAAACTTTGTACCCTTGAGCCCAAGTTCGTCACGCAATACCCATAAAAGAGGGGTATCACCCTCAATATCCAGCGACCACTGTTCGCCGTTAACTGTAAGGCTCAGTGCCATGCCTGCTCTCTCCCGCTCTTTTTCCCCGGCTTCTCGCCAGGTTCTTTGTTTTATGTAGTCGGAGGCCGTTTAACTGGCTTGAATATAGGCTTTACTTCACAACCTTTTCGCCGTCTTTATTAACCCAGACTTCGCGCTCACCTTTATTCATCTTTCCTTTAGAATCCCAAATTTCACGATTCTGCGTCTTTTCTTCGAGCTTACCGTTGTCATCCCAGATTACACGGTCTTTGCAGCCCGCCAGCGCGAGAACAACAAATATTATCAATGAGATTTTTTTCATAGAAAACTCCTAAATTCAGTTTGTTACAGCTTTGGTTTCAGCCCCGGTGCACAAAACAAAAAGCGCAGTACTAGCCTGATCCATATAATTCCCGGTTACGCTGTTTTTCCTTATCGCTTTTACGCACCATGACATACACCGCCCCGGTTCCTCCATGGCGCTTTTGGGCCGAATGGAATGCCATTACCGCCAAGAGTTCTGGCAACCATTTGGCGAGATAGCTTTTGAGCTGAGCTATGCCATCAGGATTGCGTTCACCCTTGCCATGAAGAATTATGACGGATCGCAGGCCGTACCGGACACAATCTTCAATAAACTGGTATACCTCTTTGCGGGCTTCCTCAACTGTCATACGATGAAGATCGAGCCTCGCCTCGATGGGATACTGCCCTAGCCGAAGCTTGCGAAAAACACCATTCTGTATACCTGGGCGCTGCCAACTAAGGATATCGTGCGCGGTCAAGGGCTCAACAAAGTCGGCGGTGAGAGGATTGGCATCTTTGAGGGGCTTTTCCACAGCAGAACGTTGGCGCTCCAAATGGCCAGGCGTCAACTCTCGGGGCGAAGTTATCTCTGCCCGATTGGGCTTTCGGATGCGTCTGACATCCTTCATTTCCTCAAGAAAACTGAGGCGATCATTTTTGGTAATCATGGCCGTGCTTTCAATAACCTGCTGAATGAATAGACCTTACCACCCGCCAGTCCTTCCATAAAGAAAGCTGGGGGATTACTCGTAGTTGCTCCACGCATTTTAAGAGCGGTCGCAGATTCGACCAAAATCGTAGGGTGGAGACGCGGTCCAGTGTTCTACACTGTAAACTCACAATAATAACGAAAGAGCGGAACGGCCATGGCAGCTTCCAACCAGGACAATACACGACCGCAGAATACCCGCTCCATTATGGTCTTCCTGCAAGCACATGCACCCTTCTCCAACATGGACGATGACCACCTCGCGCACTTTGCAGAACACGCCACGCTGCGTTTCTATGCCGATGGTGATGTTGTTCTCGCTGCAGAAGATGGTGTTGTTAACAGATTCTACGTTGTTAAACAGGGACGGATTCGCGGCGAACGCCATAATGACAAAGCCGACAAAACCGAGACCACCTTCGAAATAAGTATTGGCGAGTGCTTTCCTCTGGCGGCCATTGTAGGCGAACGGCCCACCCGGACACTGCATCGCGCGGCCGGAGACACCTTCTGCCTGAGCATCGAACAGGATGCCTTTATTACCCTGATATCCGAAAGCGAGCCCTTCCGTGACTTTTGTTTGCGTGGCGTAAGCAGTCTGCTCGACCAAGTGAACCAGCGCATACAAACCGGCGCAATGGCATCAATGGGCTCCAGCATATCCCTGAGCACCCCTCTAGACCGTTATGCGCTTCGCAATCCGATTGTATGTACGCCGGATTTGCCTGTGCGTAAAGCTGTTGCCAGGATGCATGAGAATAACGTTGGCAGCATTGTTATCACTGATGATAACCGGCACCCCGCCGGGATTTTCACCCTCCGGGACCTGCGCACCATGATTGCAGAAGACACCTGCTCTCTGGATGCCCCGGTACGCCAGATCATGACAAAAGATCCTTGCTGTCTGCCCGCAACGGCAGATGCTTTTGCCGCAGCCATGCTAATGGCAGAACACCATTTTTCGCACCTGTGCCTGGTGGACGAGAATAACTGCTTGATTGGAATGGTATCCGAGCGAGACCTGTTTTCCCTGCAGCGAGTGGATCTGGTTAGCCTGGCCAGAACAATTGGCACCGCAACCCACTTGAGAACTCTGGTTAGCCTGCGCACAGACGTTTCACGACTGGTAGATGCCATGCTGGCCCACGGTGCTGATTCAGGGCAAGTTGTGAAGATCATAACCACGCTTAACGACGTTACTGTGCGCCGTGTGCTTGAGCTTAACATCAAGAAAAATGACCCGGGCATACCCTTTACCTGGCTCACATTCGGCAGTGAGGGCCGGCAAGAGCAAACTCTGCTGACCGACCAGGACAACGGCATCCTGTTTCAGACGCCTGACGGCATGACGGAAGATCAGGTGCGGGAAAAGCTGCTGCCATTTGCCCGGGTCGTTAACGATGAGCTTGCAGAGTGCGGATTCACTCTGTGCAAAGGCAACATCATGGCCAGCAACCCAAAGTTGTGCCTGAGCGACCGCGAATGGGACGACTGGTTCGTCCGGTTCATAGACGCCTCCACCCCACAAAACCTTGTGTATTCATCCATCTTCCTGGATATGAGGGCCATTTATGGCCCAACAGACTCGCTGGATGAACTCCTCGATAAAGTGCTCACTAGAATCCAGAAAAACGCCCTGTTCCAGAAAATGCTGGCAGGCAACGCATTTCAGAGGAAGCCACCGCTAACCATGTTCCGCAATTTTCGTTATGTCACGGACGGCAAAAAGCGCAGTCTCGATTTGAAGCGCCAAGGCCTTGCGCCTTTTGTGGAGTCAGTACGCGTGTTTGCCTTGGCCAATGGAGTAAAAAGCGCAAACACACTTGAAAGAATGGACGACCTTACGAAAGCAGGCGTTTTCGATGCAAAAGATGCTAACGCATGGAAAGATGCCTACAGCCTCATACAGGCTATCCGCATGCGTTCCCATCAGGAAATGCTGGAGCGCGGAGACGAACTCACCAACTACATAGATCCGGACGATCTGAATCCGCTGGACAGGCGAATTCTCCGTGAGTCTTTCCGGCAGGCCCAACGCCTGCAACAGAAACTCGAAGTTACCTATCAACTCTGAACCCAGGCCGCCGTCCCATGTTGGAACAGATCAAGCAGTGGATTGAACGCCGCCGCGGTGGCCAGACTGGCAACATTGCGCCAGAGAAGACACCCAACCCCAAAGTCCCCGGGGATCAACTGCTCTCAGAGTGCCGCCTGATAGTACTGGATCTAGAGACCACAGGCTTGAATGCAAGCAAGGATGAGGTCATTGCCGTTGGTGCAGTGGCCATCAACGGAGGGGCTATAGATCTCAGCGACCAATTCGATCTGATTTTGCGGCGCCCTGAACTGGACATAACCGAGACAGTACTGATTCACGGCATCGGGCCGGAAGCTCTCACTCAAGGCCACGAAACCGAGGACGCATTACTGTTTTTGCTGGAATGGATGAACGGTGATCCGGTGCTCGCATATCACTCTGCATTTGATCAAAAGTTTTTGGAGAAAACCCTGAAAGCTGAGCTCGGCTATACCCGAAACCACACTTGGATGGATGTGGCAGATCTGTTACCTGCATTCTTTCCGGACGCCCTCACCGGAGGCAAGGGGCTTGATCACTGGGCAGACTTTTTTGGCCTTGAGGTCAGTGCCAGACACCATGCTGCTTCCGATGCCCTGGCGACTGCCGAGTTAACCCTCATCGCGCTGAACAAGGCCCATAAAAGCGGCTTGAAAACCCTGAAGGAGCTGCATGATAAACTACGCTACCATCGCCGACTGCAAAGCATTCACGGGGTGTGATTGCGCCAGCCGCCCTTTCTGAAACCGACGCTTACGACCGCAAACAACCCAAAATTAGACTTTTTGCCAATATCTATATGTCACCTTCCCGGTAGAGTCAGTCAAGAGAACAAGTAGGGGAAGTACTAATATGAATAATAAACTCTCTGGCTCTCTCAGCTCACAAAATACCCACTGCAGACAAACAACAACAAGACAGGAGTAATCCTATGTCAGGTCATAGCTACGATGCTGAAAAGTACTGGAAGGCGAACCTTCGCCTTATATTAGGGAGCCTGATTGTCTGGGCTCTGGTCTCATACGGTTTTGGAATCGTTCTGCGCCCTATGCTTTCAGGTATCCCAATCGGCGGAACCGATTTGGGTTTCTGGTTTGCCCAACAGGGTTCTATTCTCACGTTCATTGGACTCATCTTCCACTACGCGTGGCGCATGAACAGGCTCGATAAACAATTCGGCGTGGACGAGGAGTAAGCGTATGAGCCAATTTGCAATCAACATCATGTTTGTAGGTGGGTCCTTCCTCATCTACATACTCATTGCTGTCTGGGCCAAGGCCGGAAGTACAAAAGACTTCTACGTTGCTGGCGGCGGCGTTCACCCTATTACGAACGGCATGGCTATTGGTGCCGACTGGATGTCTGCGGCATCCTTTATTTCCATGGCAGGTATTATTGCCGCCAGTGGCTACGCAAGCTCCGCCTACCTGATGGGCTGGACTGGTGGATACGTTCTGCTAGCCATGCTACTTGCACCTTACTTGCGTAAATTCGGCAAGTTTACGGTTCCGGAATTTATC
Source organism: Marinobacter xiaoshiensis (assembly GCF_031631795.1). Lineage (NCBI taxonomy): Bacteria > Pseudomonadati > Pseudomonadota > Gammaproteobacteria > Pseudomonadales > Marinobacteraceae > Marinobacter > Marinobacter xiaoshiensis. Next base: position 308,837 of record NZ_JAVMBO010000010.1, read on the forward strand.
GGCGATCGTTTCTACAGCAAAAAAGCTCGTCTGGTTGCTGTAATCTGCCTGATTGTTGCCTCCCTGACGTACGTAATCGGCCAGATGGCTGGTGCCGGCGTGGCTTTCTCTCGCTTCCTGGAAGTTGACTCCACAACAGGCTTGATGATTGCTGCTGTCGTTATCTTCATCTATTCCGTACTCGGCGGGATGAAAGGTATCACCTACACCCAGGTTGCCCAGTACTGCGTATTGATCGTTGCCTATACGATTCCAGCTGTATTCATTTCCTTCCAGTTGACCGGCAACCCAATTCCGGCACTGGGCCTGTTCTCAACACACCTTGATTCTGGCATGCCGATTCTCGACAAGCTGAACCAGGTTATTACTGATGTTGGTTTCAGCGAGTATTCTGCTGATGTTGACAGCCACCTCAACATGGTTCTGTTCACCCTGACCCTGATGATCGGTACAGCAGGCCTTCCTCACGTTATCATCCGCTTCTTCACAGTTCCGAAGGTTGCTGATGCGCGCTGGTCTGCTGGCTGGGCTTTGGTGTTCATCGCCTTGCTGTACCTGACAGCACCTGCGGTTGCATCCATGGCTCGACTGAACTTGATGACAACCGTATACCCGGATGGCACTGCAGCCGAACCCATTAAATATGAAGACCGCCCACAGTGGGTTAAGGAATGGGAAGTTACTGGCCTGATCAAGTTCACAGACAAAAACGAAGACGGCCGCATCCAGATGTACAATGATGCATCCGACGCCCCCGGCACAGCGTTCCAGGCTAAGGCGGAAGCTCGTGGCTGGAAAGGCAATGAGCTTGATGTGAACCGCGACATCATCGTACTCGCCAACCCCGAAATCGCTAACCTCCCTGGCTGGGTTATCGGCTTGATTGCTGCGGGTGGCCTTGCTGCCGCACTATCAACAGCGGCGGGCCTCCTGTTAGCCATATCTTCGGCAGTGAGCCATGACTTGATCAAAGGCTCAATCAATCCGGGCATCACGGATAAAGGCGAACTGCTGGCAGCCCGTATCTCCATGGCTATAGCAATTGTTGTTGCAACCTACCTCGGTGCCAATCCACCCGGGTTTGCAGCTCAGGTTGTAGCGCTGGCTTTCGGTATCGCGGCAGCCTCACTGTTCCCCGCTCTGATGATGGGCATATTCTCCAAGCGTATTAACAATACCGGTGCTATTGCGGGCATGTTGAGCGGTTTGGTGTTCACCCTTTCGTATATCTTTGTGTACAAAGGATGGTTCTTCATTCCAGGCACAGCTAACCTTGCGGACACGCCTGCAAACTGGGTATTGGGAATCTCTCCCCTGTCGATCGGTGCTATTGGTGCACTGGTTAACTTTGCGGTAGCCTTCGTTGTATCCAATGCAACTGATGAGCCGCCCGTTGAGATTCAGGAGCTGGTTGAAAGCGTTCGTTACCCACGCGGTGCCGGACAAGCTCAAGACCACTAAGTAATACTCTGGCCTGATTGACTCAACGAGTTGTCAGGTTGTTCTGGACGGGCTTCCTCAATGAGGGAGCCCGTTCTTTTTTAAGGAAAATATTTTATGTTCTGGACTCTTGTCGCCACCGTTTTTTGCGGGCTGGGTGCCGCTGGTATTGCTTTAGGCATCCGGGTCGCAACCCGCAATATGGCGCCTAAATGGATAATTCCGGTATTTGCCGGCATCGGTATGCTTGGTTATTTGATTTACGGAGAATACACCTGGTTTGACCACAAGCAATCGCGCCTGCCTGATGAAGCCGTAGTCGTTAGCACTGAGCGGAAAGGCATCTTCTGGCGCCCATGGTCTCTGGTCTATCCTTATGTAACTGCGTTTTCTACGGTGGACACAAACAGCATCGGCCGGGGAGATACCAGCAATCCGAATATCGTCAGATTTACACTGTATCGCTTCGAACAGAAGATAACGGATGCCGTTTCTCACAGGGTACATATCATTAACTGTGCGACTCGCGAGCTCGTTCCTCTCGGCTCAGACGGAACACCGCGAATAGACAACCTCAAGGTCCTGGAGAGGAGTGACGAACTTTATTCAACGGTATGTTCCAGCTGACATTCTGGTATTAAGACCTGGTAACCCGCCCTACCTGACGGAAACAAAGAAATATGATTAGTGTCTGGCTGCTGGTTTTAATTTCCATCACCTACATATCTATCCTGTTTATCATCGCTTGGGCGGGTGATAAGCATCCAGGACTTTATAGCCGGCGCTTCGCCAGAACGCATGTTTATTCGCTGTCTTTGGCCGTCTATTTTACTTCCTGGACATTCTATGGAGCCGTAGGCCGAGCCACTCAAGAAGGCCTGGGTTTTCTGCCTATCTACCTGGGCCCCTTGCTGGTCTTTGTATTCGGTGCGCCACTGCTGAGACGTATCATTTATATTAGCAAGCGCAACAACAGCACCTCTATCGCAGACTTTATTGCTTCTCGCTATGGCAAGTCCCAGCTGCTAGCCGCCATGATTGCGGCCTTTGCGCTGATTGGCAGCGTGCCATACATCGCACTGCAGCTGAAAGCCATCGCAATGGGCTTTAGTGTGCTGTCCAACACTGGCACAGGTAGCCAGGAGTTAAGCACAGCAGCCTGGAGCGACGCGGCCTGGTACATTACCCTCGCGCTAACTGCATTTACCGTTCTTTTTGGCACTCGTCATTTGGAATCTACAGAGCACCACCGCGGCATGATTCAGGCCGTGGCATTTGAATCACTGATCAAACTTATTGCCTTTGTAGCTGTTGGGCTATTCGTTGGGTATGGGCTTTATAATGGCTTTGGCGACTTGGTAGGTAATATAAAGGAAGCCGACCTGACCGGCATTCTTACAACCGATGGCCTTGAAGCGCCTGCGTTCATCACCCAGACACTCGTTGCCATGCTTGCCATTATCTGTCTGCCAAGACAGTTCCACGTAATGGTAGTCGAGAACGCCGATCACCGGGACTTCGAAGTCGCTCGCTGGGCAATGCCCGTCTATCTCATTGTGGCCAGCGCCTTTGTTCTGCCCATTGCAGCCGCTGGTCTTTTGGCGCCAGAAGCAATTGCAAGTAACCCGGACATTCTCATTCTGCAGCTACCAATTATGGCCGGCAAAGAGTGGCTGGCGATTCTCGCGTTCCTCGGCGGCGGCTCAGCAGCTGCTGCCATGGTTATCGTTTGCTCCGTTGCCATCGCCACCATGGTAAGCAATGAAATCATCATGCCTGCCCTGCTGAAGTTCTTCCGTCCCAGGATGAACCGGCAAGCCGACCTGAGTTCTCTGCTATTGGGTATTCGCAGAGTGGCTATTTTTGTGGTTCTGCTGACGGCTTATGGTTTTTACCGTATGGCGGGAGAAGATTACAGCCTGACCTCGTTCGGACTTTTATCTTTCGCTGCAGCCGCCCAATTTGGGCCTGCTTTGGTAGGCGGTATTCTGTGGCGGCGCGGAAATGCCACCGGCGCAGCTTGGGGGCTGGGCCTGGGATTTCTTATATGGTGCTACACTCTTTTGCTTCCCGCCTTGGCATCAACAGGCTGGTTTAGTGATTCACTCATTAACGAAGGTATATGGGGACTAAGCTGGACCAGACCGACCGCTCTTTTCGGACTGGACCTCGACGAGACCAGCCACGGAATTATCTGGAGCTTGGGCACAAACACTCTGGTTTACGTGCTGCTTTCACTGGTAACCCAGCAAAGAGTGCGCGAGAAAATACAGATTGCCTCATTCTTTCAGGACCCGCATCCAAAAGGCGATACGGTCCATCACCAAAGCTGGCAAGGTGAAATACTCACATCAGACCTGCAAGCACTTAGCGACAGGTTTATGGGTGAGGAGCGCTCTGAGACCATTTTTCATAATTATGAGCGCCGCAATGCAGTGAGGCTGCATCTGCATCGCCCTGCATCCTCCCACCTGATGAAATATGTAGAACGCCAGCTTGCGTCGGTGATTGGGGCATCTACAGCCAGGGTTGTGCTGGAATCGACCCTCACGGGCCGCGACATGCAGATCGAAGACGTGGTCAGCATCGTTGATGAAGCCTCGCAAGCCATGACTTTCAGCCGGGAACTGCTGCAATCGGCTATTGAGAATATCAGTCTTGGCGTATCAGTGGTAAACCAGCAGCAGCAAGTAGTGGTCTGGAATCAACGCTACCTTGAGCTTTTCAGCTATCCGAAAGGGTTTGTGAAAGCCGGTAGGCCTGCAGAAGACCTGATGCGGTATAACCTGACGAACGTCCACCTGCCAGCACGGCGTATTGATGAAATCATCTCCGACCACTACGCCAGCATGCGCGAAGGCAAACGCATATCCTATGAGCGTCAGAGGCCTGACGGAACCGTCGTCAAGATAGATGGCAGCCCAATCCCCGGTGGCGGCTATGTCACGACATTTCAGGATATTACAGCCATGCGCCGTACTGAGCAGGCCCTGAAAGAGACCAACACCTATCTTGAACAGCGTGTCAAAGAACGAACTCAGGAACTGCAGGTAATCAACGAGCAGATGCTCAAAGCCAAGTCGGTTGCTGAGAAGGCGAACCAAAGTAAAACCCGCTTTCTGGCCGCCGCCAGTCACGACCTCCTGCAGCCCCTCAATGCCGCTCGCCTTTTTACTTCAGCACTTGCTGGCAAAGCCACCAGCACTGAGATAGGAGAACTTGTTGATCACATCGACAGTTCACTCGGTGCAGCAGAAGAGATCATCAGCACCCTCCTTGATATTTCCAAACTCGACGCAGGCGCTCTGGAACCAGACCTTGGTGCTTTTCCGGTTAACGATATTATGCGCCACCTGGCAACTGACTTTACAGCGATTGCAGAGGACCAAGGCCTAAAGCTGCATGTAGTACCTAGCACCGCATGGATATACTCAGACGCAAAACTGCTCAGACGGGTGATACAAAACTTCCTTTCCAACGCAATTCGCTATACGACGAAAGGTAAAATCCTGATGGGATGCAGGCGCCTGAAAGGTTACCTGCGCATAGAGGTTTGGGATACAGGCCCGGGTATACCGGAAGACCAGCTAACCCTGATTTTCGAGGAATTCCGCCGCTTTCAGCATGGAAAGGACAAAAAAGGTTTAGGCCTGGGTTTAGCAATCGTCGACCGTATCAGCGGAATGTTGGACTACCCTGTAAGTGTGCAATCAGTGCAGGGCAAAGGCAGTGTCTTTGCAGTAACCGTTCCACTTGCGCAGGCCGGCGAGGCTCACCAAGCCACAGAGAAGATTACCGCAAAAACCTCTCGCCGCGTTTCCAGTCTTGGTGGCCTGAACGTTCTCTGCATCGATAACGACCCTGCAATACTGCAGGGAATGGTCGCCTTATTAGGAAACTGGGGGTGCGATATCACACCTGCTGAGAGCCTGGAAAATGCCTTGGAAAAGCTAGAAGGCAGGACGCCCGACATTATACTTGCGGATTACCAGCTTGATGACGATAAAAACGGGCTGGACGCAATGGATTCCATACGCGAATCGGTTCAACACGACGTACCAGGCATTCTCATAACAGGGTATATGGCTCCGGAAGTGCGGGAGGATGCTATTGATCGTGGTTATCAGATCCTCTATAAACCGGTTAAACCCGCAGCTTTGAGAGCTATGGTGAATAAGTTACTGAAACAGAAACGCTCATGAGTGATCCCAACGAAAATGTTTTTGGAAAGCTGTCTTACCTGGTCGTTGACGACTTTGAGAACTTCAGGATCTCTATGCGTCATATGCTTCGCAGCTGCGGTGCAGATAATGTTGAGCTGGTGGCCCATGCCAAACCCGCCATTGAATATTGCACCTACAACCACGTTGATGTAGTGCTCTGTGACTATAACTTGGGCAAGGGCAAAAACGGCCAACACATTTTAGAGGAGCTGCGTCATAAAAAGCTTTTGAAAAGGTCCTCCCTGTTTCTCATGGTCACGTCGGAGTCATCCAGAGAAATGGTAATGGGCGCCCGAGAATACCAACCAGATGCCTACCTCACGAAGCCAATCAACCACGCAATGCTGGAAAAGCGTCTTAGCAGCCTGATAAGTCAACGCAACGCTTTACTCCCGATCAACCGCGAAATAGACCGGGAAAATTATCCGGAAGCCATTTCGCTTTGCAATGCAGCCCTCTCGCGACTACCGCGGTACAAAACATGGTTAATGAAAACCTTGGGAGAACTCTATTTCCTGTTAGGGGATCTATCCTACGCAATCAAGGTGTATGACGAGGTTCTTTCCCAGCGCGAACTTTCATGGGCCCGAGTCGGACGCAATAAAGTGCTCCTTGCGAACCATCGCTACGACGAAGCAGTTGAAAGCTTGCGAAAATTGATTAAGAGCCACCCGGACTATATGGAGGCCTACGACCTTTTGGCAGAGGGACTGGAACGTCAAAACCGCTCAGGGCAAGCCCAGAACGTTCTGGAACTGGCAACAACCCGCTCCCCAAACGCCCTGCTTCGTCAAAAGCACTTGGCGGAGCTGGCAGAAGCCAATCAGGACATGGAAACAGCTACAGAAGCATGGCGGCAAACGGTTCGTCTTGGTGCTCACTCCATTCATCACAGTCCCGACCACCATATAGCACTAGCTCACGCGCTTTGCGACCTGAGCGATGGTGATACGGATGAAGGGAGCCAAGCATTAGCACATGAAGCCATATCAGTTCTTGCCAGCATGGAAAGACAGTTTTCGGAAAGTAAAACCCTTGAACTTCATAGCCTGGTTATCCAATGCAGAATACAGGCAGGACGCGGGGAAGTGGAGAAAGCTAATTCAATGCTGGAAAGCATCAGCGAGAGGCTAAGCGAGATTCACCCACTGGAGTTGGAGATGGGGCTGGACTACGCAAAAACCTTGTATCGCCTGGACAACGTAAGGGAGGCAAAAACGCTGCTGGCACGCCTACACGAAAGCTATGGTGAAGATCCTGAAGCAGCCAGAAAGATCGAAAGCCTGTTAGACGAACCCGTCAGCTTTCGCATGAAGATCAAAGCCCGCGGCCTTAACCGGGAGGGGATCGCAGCTTTCGAATCCGGAGCACTTAAAGAGGCAGAGGAAACCTTCTCTAAAGCACTTGAGATAATTCCAGATCACCCCGCCCTTAACCTGAATCTGATACAGGTCTTAATCAAACAACATGAAGATACCGGCTCGATCGACAAGCTGACTGATCGCTGCCAGCAACATATTAGTCGTTTGGATGATCTTCCTGAGCAGCATGGGCAATACAGGCGCTACCTGGCTCTACAACGAAAACTGAAGGCACTAACCCTATGAAAAACCGAAACATCGACTTTTCTATGGTTCTCGCTCTGGCGGTACATGATATGAAAAACTCGCTGGGGATGCTGCTCAACTCACTGGACGAACTTCGAGCAGAAAATGAAGCAAAGCTTACCGAGTCCTCAAAGTTTAATACTCTCCAATACGAAGCTGAGCGAATACACAACGATCTGGTACAGCTTCTGGGAATATACCGGCTAGGCGAAAATAACCTGTCAGCCCATATAGAAGAACATTCCGTTTCTGAGTTTTTGTCTGAACACCTTGCCAGGCATACACCGCTTCTGGAGGGGTTGGGAATTGAGTGCTCTATTGAGTCCGACGATATAAACGGTTTCTTTGATACAGATCTACTTACAGGGGTCCTGAACAACACCATCAACAACGCTATACGGTATACAAAGAGCGAGATCAAACTAACTGCAGCCGAACGTGAAGGTTACCTTGTAATCCGGGTAGAAGACGATGGAGAGGGATACCCCGAAAGTATGCAACATACAGGGACCCTTAGCTTCAAGTCTTTAGATTTTAATACAGGAAGTACCAGCCTTGGTCTCTTCTTCGTATCTGCTGTCGCCAACCTTCATAGCGAAGGAGATCGAAAGGGCTACATCAAGCTCCACAATGGCGGTGAATTGGGTGGTGGTGTTTTCGAGATATGGCTTCCTTAAGTGTTTTTTTAACTATTTCAATAAGTCCGAGCTATCTGATTTATTTCAGGCATAAAAAAACCCCAGCTTCGCAAGAAGCTGGGGTTTGGACTTAAGAGTCTGACGATGACCTACTCTCACATGGGCAAATGCCACACTACCATCGGCGCAGGCCTGTTTCACTTCTGAGTTCGGGATGGGATCAGGTGGTTCCAAGCCGCTATGGTCGTCAGACAAAACGGTTGATCACTGGGGGACGGGATAGAACGAGTGTGATGATGATTTTTTCGACGTTATCCAGACAATTGTCTTGGGTGTTATATAGTCAAGCCGCACGAGCAATTAGTATCGGTTAGCTCAACGCCTCGCAGCGCTTACACACCCGACCTATCAACGTCCTGGTCTTGAACGGCTCTTTAGGGACCTCGAGGGTCCAGGGAGATCTCATCTTGGAAGGGGCTTCCCGCTTAGATGCTTTCAGCGGTTATCCTGTCCGAACATAGCTACCGGGCAGTGCCACTGGCGTGACAACCCGAACACCAGAGGTTCGTTCACTCCGGTCCTCTCGTACTAGGAGCAACTTTCCTCAAATCTCCAACGTCCACGGCAGATAGGGACCGAACTGTCTCACGACGTTCTAAACCCAGCTCGCGTACCACTTTAAATGGCGAACAGCCATACCCTTGGGACCGGCTTCAGCCCCAGGATGTGATGAGCCGACATCGAGGTGCCAAACACCGCCGTCGATGTGAACTCTTGGGCGGTATCAGCCTGTTATCCCCGGAGTACCTTTTATCCGTTGAGCGATGGCCCTTCCATACAGAACCACCGGATCACTATGACCTACTTTCGTACCTGCTCGACGTGTCAGTCTCGCAGTTAAGCGGGCTTGTGCCATTACACTAACCGTACGATGTCCGACCGTACTTAGCCCACCTTTGTGCTCCTCCGTTACGCTTTAGGAGGAGACCGCCCCAGTCAAACTACCCACCACACAATGTCCTCGATCCCGATAAGGGACCAGAGTTAGAACCTCAAACATGCCAGGCTGGTATTTCAAGGTTGGCTCCACGCAAACTGGCGTTCACGCTTCAAAGCCTCCCAGCTATCCTACACAAACATATTCAAAGTTCACTGTGAAGCTATAGTAAAGGTTCACGGGGTCTTTCCGTCTAGCCGCGGATACACCGCATCTTCACGGCGATTTCAATTTCACTGAGTCTCGGGTAGAGACAGCGCCCCCATCGTTACGCCATTCGTGCAGGTCGGAACTTACCCGACAAGGAATTTCGCTACCTTAGGACCGTTATAGTTACGGCCGCCGTTTACCGGGGCTTCGATCAAGAGCTTCGCACGAATGCTAACCCCATCAATTAACCTTCCGGCACCGGGCAGGCGTCACACCGTATACGTCCACTTTCGTGTTTGCACAGTGCTGTGTTTTTAATAAACAGTCGCAGGGGCCTGGTATCTTCGACTGGCTTCTGCTCCGTCCGCGAGGAACTTCACATACCACCAGCGTGCCTTCTCCCGAAGTTACGGCACCATTTTGCCTAGTTCCTTTACCCGAGTTCTCTCAAGCGCCTTGGTATTCTCTACCTGACCACCTGTGTCGGTTTGGGGTACGGTCTCGAATAGCCTGAAGCTTAGAAGATTTTCCTGGAAGCAGGGCATCAATGACTTCGCTCCCGTAAAAGGGTGCTCGTCGTCACGTCTCAGGATTGTGGATCCGGATTTGCCTAAACCCACTCCCTACACGCTTAAACCGGGACAACCGTCGCCCGGCTCACCTAGCCTTCTCCGTCTCTCCATCGCAGCTATCCAAGGTACGGAAATATTAATCCGTTTCCCATCGACTACACCTTTCGGTCTCGCCTTAGGGGCCGACTCACCCTGCGCCGATTAGCGTTGCGCAGGAACCCTTGGTCTTCCGGCGTGCGGGTTTTTCACCCGCATTGTCGTTACTCATGTCAGCATTCGCACTTGTGATACCTCCAGCAAGCTTCTCAACTCACCTTCGCAGGCTTACACAACGCTCCCCTACCCCGCATACAAAGTATGCAGCCGCAGCTTCGGTATCCAGTTTGAGCCCCGTTACATCTTCCGCGCAGGCCGACTCGACTAGTGAGCTATTACGCTTTCTTTAAAGGATGGCTGCTTCTAAGCCAACCTCCTAGCTGTCTGAGCCTTCCCACATCGTTTCCCACTTAACTGGAATTTGGGGACCTTAGCTGGCGGTCTGGGTTGTTTCCCTCTTCACGACGGACGTTAGCACCCGCCGTGTGTCTCCCGGATAGTACTCACAGGTATTCGGAGTTTGCATCGGGTTGGTAAGTCGGGATGACCCCCTAGCCGAAACAGTGCTCTACCCCCTGTGGTATTCGTCCGAGGCGCTACCTAAATAGCTTTCGGGGAGAACCAGCTATCTCCGGGCTTGATTAGCCTTTCACTCCGATCCACAAGTCATCCCCTGGCTTTTCAACGACAGTGGGTTCGGTCCTCCAGTTGATGTTACTCAACCTTCAACCTGCTCATGGATAGATCGCCCGGTTTCGGGTCTATGCCCAGCGACTAAATCGCCCTATTCAGACTCGGTTTCCCTACGGCTCCCCTAAACGGTTAACCTCGCCACTGAACATAAGTCGCTGACCCATTATACAAAAGGTACGCCGTCACAGAACAAGTCTGCTCCGACTGCTTGTACGCATACGGTTTCAGGATCTATTTCACTCCCCTCACAGGGGTTCTTTTCGCCTTTCCCTCACGGTACTGGTTCACTATCGGTCAGTCAGGAGTATTTAGCCTTGGAGGATGGTCCCCCCATATTCAGACAGGATACCACGTGTCCCGTCCTACTCGATTTCACTAGACTCAGGTTTCGGATACGGGGCTATCACCCACTATGGCGGCACTTTCCAGAGCCTTCTCCTACCAGTTGTCTAGCTTAAGGGCTAGTCCCCGTTCGCTCGCCGCTACTTAGGGAATCTCGGTTGATTTCTTTTCCTCGGGGTACTTAGATGTTTCAGTTCCCCCGGTTCGCCTCTTACACCTATGTATTCAGTGCAAGATACCCGACCGAAATCGGGTGGGTTTCCCCATTCAGAAATGTCCGGATCACAGCTTGTTTGCCAGCTCCCCGAACCTTATCGCAGGCTTCCACGTCTTTCATCGCCTCTGACTGCCAAGGCATCCACCGTATGCGCTTAGTTGCTTGACTATATAACCCCAAGACAACTGATCACTGATGACACAGAAGACTGACACCTAACCGAAGTTAAGCGACAATGTTCCAGGAACATTCAGAGACAGTCACTCGAAGTCATACACAACCACTTCAACGACAACACCGGATAACGCTTGAAAAAATCGCTATCACATTGAACACATTCTCTCGGAGATAATGAGAAAATGTCTTCGTGTTCTATCTCGTCCAATTTGTTAAAGAGCAAATCTGACCCAGTGATCAGAAAGAAGGATTTCAAACTTCACAGCGTTGAAACACTTGTTTCTGTACACTGACCGAAGTCAGGTGACCAAGTAATATTTGGTGGAGCTAGGCAGGATCGAACTGCCGACCTCCTGCGTGCAAGGCAGGCGCTCTCCCAGCTGAGCTATAGCCCCCAAAAGCTATCTCGTAAAATCGTGTAGATCTAGGCGTGTTCGGACGCCGCATAGCCTGCTATGCAAGTTCGGACACAACGACGAGCTACGCGATTTTGGTGGGTCTGGGTGGACTTGAACCACCGACCTCACCCTTATCAGGGGTGCGCTCTAACCACCTGAGCTACAGACCCGGTTTTGCTTGCCACAGACAAGCCAAGTCGGGCCTGAAAGACCCTTGCTCTCTTTATCAATCAACCAAGTAATTCGTGTGGACTCTGACCGAAGCTTCGACTTCGTTTAAGGAGGTGATCCAGCCCCAGGTTCCCCTAGGGCTACCTTGTTACGACTTCACCCCAGTCATAAACCACACCGTGGTAATCGTCCTCCCGAAGGTTAGACTAACTACTTCTGGTGCAATCTACTCCCATGGTGTGACGGGCGGTGTGTACAAGGCCCGGGAACGTATTCACCGTGACATTCTGATTCACGATTACTAGCGATTCCGACTTCACGGAGTCGAGTTGCAGACTCCGATCCGGACTACGATACGTTTTGTGAGATTAGCTCCCCCTCGCGGGTTTGCAACCCTCTGTACGTACCATTGTAGCACGTGTGTAGCCCTGGCCGTAAGGGCCATGATGACCTGACGTCATCCCCACCTTCCTCCGGTTTGTCACCGGCAGTCTCCCTAGAGTTCTCAGCATTACCTGCTAGCAACTAGGGATAGGGGTTGCGCTCGTTACGGGACTTAACCCAACATCTCACGACACGAGCTGACGACGGCCATGCAGCACCTGTGTCAGAGTTCCCGAAGGCACCAATCCATCTCTGGAAAGTTCTCTGCATGTCAAGGCCAGGTAAGGTTCTTCGCGTTGCGTCGAATTAAACCACATGCTCCACCGCTTGTGCGGGCCCCCGTCAATTCATTTGAGTTTTAACCTTGCGGCCGTACTCCCCAGGCGGTCAACTTAGTGCGTTAGCTGCGCCACTAAGGATTCAAGATCCCCAACGGCTAGTTGACATCGTTTACGGCGTGGACTACCAGGGTATCTAATCCTGTTTGCTCCCCACGCTTTCGCACCTCAGTGTCAGTGTTGGTCCAGGTAGCCGCCTTCGCCACTGGTGTTCCTTCCTATATCTACGCATTTCACCGCTACACAGGAAATTCCACTACCCTCTACCACACTCTAGCCGAGCAGTTCGAAGTGCCGTTCCCAGGTTAAGCCCGGGGCTTTCACATCTCGCTTACTCAACCACCTACGCGCGCTTTACGCCCAGTAATTCCGATTAACGCTTGCACCCTCCGTATTACCGCGGCTGCTGGCACGGAGTTAGCCGGTGCTTCTTCTGTGAGTAACGTCAATCCTTAAAGGTATTAGCTTTAAGGCCTTCCTCCTCACTGAAAGTGCTTTACAACCCGAAAGCCTTCTTCACACACGCGGCATGGCTGGATCAGGGTTTCCCCCATTGTCCAATATTCCCCACTGCTGCCTCCCGTAGGAGTTCGGGCCGTGTCTCAGTCCCGATGTGGCTGATCATCCTCTCAGACCAGCTACGGATCGTCGCCTTGGTGAGCCATTACCCCACCAACTAGCTAATCCGACTTAGGCTCATCCAATAGCGCAAGGTCCGAAGATCCCCTGCTTTCCCCCAAAGGGCGTATGCGGTATTAGCAGCCGTTTCCGACTGTTGTCCCCCACTACTGGGCAGATTCCTAAGCATTACTCACCCGTCCGCCGCTCGTCAGCGGGTAGCAAGCTACCCCTGTTACCGCTCGACTTGCATGTGTTAAGCCTGCCGCCAGCGTTCAATCTGAGCCATGATCAAACTCTTCAGTTTAAATCATATTAAGATCCGAAGACCTTATAACCTTTGCTCAAGACAAAACTCAATTTTCGACGAGTCGCTTGCCTTGGTATTTCTTG
>NZ_JAVMBO010000011.1:0-54045 GCF_031631795.1 Marinobacter xiaoshiensis
GAAGCTGGGGTTTGGACTTAAGAGTCTGACGATGACCTACTCTCACATGGGCAAATGCCACACTACCATCGGCGCAGGCCTGTTTCACTTCTGAGTTCGGGATGGGATCAGGTGGTTCCAAGCCGCTATGGTCGTCAGACAAAACGGTTGATCACTGGGGGACGGGATAGAACGAGTGTGATGATGATTTTTTCGACGTTATCCAGACAATTGTCTTGGGTGTTATATAGTCAAGCCGCACGAGCAATTAGTATCGGTTAGCTCAACGCCTCGCAGCGCTTACACACCCGACCTATCAACGTCCTGGTCTTGAACGGCTCTTTAGGGACCTCGAGGGTCCAGGGAGATCTCATCTTGGAAGGGGCTTCCCGCTTAGATGCTTTCAGCGGTTATCCTGTCCGAACATAGCTACCGGGCAGTGCCACTGGCGTGACAACCCGAACACCAGAGGTTCGTTCACTCCGGTCCTCTCGTACTAGGAGCAACTTTCCTCAAATCTCCAACGTCCACGGCAGATAGGGACCGAACTGTCTCACGACGTTCTAAACCCAGCTCGCGTACCACTTTAAATGGCGAACAGCCATACCCTTGGGACCGGCTTCAGCCCCAGGATGTGATGAGCCGACATCGAGGTGCCAAACACCGCCGTCGATGTGAACTCTTGGGCGGTATCAGCCTGTTATCCCCGGAGTACCTTTTATCCGTTGAGCGATGGCCCTTCCATACAGAACCACCGGATCACTATGACCTACTTTCGTACCTGCTCGACGTGTCAGTCTCGCAGTTAAGCGGGCTTGTGCCATTACACTAACCGTACGATGTCCGACCGTACTTAGCCCACCTTTGTGCTCCTCCGTTACGCTTTAGGAGGAGACCGCCCCAGTCAAACTACCCACCACACAATGTCCTCGATCCCGATAAGGGACCAGAGTTAGAACCTCAAACATGCCAGGCTGGTATTTCAAGGTTGGCTCCACGCAAACTGGCGTTCACGCTTCAAAGCCTCCCAGCTATCCTACACAAACATATTCAAAGTTCACTGTGAAGCTATAGTAAAGGTTCACGGGGTCTTTCCGTCTAGCCGCGGATACACCGCATCTTCACGGCGATTTCAATTTCACTGAGTCTCGGGTAGAGACAGCGCCCCCATCGTTACGCCATTCGTGCAGGTCGGAACTTACCCGACAAGGAATTTCGCTACCTTAGGACCGTTATAGTTACGGCCGCCGTTTACCGGGGCTTCGATCAAGAGCTTCGCACGAATGCTAACCCCATCAATTAACCTTCCGGCACCGGGCAGGCGTCACACCGTATACGTCCACTTTCGTGTTTGCACAGTGCTGTGTTTTTAATAAACAGTCGCAGGGGCCTGGTATCTTCGACTGGCTTCTGCTCCGTCCGCGAGGAACTTCACATACCACCAGCGTGCCTTCTCCCGAAGTTACGGCACCATTTTGCCTAGTTCCTTTACCCGAGTTCTCTCAAGCGCCTTGGTATTCTCTACCTGACCACCTGTGTCGGTTTGGGGTACGGTCTCGAATAGCCTGAAGCTTAGAAGATTTTCCTGGAAGCAGGGCATCAATGACTTCGCTCCCGTAAAAGGGTGCTCGTCGTCACGTCTCAGGATTGTGGATCCGGATTTGCCTAAACCCACTCCCTACACGCTTAAACCGGGACAACCGTCGCCCGGCTCACCTAGCCTTCTCCGTCTCTCCATCGCAGCTATCCAAGGTACGGAAATATTAATCCGTTTCCCATCGACTACACCTTTCGGTCTCGCCTTAGGGGCCGACTCACCCTGCGCCGATTAGCGTTGCGCAGGAACCCTTGGTCTTCCGGCGTGCGGGTTTTTCACCCGCATTGTCGTTACTCATGTCAGCATTCGCACTTGTGATACCTCCAGCAAGCTTCTCAACTCACCTTCGCAGGCTTACACAACGCTCCCCTACCCCGCATACAAAGTATGCAGCCGCAGCTTCGGTATCCAGTTTGAGCCCCGTTACATCTTCCGCGCAGGCCGACTCGACTAGTGAGCTATTACGCTTTCTTTAAAGGATGGCTGCTTCTAAGCCAACCTCCTAGCTGTCTGAGCCTTCCCACATCGTTTCCCACTTAACTGGAATTTGGGGACCTTAGCTGGCGGTCTGGGTTGTTTCCCTCTTCACGACGGACGTTAGCACCCGCCGTGTGTCTCCCGGATAGTACTCACAGGTATTCGGAGTTTGCATCGGGTTGGTAAGTCGGGATGACCCCCTAGCCGAAACAGTGCTCTACCCCCTGTGGTATTCGTCCGAGGCGCTACCTAAATAGCTTTCGGGGAGAACCAGCTATCTCCGGGCTTGATTAGCCTTTCACTCCGATCCACAAGTCATCCCCTGGCTTTTCAACGACAGTGGGTTCGGTCCTCCAGTTGATGTTACTCAACCTTCAACCTGCTCATGGATAGATCGCCCGGTTTCGGGTCTATGCCCAGCGACTAAATCGCCCTATTCAGACTCGGTTTCCCTACGGCTCCCCTAAACGGTTAACCTCGCCACTGAACATAAGTCGCTGACCCATTATACAAAAGGTACGCCGTCACAGAACAAGTCTGCTCCGACTGCTTGTACGCATACGGTTTCAGGATCTATTTCACTCCCCTCACAGGGGTTCTTTTCGCCTTTCCCTCACGGTACTGGTTCACTATCGGTCAGTCAGGAGTATTTAGCCTTGGAGGATGGTCCCCCCATATTCAGACAGGATACCACGTGTCCCGTCCTACTCGATTTCACTAGACTCAGGTTTCGGATACGGGGCTATCACCCACTATGGCGGCACTTTCCAGAGCCTTCTCCTACCAGTTGTCTAGCTTAAGGGCTAGTCCCCGTTCGCTCGCCGCTACTTAGGGAATCTCGGTTGATTTCTTTTCCTCGGGGTACTTAGATGTTTCAGTTCCCCCGGTTCGCCTCTTACACCTATGTATTCAGTGCAAGATACCCGACCGAAATCGGGTGGGTTTCCCCATTCAGAAATGTCCGGATCACAGCTTGTTTGCCAGCTCCCCGAACCTTATCGCAGGCTTCCACGTCTTTCATCGCCTCTGACTGCCAAGGCATCCACCGTATGCGCTTAGTTGCTTGACTATATAACCCCAAGACAACTGATCACTGATGACACAGAAGACTGACACCTAACCGAAGTTAAGCGACAATGTTCCAGGAACATTCAGAGACAGTCACTCGAAGTCATACACAACCACTTCAACGACAACACCGGATAACGCTTGAAAAAATCGCTATCACATTGAACACATTCTCTCGGAGATAATGAGAAAATGTCTTCGTGTTCTATCTCGTCCAATTTGTTAAAGAGCAAATCTGACCCAGTGATCAGAAAGAAGGATTTCAAACTTCACAGCGTTGAAACACTTGTTTCTGTACACTGACCGAAGTCAGGTGACCAAGTAATATTTGGTGGAGCTAGGCAGGATCGAACTGCCGACCTCCTGCGTGCAAGGCAGGCGCTCTCCCAGCTGAGCTATAGCCCCCAAAAGCTATCTCGTAAAATCGTGTAGATCTAGGCGTGTTCGGACGCCGCATAGCCTGCTATGCAAGTTCGGACACAACGACGAGCTACGCGATTTTGGTGGGTCTGGGTGGACTTGAACCACCGACCTCACCCTTATCAGGGGTGCGCTCTAACCACCTGAGCTACAGACCCGGTTTTGCTTGCCACAGACAAGCCAAGTCGGGCCTGAAAGACCCTTGCTCTCTTTATCAATCAACCAAGTAATTCGTGTGGACTCTGACCGAAGCTTCGACTTCGTTTAAGGAGGTGATCCAGCCCCAGGTTCCCCTAGGGCTACCTTGTTACGACTTCACCCCAGTCATAAACCACACCGTGGTAATCGTCCTCCCGAAGGTTAGACTAACTACTTCTGGTGCAATCTACTCCCATGGTGTGACGGGCGGTGTGTACAAGGCCCGGGAACGTATTCACCGTGACATTCTGATTCACGATTACTAGCGATTCCGACTTCACGGAGTCGAGTTGCAGACTCCGATCCGGACTACGATACGTTTTGTGAGATTAGCTCCCCCTCGCGGGTTTGCAACCCTCTGTACGTACCATTGTAGCACGTGTGTAGCCCTGGCCGTAAGGGCCATGATGACCTGACGTCATCCCCACCTTCCTCCGGTTTGTCACCGGCAGTCTCCCTAGAGTTCTCAGCATTACCTGCTAGCAACTAGGGATAGGGGTTGCGCTCGTTACGGGACTTAACCCAACATCTCACGACACGAGCTGACGACGGCCATGCAGCACCTGTGTCAGAGTTCCCGAAGGCACCAATCCATCTCTGGAAAGTTCTCTGCATGTCAAGGCCAGGTAAGGTTCTTCGCGTTGCGTCGAATTAAACCACATGCTCCACCGCTTGTGCGGGCCCCCGTCAATTCATTTGAGTTTTAACCTTGCGGCCGTACTCCCCAGGCGGTCAACTTAGTGCGTTAGCTGCGCCACTAAGGATTCAAGATCCCCAACGGCTAGTTGACATCGTTTACGGCGTGGACTACCAGGGTATCTAATCCTGTTTGCTCCCCACGCTTTCGCACCTCAGTGTCAGTGTTGGTCCAGGTAGCCGCCTTCGCCACTGGTGTTCCTTCCTATATCTACGCATTTCACCGCTACACAGGAAATTCCACTACCCTCTACCACACTCTAGCCGAGCAGTTCGAAGTGCCGTTCCCAGGTTAAGCCCGGGGCTTTCACATCTCGCTTACTCAACCACCTACGCGCGCTTTACGCCCAGTAATTCCGATTAACGCTTGCACCCTCCGTATTACCGCGGCTGCTGGCACGGAGTTAGCCGGTGCTTCTTCTGTGAGTAACGTCAATCCTTAAAGGTATTAGCTTTAAGGCCTTCCTCCTCACTGAAAGTGCTTTACAACCCGAAAGCCTTCTTCACACACGCGGCATGGCTGGATCAGGGTTTCCCCCATTGTCCAATATTCCCCACTGCTGCCTCCCGTAGGAGTTCGGGCCGTGTCTCAGTCCCGATGTGGCTGATCATCCTCTCAGACCAGCTACGGATCGTCGCCTTGGTGAGCCATTACCCCACCAACTAGCTAATCCGACTTAGGCTCATCCAATAGCGCAAGGTCCGAAGATCCCCTGCTTTCCCCCAAAGGGCGTATGCGGTATTAGCAGCCGTTTCCGACTGTTGTCCCCCACTACTGGGCAGATTCCTAAGCATTACTCACCCGTCCGCCGCTCGTCAGCGGGTAGCAAGCTACCCCTGTTACCGCTCGACTTGCATGTGTTAAGCCTGCCGCCAGCGTTCAATCTGAGCCATGATCAAACTCTTCAGTTTAAATCATATTAAGATCCGAAGACCTTATAACCTTTGCTCAAGACAAAACTCAATTTTCGACGAGTCGCTTGCCTTGGTATTTCTTGTCGAAATACTCCAGCCAGCGCCCACACGAATTACTTGGTCAATTTGTTAAAGAGCGTTTGAGCCGTTGCTCAATCAAGGTGGCGCATTCTACATCGTCTCGCCGCCTTGTCAACCGTTTAATTCGAGAGAAGTTAAAAATGAACCTTTTCGAATCAAACTGTCATTTCTTAATCCAGATGAGCCATTCTACAGCGTTTACTCATCTTGTCAACCACTTGCTCGAAGAAAGCATTTAAAAATCTTCAATTTATTCAAGCGGTTACTCTTTGATCGGAAAGCGTCTCAGATGTGCTCCCCTCGAAAGAGATGCGCATTCTACAGAGCTTGGCGCGGGTGTCAACGGTGCAATGCAACTTTTTATGACTTTATCCCTGTCACGCCGATCTCAAGGTCCACTTTAGCACTTTCATAGATGAACCGGGGCCTTATCATCCCGCTTACAGACGAACCTCGACCGCCCTAACTGCAGCGATTGCTTTGGCCTTTGCCTCTTCTATAGTGGCCCCTTGTGCCAGAGCAACACCCATCCGCCGACGCCCCACGAGTTCAGGCTTACCAAAAAGCCTTAACTGCACATCCGGTACTGCAAGCGCCATGCTCAATCCGCTGAAGGCTACAGATGAGGAATTCCCTTCTGGCAAAATGACCGCTGACGCAGAAGGACCCTGCTGCCGAATAACCGGAACCGGCAATCCGAGTATGGCTCTTGCATGCAAAGCAAACTCCGACAAATCCTGAGATACCAGTGTAACAAGACCAGTATCATGGGGCCGGGGAGACACCTCTGAGAAATACACGTCGTCCCCGCGTATGAACAACTCCACTCCGTATACCCCATAGCCACCCAGATTCTCGGTGATTTTTAAAGCAACGTCACGCGAACGCTCCAGTGCTTTAGCCGACATGGGCTGCGGCTGCCAGGATTCACGGTAATCGCCCTCTTCCTGGCGGTGCCCTATAGGCTCGCAGAAGCTAACGCCGCCGGAGTGCCTGACGGTCAGCAGGGTTATTTCATAATCAAATGTCACAAAGCCTTCAACAATAACCCTACCCTTTCCCGCACGACCGCCTGTTTGCGCGTACTCCCAAGCGGCGTCAATCTCACTTTCATCGCTAACCGTACTCTGCCCTTTACCAGAGGAACTCATTACCGGCTTAACAACGAGGGGCATTCCTATCGCCTTAACCGCTTCCAGGAATGCCTCTTTTGTGTCAACAAACCGGTAAGGCGACGTTTTCACTCCCAGCTCTTCTGCAGCCAGGCGCCGAATCCCTTCCCTGTTCATAGTCAGGTGGGCTGCCCTTGCGGAAGGTATTACCCTATAACCTTCCTGCTCAAGCTTGATCAATTCAGCTGTCGCAATGGCTTCGATTTCGGGCACAATGAGGTCGGGTTTTTCAATCTCGACTATGTTCCTTAAAGCCTGCGCATCCAACATATCTATTACGTGGCTACGATGAGCCACCTGCATGGCGGGGGCGTTCGGGTAACGGTCTGCTGCAACTACCTCAACCCCATACCTCTGCAACTCTATCGCCACTTCTTTGCCAAGCTCACCTGAGCCACACAGCAATACCTTAAAAGCGTTTGCTTTAAGTGGCGTGCCCAGCGTTACATTCCCTACTTCATTCAAACCAGATCCTCCTGCAAGTACCTGAACTCTCTCAGGCATCCTTTTTGCGTTCAGTTAAAGCGCCACTTCCCGCTCCCGCTCAGCGACTTTCACAAGCACAGCTTTACGCTCGCAGTTGGTCATTGATGTCCAGCTCAGGATCTCATCACTGGTGCGCTGACACCCTATACATACATCCCGCTCATCAAGAGCGCATATACTCACGCAGGGCGATCGAACTTTATCCTCAACAGCCATAACAAATTCATCTCAGTTTTTTACAGGCTTCAAGCTTTTCATATAACGGCTTGCATTGTGTACATAGTGCGCGGCACTGAGTTCGAGCATCTTCTTTTGTTGCTCGGTGAGTTCCCTTTTGATTTTTCCCGGCGACCCAACCACCAATGAGCCGTCCGGAACAACCATTCCTTCAGGGATAAGGGTGTTCGCACCAATAAGGCAGTACTTTCCGACCTTGGCACCATTCAAAACAACCGCATTGATACCGATCAGTGAATAGTCCCCAACCTCACAACCGTGAAGCATGGTTTTATGACCAACTGTAACACCCCGCCCTAGCGTCAGCGGGATACCCGGATCTGTGTGGAGAACAGAGCCATCCTGAACGTTTGTCTCTGGTCCAATCGTAATAAGCTCGTTATCTCCACGGATCACCACGTTGAACCAGACACTACTTTTTTCGTGAAGCTCCACATTGCCAATCACCGTCGCATTGTCTGCTACAAACTGACTACTGCCTTTCAACACCGGGGCACGGCCATCCAACTCATAGAGCATTCTATTTTCCTTATTATGTTCGGGGTTTGAGCAAATCGATATCAGCATCGTACACAGCATTTAAAAAATCGACCAGAACCACAGCAGACAAGCCCCAGATTTGATATCGCTCCCACCGATAACAAGGCACATGAATTGTTTGGTCCTGAAACGGTATCGCATCTGTACGTTCGCGCCTGTCTTCCAGAAAGAAAGAAAGAGGCACTCGAAAGACGCTATCAATCTCGCCGGGATTTGGTTCCAACGGATACTCCACAGGCACAACACCAACGTAAGGAGAGACAAGTATCCCGTGACGTGACATCACTTGGCTCAGCGGTGAAATGATTTCCACCTGATCTGGTGGCAGACCAATCTCTTCATGGGTTTCCCGCAGCGCCGTCGCGGCCAACGATAAATCTCCGGGATCCCGCTTCCCCCCGGGGTAGGCAACCTGACCGCGGTGAGTGCTCAAATTTGTAGAACGCAGCGTAAATATCATTTCAGGATTACCAGGATCGTCAGTAACCGGCACAAGGATGCCTGCTTCGGTATAGTTCAGATCGAGCTTCTGAGGCGCATAGCCCGTTAAACGCTGTACAAGTAAATCACGCAAACCGGAACTCCTGAACAAATCTGGTGTTGAATGAGACAGCAGTAGCAACGATCATTAAACTTAACATTCGCTGAATTCAAGTATACGGGGAAAAATATGAAGTACTGCAGCACATGCGGCCATCCGGTTAAACAGCGCATCCCCGAAGGCGACAACCGCCACCGCTATGTGTGCATCAACTGCAGCACAATACACTATCAAAACCCACGCATCATCGCGGGTACAGTGCCAGTATGGGAGGGAAAGATCCTTCTTTGCCGTCGAGCAATTGAACCTCGCTACGGGTACTGGACCCTTCCGGCGGGATACATGGAAAATGCCGAAACAACCGTTGAGGCGGCCGAGCGCGAGACGCTGGAAGAGGCACTGGCCGAAGTTAATATAGACGGCCTTTATTCCATTATCGATGTTCCGCACATAAACCAGGTTCACATGTTCTATCGCGCGACACTAAAAAACGGGAACTTTGGTGCTGGTGAGGAGTCCCTTGAAACCCGCCTGTTTGCTGTGGACGAAATTCCCTGGGGCGATATTTCCTTCCCGACTGTGCGAAAAACCCTGGAACTGTTTCTGGATGACCTGAAGAACGACTCTTTCGGTGTGCACATACGTGATATCCGGCGCCCTATCGCCGCGACCCGAAGCAAAGACGATCTATAATATTTCCATGCGATAAATCTCGTAAGCAGGCTCTTCATAGGGATGGGCCTGCTTGAGCGCCGCAACCGCTTTACGGATTAGTTCATCGGTGCAAACCAGCTCTACCTTGAACTCATCCACAACCTTCAGCGCCCCACTTTCCCCCAAAAAAGGATTGCTACCCTCAAGAGGGCGGAACTGTCCCTGCCCTCTGCACTGCCAGGCGCAAGAATCGTAATCCCCTATGCGTCCTGCCCCGATATCGAAGAGTGCCTGTTTGGTTTTTTCCAAATGTGTCTCCGGCACGAAATAGCATATTTTATACATGAAACCTCCTTTGAGCAGGATATTTTTTGTACAGATTAATGGCTTAGGCACTTACCCACAGATTCTGTGGATAACTCTGGGGAAAGTTTTGGGGAACACCTCTATAAACCCCGTACTTACTGAACTCCCGTTAAATTGGCGACAAATTCACCTGATTCATTAAACCGCTATATTTCAACAGGTTACAACTTTTGTACAAACACTGAACGCCTACGCTCTGCATTGTTCACAGAATGCACAAGACTGAGCTCGCAATGTGCATAAACATAATGAGTCAAGGAGTTTTTTTCCAATATATCCGCATTATTCGCTTGATAAACTCAAAACGCTCAAAATTCAGGCACAAAAAAACCGGCTCCGGAAAGCCCTCCCTTTTGAGGCTCACCAAAGCCGGTTTTTCCAGTCTTTCAACCGATCAGTCCATCAGCTAAACCAGCGTCTGGCATTTCGGAACATGCGAATCCAGGAACCGTCTTCCTGCCAATCCGCGGGTCGCCATGAGTGCTGGACAGCGCGGAACACTCGTTCAGGGTGAGGCATCATAATGGTAATACGACCATCCCGAGTAGTTGCCCCCGCTATGCCATCTTGCGAGCCATTTGGATTATAAGGATAACGCATCGTCGCCTGACCCCGGTTATCCACGAAGCGTAGCGCTACCCGCTCACTTTCTGCGAGCTCTGAAGCAGAAGCACTACCGGAAAACTCTACCCGCCCTTCACCATGAGCGACCGCTATTGGCATACGCGAACCTGCCATTTCTTCCAGGAATGCTGAAGGTGACGACATTACTTCAACCATCGCCAACCGTGCCTCGAACTGCTCCGACTGGTTACGAACGAAACGTGGCCAGCCTTCGCTGCCCGGAATCAATTCGTGCAGATTGGACAACATCTGGCAACCATTACAAACACCCAGCGCGAGAGTGTCCTGGCGGTTGAAGAAAGCGGCAAACTGATCACGAACACGGTCGTTGAACAGAATGGACTTTGCCCAACCTTCACCGGCACCCAGCACATCCCCGTATGAGAACCCGCCACAAGCCACGAGACTATTAAACGTTTCGAGATTCACTCGTCCGGATAGCAGATCGCTCATGTGCACATCGACAGACTCAAAACCAGCCCGATCAAATGCAGCGGCCATCTCAACCTGCCCGTTAACACCCTGCTCACGCAAGACAGCAACTCTCGGGCGAATTCCCTTGTTGATATAAGGCGCAGCAACATCCTCGTTCACATCATAGGTGAGCTCGGCATGAAGCCCAGGGTTATCCGCATCAAGCAGATTATCAAACTCTTCCTGCGCACAATCTGCGTTATCCCTCAGGGACTGAATGCGATAACTGGTCTCAGACCACAGGCGCTGTAGATCCACTCGCGCATCATCTGCAACCATTTCACCTTCAAAGGACAATCGCAGGCGATCCTGATCACTCAATGTGCCCACAACACTGACGTGGTCCCCCAAGCCAGCCGCTGAAAACTGCTGTAGAACGAAATCCGTATCATCCCTGCGCACCTGAATAACTGCGCCCAATTCTTCATTGAACAACTCGCGGACAATCTGACTGGCGTCGTCTGTCAATCCATCCAGTTTGATATCTATACCGGTGCGGCCGGCAAAACTCATTTCAGCAAGAGTCACAAACAATCCGCCATCAGAGCGGTCGTGATAGGCCAGTAGCTTGTCGTCGGCGTTCAATCCCTGAATAACAGCAAAAAACGCTTTGATATCTTCCGGATCGTCGAGATCAGGTGCCACAGCTCCGACCTGACGGTAAACTTGAGCCAAAGCCGACCCACCTAACCGATTCTGCCCAGCGCCCAGATCCACAAGAATCAGATCTGTGTCTCCAGCATCCGTTATCAACTGGGGCGTAAGGGTGCGAGAAACATCGGTAACCGGTGCAAAACCACTGACAATCAACGAGAGAGGCGCGGTTACACTCTTCTGTTCGCCGTTATCCTCTTCCCAAACCGTCTTCATGGACATGGAGTCCTTGCCTACAGGAATGGTTATCCCCAGCTCGGGGCACAACTCCATGCCAACTGCTCGAACTGTTTCGTAGAGGTTCTCGTCCTCTCCCGGGTGGCCTGCGGCTGACATCCAGTTAGCCGACAAGCGAATGTCTGATAATTTGCCAATTGCGGCTGCTGCCAGGTTTGTAATGGCTTCGCCTACAGCCATCCGACCTGATGCGGGCGCATCAATGGCTGCGATCGGTGTACGTTCGCCCATGGCCATGGCTTCACCCGTCAGAACATCAAAAGAGCTTGCCGTAACCGCAACATCACTGACAGGCACCTGCCATGGACCAACCATCTGGTCCCGCGCAACAAGCCCGGTAATCGTGCGGTCACCTATGGTGATCAGGAAGCTCTTGGAGCCCACTGAAGGCAGCCTCAGAACTCTGCGAATGGCCTCATTCAGATCAATCTGGGTGGAGTCAAACAACGGCTTGCTGAACGATGTTCTGTTAATACTCCGGTGCATACGGGGCGGCTTACCGAAAAGCACATCCATCGGAAGATCAACAGGCTTGTCGTTAAAATAGGAATCGCTCAACTCGAGATGATGGGCTTCCGTCGCCTCTCCAATCACGGCATACGGGCAGCGCTCACGACGACACAGCGCGTCGAAAAGCTCCAGATTTTCGGGAGCCACCGCCATGACATACCGTTCCTGAGACTCGTTACACCAGATTTCCAATGGCGACATACCAGGCTCATCGCTGGGAATATCCCGCAACTCAAACTTTCCGCCACGGCCGCCGTCCTTCACCAATTCAGGCATGGCGTTAGAAAGACCACCGGCGCCAACGTCATGGATGAAGCAGAGCGGGTTTTGCTCGCCCATCTGCCAGCAGCGGTCGATCACTTCCTGACAACGCCGTTCCATTTCCGGGTTGTCACGCTGCACGGATGCAAAGTCGAGGTTCTCGTTACTGGAGCCGGAGTCCATAGAGGAAGCAGCACTGCCTCCAAGACCGATAAGCATGGAAGGGCCACCCAACACAATGAGTTTGGCGTCTACAGGTATCTCACCTTTTTCAACATGTTCTGCGCGGATATTTCCAAGGCCACCGGCGATCATGATGGGCTTGTGGTAGCCCCGTACTTCATCACCCGCAGGGCCGGCAACTTTCTCTTCAAATGTACGGAAATAGCCCGCGATATTGGGGCGGCCAAACTCATTATTGAATGCGGCGCCGCCAATGGGGCCTTCAATCATGATATCCAGAGCGGAGGCTATCCGCTCAGGCTTGCCGTAATTGATTTCCCAGGGCTGGGGATCATCTGGCATGTTGAGGTTGGAGACGGTGAACCCCGTCAACCCCGCCTTCGGTTTGGAACCGCGACCGGTTGCGCCCTCATCGCGGATTTCACCGCCGGAGCCGGTTGCCGCGCCAGCCGCAGGGGCAATGGCCGTTGGGTGGTTATGGGTCTCCACCTTCATAAGAATGTGGATGTCTTCCTGATTATATTCGTAAATACCTGTTACCGGATCCGGGAAGAAACGACCACCTCGACTTCCCTGAATAACCGAAGCGTTATCCTTATAGGCAGAGAGCACACCTTCGCTGTTCATCTCATAGGTGTTACGAATCATGGCAAACAGCGACTTTTCCTGGCCCTCACCGTCAATATCCCAGGAGGCATTGAATATTTTGTGGCGGCAATGCTCAGAGTTTGCCTGAGCAAACATCATGAGTTCTACATCGGTAGGATCCCGCTCGAGGCCGACAAAGGACTTCACAAGATAATCGATTTCGTCATCGGCCAGCGCAAGCCCGAGGCGTCTGTTTGCTTCTACCAGCGCAGCTCGACCGCCAGCCAACACTGAAACTCGCTCCAGAGGGCGCGGCTCTTCTCGATTGAACAGCAACTGTGCACCACCCATTTCATGGAAGACTTTCTGGGTCATGCGATCATGCAGCAGCGCTGCAACCTTCTCGCGCTGGTCGAGACCAAGCTTTTTACTCGATTTGATATAGAAGGCCGTGCCGCGCTCTATGCGCTGAATCTGTCGCAAACCGCAGTTGCGCGCAATATCCGTTGCCTTACTGGACCAGGGAGACAAGGTTCCCGGGCGCGGCACAACGAGAAAAAGCACACCATCTGGCTCTTCAGCGGGTACGCTGGGGCCATAAATCAGCAGCCGATCAAGGATGGCCTGCTCGGAATCAGAAAGCACGCCCTCCAGATCCACAAAGTGCATAAACTCGGCATAAACATGCTCAATCTCAGGCACAATGGCCTGAATTCTGGCGTACAGTTTATGGGAACGAAATGGTGAAAGCGCGGGAGCGCCGCGAAGTTCAAGCATGATATCAACCTGTATCGCGCGAAACGGGGAAGTCCGGGTGCATTCTGAGAAGGCGCATATGATACTTGAAAGCTCTGCCGGGATACAGCGCTGGGAAGCTTATTCGATTCGCATAGATTTGACATTATTTTGCGCAGTAATTGATCAGCCTGATTGACGCCTTTGGCTGCAACAGGGATCATTAGCTAGTGGACATGGAGACCACACGCACCAAGACACCGGATGCCGCCAGCCTGTTTGGGCGCATCCCGTTGATCCAGCGGTAACGGAGAACAGGGACTTGCCAAGAATTCTGACTGTATACAATGCAGCAACGGCTTACAGATCGTTCCTCGCCTGCACACTGGCCCTGCTCGCTCTCGCCGGGTGCAGCCAGCCGAGCACCCTGCAGGAAATCCGTAACGAGGGAGTTCTGCACGTTATTACCCGGGTTGCGCCTTCTATCTATTACGAGGGGCGTGAAGGCCCCACAGGCTATGATTACGAACTGGCCAAACTCTTTGCCGACGAATTGGGAGTCGAGCTCCGCCTCCGGGTTGCAGAAGATAACACCGAAATTCTTTCCGTACTTTCCCGTGATTTTGCACACATCGGGCTGGCAGGCCTTTCAGCGCAACCGCTTTTTGAAGGCCAGTACAAGACACTCCCTACCGGCATCATGGCGCAATCAGTCGTTGTTTATAATCGCGATGTGGAGCGGCCCGAATCACTCGCTGACCTGGCGGGGCAGATGCTTCACCTGGTGCCTGACAGCAATCATGAGTATCAGCTTCAAGCCCATACGAACAGTGCACCAGGCGTATCCTGGCAGGTTCACCCGGGGCTGGACGCTGCCGGTATTCTTGCGCGCGTTGAAACTGGCGAGCTCTCCTACGCCGTAGTCTCATCCAATGAACTGGAGCTGAACCACGTCTTTTTTCCCCAGGTCAAACAAGCGTTTGCACTTGGCGATGCCAGCGAACTGGCATGGTTACTTCCGGCGAGCCAGGACGACTCGTTGGTGAATGCAGCGAAAGCATTTATCGAAAAAATGCAGGCTAACGGCATCACCGCTCAGCTTTCAGAGCGTTTTTATGGCCACCTGGATCACCTGAACTATGTCGGTGCCCGCACCTTCATGCATCATGTGGAAAACCGACTGCCTACATATGAGTCTCTTTTCAGAGATAACGCCGCCATATTTAATATGGACTGGCGACTGCTCGCAGCTATTGGCTACCAGGAATCACACTGGCGCCCTAATGCAGTTTCCCCGACCGGGGTCCGCGGGCTGATGATGCTCACGCGCAACACCGCAAACTACATTGGCATCAACAATCGACTGGACGCGGAAGAGAGCATCCAGGGTGGTGCCAAATACTTCCGAATGGTGCACCGGAGAATTCCCGAGCGTATAGCAGAGCCCGATCGCACCTGGTTCGCTCTGGCATCCTACAATGTTGGCTACGGACACCTTGAGGATGCCCGCAGGCTTACCGAAAATGCCGGTAAAAACCCCGACCGCTGGATGGATGTAAAAGAATTCTTGCCACTACTTGCCCAAAAAGAGTGGTACAAACAGACACGCTACGGGTATGCCCGCGGCCATGAGCCCGTTCTCTATGTGCAGAATATCCGCAGGTACTACGACGTGCTCGCCCGGATGATGGAGCCTACGAAAAGCATAGCTGCCTCGGCCTCCCCATTTGTTGGTCTGGAACAGAGCGCGAATGAAAACTCTTCAAGAGAGCTGGCAGGAGACGGAGCAGGCATGAGAGCTAGCCTACCCCCTGAGCTTGGAATGATACCGCCAACGCTTTAGCACCTAAAAGCCAAGATCAGCCGCATCACTGACTTCCAACACGCGCTCTACCTGGCTGGCCGTGAACCCCCGACGAGTGAAGAAGCGGGCTTGCCGGAGCCTTTCATCCCAGTCATCGCCAAGATCCGACAGCCCGAAACGCTTCTCCCTCAGCAAAAGCGCATTTCGGATCCAATCCGCATCAGCAAGCTCGTCGACGCAGGCCGGCGCATGACGAATACCGCGTTGCTGCAACTCAGCGAGCACTTTCAAGGGACCATACCCCAGATCAATTCGTTGGCGGGAATAGACATCCGCAAACCGGTTGTCATCCAACCAGCCTTCGCTTTCATAGTCGTCCAAAACCAATGAGATGATAGAAGCTTCAAGCTTCCGCTGACGTAATTTCAGCGCCAACTCCTGCCGGCTGTGCTCTCGCCGAGCAAGCAACCTCAACGCCACCGACCGCACTTTGTATTCCTGTTCGTCGCTATTTTCCTGTTTTGCCATTCAACCCTTCCCGCAAACGCTCACAAAACGCTAGACTAGCTCCGATTTTATAATGTCGACGCAGATTTTTGGCTTTTAATACCCGAAGCTGCGACAAACGTGTCCGGCACTCTAAACCTGAATTTACGAGAGCCGATGGCCGGTGCCGGCTTACTTTGCCCGACACCGCAGACTGGTTTCAATCCCTAAGGATAACGTCATGGCTGCATTCCTCCAGAAACTGTTCAAATCCCGCAAACCTGTCGTATCGGGCCGCAAAGCGCCAGATCGCCCGCACCCTCCGGCAGAGCCAGTAGAGGACAAACGCGCAGAGTTAAGGGAAGAGCAGCTACAAATGCTGCAGGGCACACCGAGCCAGGAAATTGCGGCAAACCTCGCCATTGAGGGTTCAACAGCAGACATTCGGCTTAGGGCCGCCGACCTCGTGCAGGATGGTGATCTCCTGCAGCGCGTACAAAAGCAGGCCAAAAGCCGCGACAAGGGCGTGTATCAGCTAGTACGGCAAAAGCTGCAGTCTATCAGGGAAGAACAGGCCATAAAGGATGCCATTTCGGACACTATCTCGACACTGATCCGTAATGCCCACGATCAGGCTAAAAGCGACGACACCAGCCTGTTTGAAGCCCGCCTGGAAACACTTCTCAACCAGTGGGCGAAGGTAGAGGGCAGCGCGACACCCGATCAGACAAACGATTTCCTTAAGTCCGTACACCGCTGCAGAGAGCGGCTAGCCGAGGTAAAAGCAGCGCAGGATGCAGAAAAACTCGAGATTGAGCAGCGACTTCAGCGCGACGAAACCCTCGAACTGATTGCGCAAACCCTGAATGATCTCCGGCAACAACCCACAGACAATCTCGCGTCACTTGCATCACTGGACGCACTCCAGAAAACGCAGGAAAACCGCTGGCTGGAGGCTACCCGCGAGACTCACGTAGACAAGCAGCAACAGAAATCCTATGAAATGTCGATGATGGCGCTCCGCAATTACACCAGCGCAGTCCGCCATATCACCCAGACAAAAGAATCACTGATTGCCATCTCGGAGACCAATATTCAGGAGGCAACCCCTGAAGACCAGAAGCGCGCGTCAGATATCCTTGCTGAGATTAATTGGCCTCAAGGCTTCCCTGCCCCAGACATGCTGGAACCCGCACGCAAGCTGGCCGGCAAGCCCAAGGCTCCGGCAAAGACCAGCGAGGATAACAAGCAGCAACAGGTGTCGTCGGAAAACCTGAAAGCCACGCTGGATCAACTGGAAGAAGCCCTCGAAGCCAAGCGCCTCAAGAGTTCCCGTGAACTCCTGAAAACCGCCCAACAGCAATTGAAATCCCTTGACCACCGCCATAGCAAGGGGTTTCAGCCTCGAGTACAACTGCTCACTGGCCAGCTCCGGGAGCTAACGGATTGGCAAGGATTTGCCACTGAACCCAAACAGATAGCTCTGTGTGAACAGATGGAGTATCTGGCCGAACAGTCCATGGAACCAGAAGCTAAATCCGAGCGCATAAAAGACCTTCAAAAAGAATGGCGGGAACTGGGCGGGTCATCAGATCGCATCTTGTGGGCACGTTTCAAACAGGCCTCCGACAAAGCATATGAGCCCTGCAAAGCCTACTTCAAAGCCAAGTCAGGCCTGAAACAGGCGAACCTGGATAAGCGCAAAACGATCTGCGCCGAGTTGGAGCTTTTTGTAAACGGCGCAGACTGGAACAGCATAGACTGGAAGGCCGTCGAGCATATTCTTCAAACCGCCCGCCAGGAATGGAAATCTGCCTGGCCGGTGGAATTCCGGGATAACCGGCAGGTGCAGAAGCAGTTCGATGACCTCCTGAAAAAGCTTGAAGCACCTATCGAACAAGAGCGTCAAAAGAATGAAGCCCTGAAGCTGGCGATTGTTGAACAGGCACAGGCTTTGACAGCCCACGAACCGCTGCAAGAGGCCATGAACAAGGCAAAAGCACTGCAGTCAGACTGGAAAGCGGTTGGTATTACCCGTCACCGCGAAGACCGCAAGTTGTGGCAGGCGTTCCGTAAGGCCTGCGATGAAATCTTTGCGCGCCGGGAAGCCCAGCGTACGGAACAGGAACTCGCGGCAAAAGAGGCCGATTCAGCAGCGGAAGCCTTGCTGCATCAGGTTGCGAGTGTCGGCTCTGATCAGGATGAGCAGTCGCTGGAAAAAGCCATTGCGGATCTTCGCAGCATTGATGCCGCTCAGACGTCAGCAGCAGTGAGGGAACAGATTCAGCAAGAAAAGCAACGATTGACCCAAGCGGTTGCAGCACAGAAGCTCAAAGCAGGCATCGCAGAATGGCAGGCTCTCGTGTTAGCACGCGCGGACGGCGATCTGGACACGGGTGCTTTGCCAGATCGGTGGGCAGCACTTGCGGGGACTGCGGGCGAATTGGAAGACCAGGAAATCGTTATTCGCGCAGAGATTCTTGCCGGCATACCCTCTCCGGATGCAGAACAGACAAAACGTATGGAAATTCAGGTCCAGCGGCTGGCCGAAGGCATGGGCTCCATGGAAAAAGCGGACAATGCCTTGCAAAGCATAGAGGGCCTTGTCGCAGGCTGGTGCCTCAAGGCCCCTGACGAAGGAACCGATCCGTCGCTGGCAAACCGCTTGAATAGGGCACTGGACAGCCTGATTGCAAGTTAAGCCTCGAGAGCTTCACTCTCGCTGATGCTCCCTTACAAACTCCCTGGCATTCTTGACGGCTGCCAGGGAGCTGTCTTTCATACCTCTGAGTTCTTCGTCCGCCAAATAGAACATCATATCGATGGTGTGCCGGTAGTATCGGGAAGGCAGCCGGTTCAAGGCCACACACATAACATCAGTCAAAAAATCTGCAGTGTCCCCCGGCTCCCTCGTCGCCTCAATTGCATCCATCACCAAGCGTTCGTAAAAATTGTCGATAGCATTACTGAAAGACATGGCGTTGCCCCCCCTTAAGCCCATTTTGAGCATCCGCAAAACCTCTGACCCAACCCTAAACATAGAAGTCGCAGCCTCGCCTGTCACTACCTCTGAGCAATTTTGCCAACGCGATTGGCAGGTGGCGTCATTACCCACATAGCTATCAAAGGGATATGGTGACGTTTCTCGAAAGTAAATCCCCAAGCAATAAACACCAGAGGACAAGCAATGACCACCGAGGCGTATATCTTCGATGCGGTCCGCACTCCCAGAGGGCGTGGCAAGAAAGACGGATCACTGCACAGTGTAAAACCCATTACGTTATTGACCACTGTGCTCAATGCGCTGCAAGAGAGAAATAATCTCGATACCTCTCAGGTAGACGATATTGTTCTCGGTTGCGTTACCGCCGTTGGCGACCAAGGTGCTGATATCGCCAAAACAGCAGCACTCGCGGCTGATTGGGACGAGAAAGTCGCTGGTGTTACCCTCAACCGATTCTGCGCATCCGGCCTCGAAGCCGTTAACCTGGCGGCCATGAAAGTCCGCTCCGGCTGGGAAGACCTGGTTGTTGCCGGTGGTGTGGAGTCCATGTCCCGCATTCCTATGGGTTCTGATGGCGGCGCTTGGGCTATGGACCCGCACACCAACATGCACACAGGCTTCATGCCTCAGGGGATTGGCGCCGACCTTATTGCCACCCTGGAAGGCTTTAGCCGTGAAGACGTCGACGCCTTCGCAGTCAAATCCCAGCAAAAAGCGGCGAATGCCTGGAAGAACGGCTACTTTGCCAAGTCTATCGTTCCTGTTACCGACCAAAATGGCGTCGTAATTCTTGATCGCGATGAGCACGTTCGCGGTGACACCACCCTTGAGTCTCTTTCTGGCCTCAGACCCTCTTTCCAGATGATGGGAGAAATGGGCTTTAACAGTGTGGCTCGTGAAAAATATCACTATGTAGAGACAATTAATCACGTGCACCATGCCGGTAACTCTTCTGGCATGGTAGATGGTGCAACTGGACTGCTGATCGGTAGTGAAGCCAAGGGTAAAGCCTTGGGCCTGAAACCCCGAGCCCGCATCGTTGCCACCGCTGTCACCAGCACTGATCCCACTATCATGCTGACCGGTCCTGCCCCGGCATCGCTAAAAGCGTTAGAGAAGGCAGGCATGACTGTTGACCAGATCGACCTGTTTGAAGTTAACGAAGCCTTTGCCTCCGTGGTAATGCGCTTCCAGAAGGAACTTTCGGTTCCGGATGAAAAAGTGAACGTTAACGGCGGTGCAATCGCCATGGGCCACCCTCTCGGCGCCACAGGCGCAATGATTGTGGGCACTCTGCTGGACGAACTGGAGCGCCGTAATCTGCGCTTTGGTCTGGCGACGCTATGCGTCGGCGGCGGCATGGGCATAGCCACCATCATTGAGCGGGTCTGAACCCCACACTTTTTCTAATAGGAGAACCGATTATGAGTGCCATCCGTTATGAACTGGGTTCAGATCAGATTCTGACCCTTACCATTGATATGCCGGGCCAGTCCGCAAACACCATGAATGCGGCATTCCGGGAAGCCCTTGATGAGACTGTTGCCAAAGTTCAAGGCGATCTGGAAAACATTCGAGGCATCATTGTTACTTCTGCCAAGAAAACCTTTTTTGCCGGCGGCGACCTGAATGAAATTCACAAAGTCACCCGTGACGATGCCCAGTACTTTGAAGACATGGTCAACGGCATGAAGGCCCAGATGCGCGCACTGGAGACTTGTGGCAAGCCTGTTGTAGCAGCCATCAACGGTACTGCGCTGGGGGGCGGCTTCGAAATTGCCCTGGCATGCCACCACCGAGTTGTGCTGAACAACAACAGCATTCAGCTGGGTCTTCCAGAAGTCTCACTGGGCCTGCTGCCAGGCGGTGGTGGCACTCAACGCTTGCCCCGTATGATTGGCCTTGAAGCGGCATTCCCGCTGCTGATGGAAGGCAAAAAACTGCGCCCATCTGCCGCCTTGAAAGCAGGCATTATTGACGAGCTAGCCGACTCCCCTGAGGACATGATGGCCAAGGCTCGTGCGTTTATCGATGCCAACCCCAAGTGCCAGCAGCCCTGGGATCAGAAAGGCTACAAAATGCCAGGTGGCGCACCTCACCACCCTGCAATGGCACAGAAACTGCCAATTGTACCGGCCATGCTGAAGCAGAAGACCAAAGGCTGCTACCCGGCACCTGAGTGCATTCTGGCCGCAGCCGTTGAAGGTGCCCAGGTAGACTTCGATAGTGGCAGCCTGATTGAAACCCGTTATTTTGCCGAACTGGTAATTGGCCAGGTTGCCAAGAACATGACGGGCACCTTCTGGTTCCAGCTGAATGATATTAATTCAGGCGGAAGCCGTCCTGAAGGCGTAGAGAAAGAAACCTTTAAAAAGGTGGGTGTACTGGGCGCAGGAATGATGGGCGCTGGTATCGCTTACTCCACCGCTATCCGCGGTATAGAGGTGGTGCTTAAAGACGTCACTGTCGAAGGCGCTGAAAAAGGCAAAAGCTACTCCGAAAACCTGCTGGCCAAACAAGTTAGCCGTGGCCGCATGACCGAAGAGAAGAAAGCGGAAATCCTGGGCCGAATCAAGGCTACAGACTCTGCTAGCGACCTCGAAGGTTGCGATCTTGTGATTGAGGCTGTGTTTGAGGACAGCGATCTGAAAGCCAAGGTTACCGCCGAGGCTGAACCGAAGCTGGTCAGCAACGGCATTTTCGCATCCAACACCTCCACTATTCCCATTACCCAACTGGCCGAAGCTTCCGCCAAGCCCGAGAACTTTATCGGGCTGCACTTTTTCTCGCCTGTAGACAAAATGCCGCTGGTGGAAATCATTGTTGGCGAAAAGACGTCAGACGAGACGCTAGCAAGAGCGTTCGACTATGTTCAGCAAATCGGCAAAACACCGGTGGTTGTGAACGACAGCCGCGGCTTTTTCACATCCCGAGTTTTCGGCACCTTTGTTAACGAAGGAATCTGTATGCTTGGCGAGGGTATTCACCCCTCAAGCATCGAGAATGCCGGCTTGCTTGCAGGCATGCCTGTCGGCCCGCTGACCATTTCCGATGAAGTCAGCATGACTCTGATGCACCTCGTTCGCAGCCAAAGTAAAAAGGATACGGAAGCTGCCGGCGGTACATGGAAGCCCCACCCTGCAGAAGCGATCATTGACCAGATGGTTAACGACCATGGCCGCCCAGGTAAGGCTGCCGGTGCCGGTTTCTACGAGTACCCCGCCAAAGGCAAAAAGTACCTGTGGCCAGAGCTTGAAACTCTCTATGTGGACAAAGAAAAAGCTCGCAAGGTGGAGCTGCAGGAACTGAAAGACCGGATTCTGTTCATTCAGGCCATTGAAACAGTTCGCTGCCTGGAAGAAGGCGTGCTGCGCACCGTGGAAGATGCCAACATTGGCAGTATCTTCGGTATCGGCTATGCACCCTGGACAGGCGGCTCCATACAGTTCATTAACCAGTATGGTGTGAGAGCTTTCGCAGAAAGAGCCAAAGAGCTGGCTGCAGCTTACGGTGAGCGATTTGCACCACCCGCGCTGCTGCTTGAGCACGCGGAGCAGGAAAAGCCCTTCGTTTGAAGGTGCCGCGCGGCGGAGGACACTGTCCTCCGCCGCACGCTCTACCTGTAAATACCGATACAAATCCCTCAGCGTGCCCATGTTCACGTGGCACCATGTTCCACTGACCATCACCCCCAGCTCGCAAATATCCTCCTCTACTCTTTTGATTCCCGCTGCTTTTATGGCTAAAAAAGGCCGAGTCATGGACAGATTGTCACGAACCGATACGTCATACCTATAGCAACGGGTGTAGCCCTTGCCTACAATAAATCAATCAGCCCACGGGTTAACCGGTT
Source organism: Marinobacter xiaoshiensis (assembly GCF_031631795.1). NCBI lineage: Bacteria > Pseudomonadati > Pseudomonadota > Gammaproteobacteria > Pseudomonadales > Marinobacteraceae > Marinobacter > Marinobacter xiaoshiensis. The sequence goes on from NZ_JAVMBO010000011.1 coordinate 22,841, forward strand.
CCAGATCTGTCTGGCAGGTACCCAGCATCGTCAGGTATCTATCTATGACCACCGCGGAAAAAACATCTGTTCGTCGCGCACCGTTCAAAGCCGGCCGGATGGGTGTATGCAAAGCGCTTACCGTCGCCCTGCTGCTCTCAGCACCTTTCAGTGCTCAGGCGAAAGCGGTCGAACCGGAGATCTATACCCCGGTTGCACCAACGATTGACCAAGCGCGCGCCAATATTCTTATTGCCAGGCAACTGCAGTTCACCCATTTCCGCGACCTGGGCATCAGCGACAAGCTTTCTGGCGATGTGTTCGACGCTTATCTGAACTATCTCGACGGCCAACGAGTCTATTTGACCGGCGGCGACATTGAGACGATGAGCAAAGTCAGAAACCGACTGGGATCTGCCCTCAAAACCGGCCAACTGCAGCCAGGTTTTGATATCTACAACCTGGTTCAACAGCGGATTATCGAGCGCCTGCAATTCGCGCTGGAAACCCTTGACGATGGCATCGAAAAGCTGGACTTCACCACCAATGAGACCATCCTGCTTGATCGTTCAGAAGCCGAGTGGGAGCCAGACCGGCAGGCACTGGATGCCCTATGGGTCAAGCGCATCAAAAACGCCGTATTGGCCCAACGGCTTAACGGTGCCGACGACGATGATATAATCGATACGCTCCAGCGCCGCTACGAAGGCCAGTTGAAGCGCGCCTATCAGGCCCGTAGCGAGGATGCTTTCCAGGCCTACATGAATGCTTTTGCCGGAATGTGGGACCCGCACACTTCCTATTTTTCACCGCGCACTTCTGAAAACTTCAACATTAATATGAGCCTTTCCCTTGAAGGTATCGGTGCGGTTCTGCAGGCGGACAACGAGTACACCAAAGTAGTCAGGCTGGTTCCCGGCGGTCCTGCATCCAAGCAAGGACAGCTCAAGCCCGCCGACAGAATTGTTTCCGTTGCCCAAGAAAATGAAAAACCGGTTAACGTGATCGGATGGCGACTGGATGAAGTGGTCGACCTCATTCGGGGCCCACGCAATTCAGTGGTAACACTGGAAGTCGTTCCTGCCAGCTCAAGTGATGAAACCCTGACCAAATCCATCTCCATCAACCGCGATGAAGTGAAGCTGGAAGAGCAAAGCGCCAGTAAAGACACCATCGAACTTGATCGCAATGGCCAGAAATACACTGTCGGGGTGATTACCATTCCCACATTCTATGCTGATTTCCGCGCCATGCAGGCCGGCGACCCCAACTACAAGAGCACGACCCGTGACGTGCGGAAGCTTATTGCAGAACTCCAGCAAGAAGGAGTCGATGGCCTGGTAATGGATTTGCGCAATAATGGCGGCGGTGCCTTGCACGAGGCGAATGATCTGGTTGGTCTGTTCATCGACACTGGCCCAACCGTGCAGATTCGCAACTCTAGCAACGAGGTTCAGGTTCTCAATGACGACGATGCCTCCGTTGCCTACGATGGGCCTCTGGTCGTGCTAACCAACCGTATGAGCGCCTCGGCTTCCGAGATTTTTGCGGGTGCGATTCAGGATTATGGCCGCGGCCTGGTAGTTGGCTCACAAACCTTTGGCAAGGGCACGGTGCAGGCCGTTCGCCCTCTTAACCATGGGCAGCTGAAAATTACCCAATCAAAATTCTATCGGGTATCTGGCGGGTCCACCCAGCACAAAGGCGTGATTCCGGATATAGAGATTCCTTCCCGTATCGATAAAACCCGTATTGGTGAAGACGCGCTGGATCATGCCCTGCCCTGGGATCAGATCGACGCAGTCCCCCATACCCGCTACTTCGATTTCAGCGGCATTATTGAAGAGCTCCGCAAGCGCCATGACGATCGTTTTGCCAAGAGCCCGGATTTCAGGCTCCTGCAGCAGGAAATCGACTTCCTGAATGAACAGCGCCAGAGGGAAACCGTGAGTCTTAATCTGGATGAGCGCACCGTTCAGCAAGAGCAAATAGAGCGAACCCGGCTGACCATTGCCAATGCTCGCCGGGAACTGCGTGGCGACGAGCCTTTTGAGTCTCTGGAAGAGCTTGAAGACTGGCAAGATCAGCAAGCTGCAGATCTCGGGTCTACCGATGAAGAGCTCGACTTCGTGATTCGCGAAGGCGGTGACATCATGGCGGATATGCTGGAGCTGGATAAGCGCATGGCCTCCATTCTTACCCCACAGCAGTTTGCTGCTCAGGCGGAAGCACTGTAATGGGCCAGAAAGCTGACAAACCGGTAGCCAACGACCAGGAGCGTCAGCACAAAGCGCGAGCCATGCAGGATATGCTGCTGGATGCGCTGCACGCCATGCGCTCCCAGGAAGAAGTGGATGTGCTGCGCAAACCGGCAGCGCCTGCTTCGGAAAAAGCGCCTGAAGGCATTATTGACCGCCTTGCCAGCCTCACCGGATCGGCCTTCCGCTTCGGCGCTCGCGCTACGGACACGTCTTTGCGGGTAGGTCGAGCACTGATCAATTCCCAGGACCAACTCCGGGCCATGCTGGTAGCCGGGCAGTCTCTCAAGGATATTCGTGAAGTAGCCGGGCTGACACTCTCGGAAATGAGTGAAGCCCTCGACCTCCGTGACAAGTCCGTTCTTGAAGCCATAGAGAACGGCACGGCAACCCTCTCCTTTGAGCTTATTCTACGTTTGACCGCCCTTATCGCGCGGAATGATCCCATCCCGTTTATTATGCGAACCACCCGGAACTACAACCCGGAAGTTTGGCAAATCCTGAATGACTGGGGTGTGGCAAGAGTCCCCTTGCAGTTTGAGCGGGAACGGGAGTTCATCAATATCTTCCGCCGGCATGACTCGGCACGAACGCTCTCGGATGAAGGCTTTCGTAAGGTTCTGGATTTCACACGGCAGAGTTTTGAGATGTCACTGCACTTTGCAGAAGATCAGGAAAAGCAGGTGGCGGAGCTGCGGGAGAGCCTTGCAAAGCAAAGCAGCGAACTGCCAGACAGCAGCAAAGCCGCCACCGGAAAAAAACCCTCAGCCAAATAGCCCGTGCATTCCTGAAGTACCCGGATTCTGAACCACGCCTTTTTCCGTTACGATCAGATCAATCAGGTTTGCAGGCGTTACATCGAACACCGGGTTGAACACAGGCACGCCTTCCGGTGCCAGTGCAATGCCTCTTATCTCTCGAACCTCTTTGCCGTCCCGCTCTTCAATCGGGATTTCTGCACCTGATTTCAACGCCATATCCACGGTGCTGGAGGGTGCCACAACCATAAATCCGACCTTGTGATGCCGTGCCAATACCGCAAGGCTGTAGGTGCCAATTTTGTTGGCCACATCGCCATTAGCGGTAATCCTGTCGGCACCCACGATGATCCACCGTACCTCACCCGTTGCAAGAATCGCTGCCGCTGCGCCATCCGCATTCAGAGTTACCGGGATACCATCCCGCACTAATTCCCACGCAGTAAGGCGGCTACCCTGCAGCCAAGGCCGGGTTTCATCCGCGTACACTTGTTTTAGCAGCTGTTTCTCATGCAGCCGGCGGATAACGCCCAATGCGGTGCCGTAGCCTCCAGTTGCAAGCGCGCCTGTGTTGCAGTGGGTAAGAACCGAGACAGGTGAAGAGTTGCCAGAAGAAAGCCCCATTGCTTCGAGGGCGTGATCTGCCATGGCGAGGTTTGCTGCAAGATCTTCTTCATGAATGGCAACGGCTTCACCCTCCAGCCGCTGCCGTGCTTCATCGAGAGCTACACAACCCTCAAGCACCCGTTCCATTCGCTGCAAGGCCCAGAACAGATTCACAGCCGTTGGCCTTGAAGCCGCTAACTCCCGGATAGCCATTTTGACCTCAGCTTGCCAGTCATCGCCTTCAGCCTTCCGGGCAGCCAGTGCTACCCCATATGCGGCACTGATACCGATCGCCGGGGCTCCGCGCACCACCATGTCGTGAATGCTTTGCGCGACACCGGCTGCGGTCTCCAGGGTTATCCAGTGTTCCTGAGCTGGTAACAGCCGCTGATCCAGTAATTCCAGTCTGGCCCCCTGCCACCGAAGGGCAACCGTGCCTGCCGATCGCGGATCAGAACAAGGGGTATGTAAAGAAGGGGATTCTTTGGGATTATTCATCGTCTGGCTCCGCTTTCACAACGCTGAAAACGGGCAGTATAACGGTTATACTTCCGGGCTACATTTTATCGTTCGGCGCACTTGTGCACTTCTACGGGCACAATCCCATTCGTCGCCGGCACTGCAAGGTAGGGTTAATGACGGCAGATACTATCACCGCAGCCGATATTCGCATCAATGCTCGCTGGCTGATTCCAATTGAACCCTGCGGAGTGGTGCTTGAGCATCAGGCCGTTATTATTCAGGGCTGCCGGATTGCGGCTGTGTTGCCCACGGCACAGGCAGATCGCAAGTTCCATACGCGAGAGACCATCAACCTTCCCAACCATGTGGTTATGCCCGGGCTAATCAATATGCATGGCCATGCGGCTATGTCGCTGTTTCGGGGCATGGCGGATGATCTCCCCTTGATGACCTGGCTTAACGACCATATCTGGCCTGCAGAAGGCCGTTTTGTGAGTGAACAGTTCATTGCCGACGGCACACAGCTGGCCATGGCGGAAATGCTGCGAACCGGCACAACAACATTTTCAGATATGTATTTTTTCCCGGAGATTGTGGCCCAGATGGCTCATGATACCGGCATGCGCGCACAAATCTGTTTCCCTCTTCTGGACTTCCCCACCGTATGGGGCGCGGGGCCAGATGACTACCTGAGCAAAGGCGAAGCGCTGATCAATGCATGGAAAGGCGACACCTACATCATGCCCGCCATTGGCCCTCATGCGCCCTACACTGTATCTGACGAGCCACTGAGCCGCGCTGTCGCCCTCTCGGAAAAAACCGGCGCTCGCATTCAGCTTCACCTGCATGAAACCGAATTCGAAGTAACAGAGGCTGAGGAAAAGCATGGGCAACGCCCAATCAAGCGGCTTGCGAAACTTGGCGTTCTGGGCGTTAAAACCCAGTGTGTTCACATGACCCAGGTCAGCGACTCAGACATTGCTTTGCTTGCGGATTCCGGCACGCATGTTATCCACTGCCCCGAATCCAACCTCAAACTCGCCAGCGGGCTTTGCCCGGTTCACAATCTCATGGAACGCGGCATTAATCTCGCCATAGGCACAGACGGTGCAGCCAGCAATAATGATCTGGATCTGTTCGGTGAAGCCCGAACAGCCGCTATGATAGCCAAGGTCGTTGCCAATGATGCCGCAGCACTTTCTGCTCATCAGGCACTGCAAATGGCCACGCTCAATGGCGCAAAAGCACTCGGACGGGAGCACGAACTGGGTTCGTTGGTGGCGGGCAAGCTGGCAGACATTATTGCCATCGACCTGAGCGATCCTTTTATTCAGCCGGTTTACGACCCTGCGTCTCATCTTGTTTACAGCAACCACGGCCGCGCGGTAACCCATAGCTGGATTAACGGCGTACCTCAGGTACAGGATGGCAAACTGACGCGTATTGACGTGCCGGACCTCATGCTCCGCGTAGAAGAATGGGCTGAGAAGATCCGCGAGCAACAGGCTGTCTAACCATATTTCGATAGATTGATCAGGTAGAGCACACAATGACAAACCAGAACGTTGACCGTAACGAGATTGCCAAGTTTGAAGCCTTGGCTAGCCGCTGGTGGGACCCCACCAGCGAGTTCAAGCCTCTCCACGACATTAACCCGTTGCGCCTCAACTACATCGATGAACGCGTCTCCCTCGCGGGTAAGCGGGTGGCAGACATTGGCTGTGGCGGCGGATTGCTATCTGAAGGCATGGCTCTGCGCGGCGCCCATGTAACCGGCATAGACATGGGCGAAGCACCCTTGGCTGTAGCGCGATTGCACGGCCTGGAAAGCGGAATCAAGGTGGACTACAAGCAAATCACCGTGGAAGAACTGGCCCGCGATCCGGAACACGCAGGCCAGTACGATGCCGTTACCTGCTTGGAAATGCTGGAGCATGTGCCTGACCCGGCCTCTGTTATCAAAGCCTGCTCTGCACTGCTAAAGCCCGGTGGGCACCTGTTTGTATCAACCATCAACCGGAATCCCAAATCCTTCCTGTTTGCCATTGTGGGTGCCGAGTACGTGCTGAACATGCTGCCCAAGGGCACGCACGAGTGGAAGAAGTTCATCCGGCCCTCAGAAATGTCAGACCACCTGCGCCATGCCGGCCTGGATGTGCGCGAGCTTACCGGCATGACCTACAACCCAATTACCCGCTCCTACAAGCTGGGCCGGGATGTGGACGTAAACTACCTGATGCACGCCCGTGATACCCGTGAAGACTGAGCAACTATCAACCGTTCTGTTTGATCTGGACGGCACTCTGATCGACACAGCGCCGGATTTCATTCGTTGCCTGAACGAACTGCGCCAAATGGAGGGGCTCCCGGCGCTTCCAGCAGAGCACATACGCCGATCCGTTTCCAACGGAGCCCGGGCCATGGTGCGTGTAGGCTTTGGGCTGGAGCCTGAACATCCGGGTTACCTTGCCAAACACACCGCCTTTCTGGATCTTTACGAAGCGGGCGTTGCCGTTGAAACCCGCCTTTTTGAAGGCATGGATTCTTTGCTTGAGTCGTTGGAGCAGCGAGGAATTCCCTGGGGAATCGTAACCAACAAACCGGTACGTTTCGCCGCCCCCCTGATTCAGGCCCTTGGTCTGGCCAAGCGCTGCGCGTCGCTGGTATGCCCGGATCATGTCACCGATCGCAAGCCTCATCCGGAATCCCTGTTTCTTGCGTGCCAGCAAATTGGTGCAGAACCTGAGCAGGCAGTTTATGTGGGCGATCACGAACGAGACATAGTGGCCGGTCGCAATGCCCGCATGAAAACCATCGCCGTGCGATATGGGTATATCGAAGAGCCGGAAACCGTTGACCTGTGGCAAGCCGACATGATCGCTGACACCGTGATCGATCTCGCAAAGCTGTTACAATAGCGCGCTGCTAGAACGAGCATTTTTAAACTCTGATGAACTCCCAGTCTGCTACGGAGACAGGTTATGCAAGATTACCAGGCACCCGCTGATCTTCTGAAAGACCGCATTATTCTGGTTACCGGTGCGGGCAGCGGAATCGGCCGTACCGCCGCAAAAACCTATGCAGCTCATGGCGCCACTGTCATCCTTGTTGGCCGAACTCTGAGCAAGCTGGAATCGGTCTACGACGAAATCGAGGCGGCCGGCCACCCTAAGCCGGCTATCGTGCCCATGAACTTCGAGGGCGCCGCTGTAAAAGATTACGAAGAACTGGCGATGACTCTGGAAGACAACTTCGGCAAGCTCGATGGCCTTCTCCACAACGCCGGAATCCTGGGTGACCGCAGCCCGGTGGAAATGTACGACCCGGAAATCTGGAACAAGGTCATGCATGTAAACGCCACGGCACCGTTTCTGATGAGCAGGGCAATGATTCCCCTGCTGCGCAAATCCGATGCGGCCTCGGTTATCTTCACGTCCTCTGGTGTTGGCCGTCAGGCGCGAGCCTACTGGGGAGCCTATGCGGTCTCCAAATTTGCAGTCGAAGGTCTGAGCCAGTTGCTAGCCGACGAGTTGGGCGACAAACATAACAATGTACGTGTTAATAGCCTGAACCCCGGTGCAACAAGAACGAATATGCGAGCCCATGCCTACCCGGCAGAAAATCCGCAGCAGAACCCGGCACCGGAAGAACTGATGCCTGTTTATCTGTATCTGATGGGCAGTGACAGCGCGGGCATTAATGGCCAGAAACTGGACGCCCAGCCCAAATAATGGAACTGTTTTTTTATACTACGTCCCAATGTCATCTGTGTGATCTGGCCGAAGCCCTGCTGATCAGCACTCCCATGCCCGTACCGATACCGGTGGATGTGGTGGATATTGCGCAATCAGAAGAGTTGGTAGAGCGTTACGGTACACGAATCCCCGTGCTCCGGCGCAAGGATACCGGGCGCGAACTCAACTGGCCATTTACCCGGGAACAGTTACTCACGTTTCTGCAATGAGGAATTATCTGACATGTTGATGGTTATCTCACCCGCTAAAACCCTCGACTACGAGAGCCCGCTGGCTACGGAAACCTATACCCAGCCCGATTTCCTGGACGATGCCTGCGAGCTGATTGATCAGCTCAAAGAGCTGGAGCCCCACCAGATCAGCAATCTGATGAGCGTCAGCGACAAGCTGGGCCAATTGAATGCCGAGCGCTTTCAGAGTTGGCAAGTTCCCTTCTCTCCAAAGAACGCGCGCCAGGCTGTTCTGGCTTTCAAAGGTGACGTGTATACCGGGCTGGACGCACAAAGCTTCAGTGAGCAGGATTTCAACTTTGCTCAAAAGCATCTGCGCATGTTGTCCGGTCTCTACGGCATTCTTAAACCTCTTGACCTCATGCAGCCCTATCGGCTGGAAATGGGCACAAAGTTTGAGAACAAACGGGGCAAGGATCTGTACGCATTCTGGGGGGACAGCCTTACCCGGGAAATGAATCGCCTGCTGAAGAGCGACGACGAAGTATTGGTGAACCTGGCATCCAACGAATATTTCAAGAGTCTGAAGAAGAAAGACCTTGAAGGCCGGCTAATCACCCCCCAATTCAAGGATTGGAAGAACGGTCAGTACAAGATGATCAGTTTCTACGCCAAGAAAGCCCGCGGCCTGATGTGCCGTTACGCCATCCTGAATCGTATTACCGATGCAAACGACCTCAAGGGATTCGACCTTGATGGTTATTATTTCAGCGAAGACCAATCCGACAAAAATAACTGGGTTTTCCTGCGAGATGAACACTAATCCAGATTAAGCTCGGAGCAAATCATGAACGAAGCAGTTTTTTCCCAGATCGCCATGGTGGTGTTTCTGACAGGCCTTATTGGCTGGATGGGTTTCATTGTGTGGGACCTGGCAAAAAAATCACAGGCCGGAAAGTTTGGTACTATCGCCCTTTTTACAGTATTGGGTGCTGGTGTTTTCGGCTTTATCGTCAAAACCGTGCTCGTAGAAGTTATCCAAATATGAAAGACAAGGATCAAGCCTGATGTGGTTTCGCAATGCCCGCGTTTTCCGTTTTACCAAGCCATTTGATATTTCTGCTGAAGAGTTGGAAGAAAAGCTCAGCGGCGATGCATTCAAACCCTGTGGTCCACAAGAAACCGCTCGCCAGGGCTGGGTTCCACCACTGGGCAAACACGGTGAACTACTTGTTCACAGTGCCAATGGCTATCACCTGATTGCTCTGCGCAAGGAAGAAAAAATCCTGCCTGGGCCGGTAATAAAGGATGCGGTGGAAGAAAAAGCCGAAGCCATCGAGATCGAGCAAGGCCGCAAGGTTCGACGCAAAGAAAAAGAAGAGATCAAAGAGCAGGTTATGCTGGAAATGCTACCCCATGCATTTTCCAAGAACCGACGCAGCTTTGCGTATCTGGCACCGAAAGACGGCTTTATGGTTGTTGATGCAGGCTCCTCAAAACAGGCGGAAGACCTGGCCTCATCACTGCGCAAAAGCCTGGGCTCTCTGCCTGTACGCCCGCCCGCTCTGGAGCAAGCTCCAATCTTTACATTTACTGGCTGGTTGAACGAGTCCATCGACTTGCCTGCCAGTGTGGTTTTAGGCGATGAGTGCGAACTGAAGGATCCTTCCGAAGATGGCGGCGTGGTTCGCTGCAAAGGACTGGATTTGAAGGCGGACGAAATCCGTAACCACCTGAATGCCGGCATGGAAGTGACCAAGCTGGCACTTACCTGGGACGACAACGTATCCTTTGTTCTCGATGAGGAAATGGGCATTCGCCGGCTGAAGTTTGGGGAAACACTTCAGGATCAACTCGATGATGTAGATGTGGATGACGCTGTCGCCAAGTTTGATGCTGCATTCAGCCTCATGACTCTGGAACTGTCCAAACTGATTCCAGGCTTACTGGAAGCTTTGGGCGGGGAAGATCGTTCCGCCCTCATAGAAGAGTAAGCCTCCAGGCCTCAACCCCACTGAAGCTCTCAGTGAATAGCTTCAGTGGGTATACTTGCCTAACCGCTCTTTTTGCCAATCGTTTTCCGGCTCGTTCAGCACTAACCGTAAATCCATCACTTCTTCTTCAACGTTGTACTTGATTTCAAAACCCAGGTGCTCCGCCAGTTGCAGCATCGGCCGGTTGTCGGCCAGCACATCACCCACCATTTCCACCGTGCCACGGGCACGGCAGTAATCGATCATTTTCTGCATCAGCGCCACACCAAGACCTTCACCCTTCATTTTGTCGTGAACCATTACCGCGAATTCGCATCGCAGGTTATCCGCGTCTGTCCAGGTTCTTACTGTGCCCAGAGTTTCTTCGCCCTCTCCATCCTCTTTTGGCGCGTTTGCGATGAAGACCATCTCCCGATCGTAGTCGATCTGTACCATCTGAGCGACGTCCTCCCGTGAAAAGTGTTTGCGGTACTGAAAGAAACGATAGCGGATAGATTCAGGGGATTGCAGTTCGTGAAACTCACGATGCGACGGCTCATCCTCAGCCAAAGCCGGACGAATGATCACCCGGCGGCCGGATTTGGGCAATACCAGCCATTCTTCAAGCTCCCTTGGGTAGGGCTGAATAATCGGCTGCCCCGGCGCTTCAGACAAATTGATCGCCACATTAACTGCGACAGCGCCCTGATCATTGAACAAGAGGGGGGATATCTCTAACCCACGAATCTCAGGTATATCGATCACAATCTGGGAAAGGGTTACCAGTGTTTCAGACACCGCCCGTATATCCGTTTCGGGCTTCAGGCTATGCTCCCTTAGAAGCTTGTACATATAAGTACGGCGCAACAACTCCCGGGCAAGAACCATATTGAGCGGCGGCAACGCAATCTGCCGGTCTGTCATTACGTTGACATGGGCACCAGATGCTCCGCAGACTACCAGAGGCCCAAATTGCGCATCTCTGGTTATACCCACGCTGAACTCAATACCGCCAACATGTTGGTAGGAGTGCTGCATGGCAAAGCCGAGAAAACCGCTCTCGGGGAAGTATTCCTGGTACTGCTCCATCAGAAAACTGCAGGCATCAATGATTGCAGCCTCACTGCTAAGCTTCTGCACCGTCGCCTTATGGCGGCGTTGCGCCACGGTCAGTTTTGCAAATGGGTGACAGGCCTGCTCGTGCACTATCGTAACGTCTACCGGGCGGCGCTCAATGGAGAAGGCTTCAAGCACCTCCTCTACATCGTCACAGTAAACCGTCTCAATGGTGTTGATACCGTAATCACGAACCACTTCCCGAGCTTCTTTGCTGGAAAGGTGCAAACGGCCAGAACGCAATGCATTCATGACTACTCGGCGAGTTTTCGTATGGTCCGAGAAATGGTCAGTGAAAGATTCGGGAGTTTCCTTCAGCAAACGCTGGAGCCTCTGGTGCCGCACATGCTGCATGAACGCTACAACGGCTTTTTCCGGATTGAAGAAGGATGGCAACCCCGCACGATAGAACTCATCACGCGCCTCCATGACCGTGCTCTGCCCAAGCCAGCAGGTAAAGATATTCAATCGCGTGCCCTTTGCAGCCTGCACTACCGCATCGGCAATTTGCAGGCTGTCTTCTGTCAAGCTGGGTGCGTACAACACAAGCACGTTGGCTACTTCGGGATCCTTGGCCAGAATTTTTATCGCCTTGCCATAAAGCTCCGGAGATGCGTCGTAGTTAAGGTCGATAGGGTTTTTGCGTGTCCAGTAAGCAGGCAGAAGCTCGGCCAGAGCGCCAATGCTGGCTTCTGACAAACTGGCAAGCTCCCCGCCTAAATCCGCAAGGCGATCTACAGCCAATACACCTGGCCCTACGCCATTGGCCATGATGGCGAGAGTCTCTCTGCGCAGTGGGCGCATCCGCGTGAGCGTTTCCAGAGCATCAAACATTTGCCCAAGACCGTCTACCCGAAGAACACCCGCACGCTGGAGCATGGCATCGTATATAGGGTCACTGCGTCGGATGCCCGCAGGCAGTTCATGGGTCATCCATTCTGACTCTGGTACTCGCCCGGATTTAACAGCGATGACAGGCTTGGTTCTGGAGGCGACGCGCACGGCGGACATGAAGCGCCGGGCATTGGGAATATGCTCAATGTGCAAGAGAATGGCTTGCGTCTGGGTATCCTGGGCAAGATAATCTATGAGATCGTCGTGATCGATATCCATACCGTCGCCAAGGGTAAGGAAATAGGAAAAACCAACCCCCCGGGCAAAGGCCCAGTCGATCACCGAACTGGCAATGGTGCCAGACTGGCCAACAAAGGCCACACGGCCGGGCAACGTGCCCATGTGCGCATAGGTAGCATTGAGGTTTCTCGCCGGTACCATCAGACCTATCGTGTTAGGTCCCAGCACTCTGATTCCGGTTTCCCTTGCTGCATCACGCACCGAGTACATCAGCGGCTGGCCGGTTTTGCTATGAGTACGGGACATGCCTCCGGTCATCACAATTGCGGTACGCACCCCTGCCTCGCCCAATCGCCTTATGGTTTTTGCAACGGTTTCTGGCGGCGTACACACAATGGCGAGATCTGGCGAGAACTCCATTTTCGATACTTTTCTGACACAGGGCACACCATGGACGTTGTCGTAGTCCTTCTGGTTGACCACTAAAAGCTTGCCCGGGTAGCCGCTGCTCATCAGATTTCGCAACACCATACCACCAAGATTGCCAGCACGTTCCGACGCCCCGATCACAGCGATCGAAGCAGGATTAAATAAACTCTCCAGGTACCGGGTGCTCACGCTATCTCTCCTTGATATGTTGTTAACACTATATTATGCATTGATGAAGCCTTATGAAACGCCTATTGCCCTTATGCGGCTAAAGAAACTCGGCGCTATCGGTTTATCCCTGATAAGATCAAAGAAAATACAAGTATAGCTGGGACGTTTCGAGAATTATGACAACCGCATTTTTTTCTCATGATGATTGCATGAAACACGACATGGGGCCGGAGCATCCCGAAAGCCCAGCTCGCCTCGCAGCCATCATTAGCTATATCGCCGACACTGGCATCGCAGAAAAGCTCGATTGGGTGCGCCCTGAAGAAATTACCCGCGACCAGCTTCTGAGCGTACACCCCGAAAGCTATTTGCAGCAGCTAGACATGATGCAACCAATGCGGGGTCGGGTCTTCACTGATCCGGATACTGCCATGATGCCTGATACTCTCCGCGCAGCAAGGCTTGCTGCGGGTGCAAATATCCAGGCGGTAGACATGGTTATGAGTAGCCAGGTAACCAACGCATTTATCTGCGCACGCCCCCCCGGCCACCATGCCGAGCGCACCAAGTCCATGGGTTTCTGTTTTTACAACAACGTCGCCCTGGCAGCCATGCGCACGCTCAATTTTCATCATCTTGATCGAGTTGCCATTATTGATTTTGATGTGCATCAAGGTAACGGAACGGTGGACATCGTGAGTGGAGATGAACGCATACTGATGTGCTCCAGTTTCCAGCATCCGCTTTACCCCCACTCCCACGTACATCGCCAAGCTGACAATATCGTGAACATTCCCATAGAGGCAGGTTGCTCTTCCGAAGAATACCGAAAGCGGGTAGAAGCTGGCTGGTTAAAGCGCCTGAACGCCTTCAAGCCTCAGGTAATTTTGATCTCTGCAGGGTTTGATGCCCATCGACTTGATCCGATGGCCGAACTGAATCTGGAAACCGAGGACTATCGCTGGTTGACCGAAACGCTGGCAAGCGTCGCGAACGAGCACAGCAACGATCGTATTATTTCAACGCTGGAAGGCGGCTATCACCTGAAAGCTCTCGCAGAAAGCGTAAACGCCCATTTGGACGTATTGAGTTCGGTTTAGCATCTCTTAACCTGCGCTGGCGCCACCATAGCCGTTAGCTTGCTGCAAGCCAGGGCGTTCGCCCTCTCGCTGCAAGCGTATCGTTGTGCGGCGGTTTTCGCCATAGTTTCTGGATACCGGGTACTGGTCTCCATGAGCCCGTACGGTAATCATGTCGGGGTCTATCCCACGACCTTTGAGGTAGTCTGCCACTACATTAGCGCGCTCCTCAGACAACGCACGATTGTCGATCCGGCTTCCAACACGGTCAGTATGCCCATCGACAAAAACCCGCTCTACCGTAGAATCCGCCATTAAATAGGCAACGATATTGTCCAACAAATCCATATCGGCTTCAGACAGCTTTGCGCTACCGCTGGAAAATGCCACCCGCGAACGACCGATCTGATCGATGTTAACCGGAAGCAAGTTCGCAGCGCATGACCGATAGCGCTGGTATTGCCCGCTGAAGTTGATATTCGATACCTGCACCCGAACCGGGCTGCCGTCGTACCAGGAATCCCTGGTAACTGTGGGCCGCATGCCATCCAGCAGACTTTGGGCAAGAATCACCGCATGCCGGGTTTCAAGTGATACCTGCCGGAGCCCTTCAGACACATCTACCGTGCCTACCGGGCGTGGAGCAACACCCGGTCGCCAAGGTGGCGCCTCAACAAAAAGAGAGCCTCGCCCGGGGCGCATGAGGTGAGATTCGGACTCCAGAAAAAATGACAGTTCTTCCCCGGCACGGTGCCGAAAAACAGCCCGGCCATAGCCGGGAACATCATGCACCAGCGAACACTCGAAAACGGACTCGGCAAGATACCACTGGCTGTTCGATATTCCGGCACCATAGCTTGCAGCCTGGCTTGTCACGGGCAAAAGAATGCCGAGCGCCAGCGTTGCCAATACATTCTGCGATCTTTTTGTGAATGCGAGTGCCATAACAGCCATACCGTTGTTTCACGGATGTTTGGTGGTTTCCTGTTTAACGGCATCAGCGCCATGTTCTTTAATCGACGAGAGGAAAAACAATCACTGACACCTTCTGCTATAATCTGCCAACTTTTTAAGGCACTGCGGAAACCAGACCATGACCGAACAGCTAACTCTTGTGCGCCCCGACGACTGGCACCTCCACGTTCGCGACGGCGATGCTCTGAAGAGCGTTGTACCTGCCACCGCTGCCTGTTTCGGGCGAGCGATCATCATGCCGAATCTTGCTCCGCCGGTAACCAATGCCGCTGAAGCCTCGGCATACCGGGATCGCATTCGGGCAGCAGCCGAAGGGACTGACTTCCGGCCACTGATGACGCTTTACCTGACCGAATCCACAAGCCGTCAGGATATTCTGGAAGCAAGCGCAGAGGGTGTTGTTGCAGCCAAGCTCTACCCAGCCGGCGCAACCACTAACTCTGCATCTGGTGTAACGGACATTCGCAATATCTACCCGGTACTGGAAACCATGGAAGAATGCGGCATGCTGTTGCTTGTTCATGGTGAAGTTACTGATGAAGACATCGATATTTTTGACCGGGAAAAGGTGTTTCTCGACCGGGTACTCGCCCCGACGCTAAAAGCCTTCCCTAAGCTCAAGGTAGTGCTTGAGCATATAACCACCGCTGACTCAGCAGAGTTCGTACGGCATTATCAGGGCAATAATCTGGCCGCCACGATTACACCCCAGCATCTGATGTACAACCGGAACCATATGCTCGTGGGCGGCATACGCCCTCATCTTTACTGCCTCCCGATTCTAAAGCGCAATCGCCACCAAAAAGCCCTGAGAGACGCTGTCGCCAGCGGAGACAAGCGATTCTTTCTCGGCACAGATTCTGCCCCCCATGCAAAAGATAAAAAGGAAGCCGCCTGTGGCTGCGCAGGATGCTATTCGGCTTTTGGTGCTATCGGGTTATACGCAGATATTTTTGAAGAGCTTGGCATTCTTGATCAACTGGAAGCCTTTGCCAGTTTTAATGGTGCAGATTTCTATGGTCTTCCACGAAATACAGATACCATTACGCTGGTGAGGGAACCTTGGACGATGCCCGATGAATTGCCCTTGGCGGACGGCACCATTGTTCCGCTGAAAGCCGGTGAAACCATTAACTGGCGCCAGGTATAGATCTACCCCCCAATTCCCTGATAAACGGCCAAGACCGGAGTTTTAGTGACTGACGAAAACAGACAATTGCACCCCATGTCCCGCAGATTCCGTGGTTTTTTACCCGTCGTTGTCGATGTGGAAACCGGCGGATTCAACCCGGACCGTGATGCTCTGCTGGAAATAGCTGCAGTGATGCTGACGATGGACGAGGACGGCCGCTTGCACCGTGCTGAAACCCACCTACAACAGATTGATCCGTTTGAGGGTGCCAATCTGGAACAATCGGCATTGGACTTCACAGGAATCGACCCCTGGAATCCGGACCGGGAGGCTGTGCCCGAGCGTGAAGGGTTGAGCGAGATTTTTCGGCCCATACGCAAGGCGGTCAAGGCGCATGATTGCAAGCGTGCGGTATTGGTAGGCCACAATGCGACCTTCGATCACAATTTCGTATTTGCAGCGGCTCAGCGGGCAGAAATAAACCGGAATCCTTTCCACCCCTTCTCCACGTTTGACACAGCAACCCTTGCCGGCCTGGCCTATGGCCACACGGTGCTTGCACAAGCCTGCAAACTGGCTGGTATTCCATTCAGCAACAAGGAAGCCCATTCCGCAGCTTACGATGCAGAAAAGACGGCCGATTTATTCTGTGGCATTGTGAACCGCTGGCTGGATCTGGGCGGATTTCCGCCACCTTTCATGTTAGATGAAAGCGAATAGCAAACAGAGCCCGCAAAAAAACCCGCTTATGCGGGTTTTTTTGATTCGGCGTTACAAACAAGCTTTGCTTACCAGTGGATGCCTCGCATCACCGCTGCAAATGCCACCTGCTCTGTGGACACCTTGGGCTTTTCAGTAGCTTTTCCACCTACGGCCTGAGTTGAGTCCGGGAACATACGGTACCCCGTATTCATCACGATCTCGCCCACCTTCGGAGCCAGTGCGTGCAACACCTGGGCAGTGATACCAAGGCGCGTAGCAACTCGCTTGGGGCGCTCAATGATTGAGTTGGTTACCAGATCGGCAGCCTCTTCCGGCGAGAGGGTCGGCACGGAATCGTAGATCTTGGTAGGTGCAATCATGGGTGTTTTCACCAACGGCATATTGATGGTGGTGAAGGTTACGTTGCGATCCGACCATTCAGACGCCGCACACCGGCTGAAGGCATCCAATGCAGACTTGGAGGCCACATAGGCAGAGAAGCGTGGTGCGTTAGTAAGCACGCCAATGGATGAGATATTCACCACATGCCCACGACGACGCTCAAGCATGGATGGTGCAAACCCCATGATGAGGCGCACAGAGCCAAAGTAGTTCAACTGCATCGTGCGCTCAAAGTCGTGGAAGCGATCAAACGACAGGGACAATGACCGACGAATCGAGCGCCCTGCGTTGTTGACCAGCACATCAACGTGGCCGTGGTTATCCAGAACGGTTTTCACGAACCGGTCGCAATCTTCCATATCGGAGAAATCGCACTGGTAGGCGTGCACATTGCCACCCTTGGCTTCCAGAGCAGCACTCACCTCATCCAGAGTTTCTTTTGTGCGAGCGCCAATAACCAGAATAGCACCGGCTTCTGCCAGCTTTTCTGCAGTGGCCAAACCAATGCCAGAGGTGGCACCGGTTATCACGCACACTTTGCCACTAACCGTACCCTTCAAGGTGCGATCTTTGAACAGATCGGGATCCAGGTTGCGCTCCCAGAAATCCCAGAGCACGGGCGCATAATCCTCAAGGCGCGGCACATCGATACCAGTTCCTTTGAGTGCTCTCTCGGTTTCCCGAGCATCAAAGCGCGTGGGGTAATTAATGAAAGACATTACAGAGCGTGGGATACCCAGATCATCCAGCACTGCGCTGGTGATCTGCTTAACCGGCGGCAGGTTCTTCAGGCTCTGGCGAATAAATGGCGGGATAAACCCGAACATGCGTGAATCAATACGCATACCCATCTTGGGTGCGTGACCAGCCTCACAGAAAATATTAAGGATTTCGCCAACCTTATAAGGGTCGGTATCCACCAGGTGGAAGCATTTCCCGTCTTCGCCTTCCAGGTGTGCAATGTGATCCATCGCATTTACAACGTAGTCCACGGGAACAACGTTCAACCTGCCACCTTCAACACCAATGGTCGGTACCCACTGAGGCAGAGTGCGGCGAATTTTCTGAATCAGTTTGAAAAAGTAATATGGACCATCAATCTTGTCCATTTCACCTGTTTTCGAATGGCCAACAACCATGCCTGGACGATAGATGCGGAACGGCACCTTGCACTCTTCGCGCACAACCTTTTCGGATTCGTGCTTGGTCATCAAGTATGGGTGATCCAGCTTTTCAGCTTCTTCGAACATATCCTCGCGAAAAATGCCCTTGAACAGCCCCGCTGCTGCAATGGACGAAACATGGTGAAAATGCTTTGCCTTAATGGCTTCGGCAGCATTCACAGCTGCTCGTGTGCCTTCAATATTCGTGGCCTGTTGGGCTTCTTCATCGGCACCCATATCGTAAACGGCCGCGAGGTGGAAAAAATGATCAACCTTTCCTGCCAGTGCTTTAAGGGTTTTGGCATCAATGCCCAGATTCTTGCTGGTGAGGTCGCCAATAACAGCTTTTACACGGGACTCATCGACACCCCAAGCTTCCCTCAGAGCATCAAGTTTGCCCTGGGACTGCTCTCGCACCAGCAGGTGCACAGTGCCGCCGCGTGCCAATAATTTTTCCACAAGAAAACGGCCAATAAACCCGGTACCACCGGTCAGGAAATAATTCATTGATAATCCACCCTGCTTGTTGCTCTGTTGTTGTCTATCCATGCTAACCGTCTTAGACCAAAGTCTTAGAACGACCTTTGACGGTCGGCATTGTACTTAATTGCAACCTTCATGTATCGGTCTATTTTAGAGCTTTTACTCTGTAACTCATTGTTTTAAATAGAGCCATTACTCTAAAACCAATTTCAGACGAGTGTTCATTTTCCCGACACATTGAAATTCAGACTAGCACAGTAATCGTCGCGCGCCCTCCCTGCTGATGAATTACCGCAAAGCAATGAAACAGCCCGCCAGCAATGCGATAATCCGGAACTTATTGCCTCTTCAGGCGTCAGTCCTTTTCACAGACCAAGCGATATCCGGAAACCAGAGCATGCAGAACGACAACCCGAATACAGAACGCTACATCGCCATTGCCCGCGCCTGCCTGAAAGCCATTAATGATACGGCGAAAAATGCCGGCGACAGGGAGCAGAAAATTCAAGCGGTATACCAAGCCATCGATACCGCATTTCAGGCAGAATTTGCAGACTACCGCAAGTCTGTCGCCATTATGGCATCGGTTCTGGAGCGTATTGCGTCTGGCGAACTCGACGACGGTAAAGCGGCAGATCTCGCCCGCAAGACCCTCGACCAACAACCGGATAGCACTCGCAAAACAATGATGCACTGAGCACCATTTACCAGCTTGCGATCGTATCTATTCAGGCTCCAAAACGGATAACAGAGGCTTTATGCATATCAGCTTTCCAACAACTGTTCGTATGCGGCTGCTGGCTGCAAAAGTATTTGCACTGCTTTTGCTTCTCTTTGTCAGCTTGCCATCATTGGCAGAAACATCCCCCGACAAGAGCCCCAATGACAACAACGAATACCGTTTCGTTGAGCTGAGTAACGGTTTGCGAGCCATTCTGATTTCCGACAAACATGCACAAAAAGCCGCCGCCTCTATGAATGTGGCTGTCGGCAGCGGTGATGACACGAGAGAGCGAGAGGGTATTTCGCACTTTCTTGAACACATGCTGTTTCTGGGCACGGAAAAATATCCAGAGCCCGGTGAATATCAACAGTTCATAAAAAGCCACGGTGGCAGCCATAACGCCTTTACCGCTTTTCGTAACACCAACTACTTTTTTGACATACAGGCCGATTATCTGGAATCCGCTCTTGATCGCTTCGCCCAACAATTTGCCGCCCCTCTGTTTACCGCTGAGCTGGTCGACCGTGAGCGCAACGCTGTGCATTCAGAGTTCAGCGCCAAACAGAAAGAAGATGGTCGACGCTTTTATTCAGTCAAGAAAGCCGCCAGCAATCCTGAGCATGCATTCCACCAGTTTGCTGTCGGCAACCTGACCACCCTGGAAAACACCGATGACAACCCCCTTCGGCCCGACCTGATCGAATTCTGGAAAACCCGTTACTCTGCCAACCTGATGACGCTAGCGGTATACGGCCCCCAATCGCTCGATGCGCTTGAAGCCATGGTACGAGGGCGCTTTGATGCCATCGAAAATCGCAACCTGAAGCCCAAGGTTCACTCCGCTAGCCTGCTGAGTGCGGATACTCTACCTGCCAAGGTAACTGCAGAAGCCATCAAGGATGTGCGCAGCCTGTCCCTGTCGTTCCCGATGCCATCGCAGCAAGAAAACTACCGCACCAAACCCGCCAGCTACATTGCCAATCTTTTGGGGCATGAAGGCCCCGGAAGCCTCTTTGATGTACTCAAGAAGAATGGCTTGGCAGATAGCTTGTCTGCCGGCATAGGGATGGATACGGGCACAGACGCCACTTTGGACATAAGCATTGCGCTTACGCCCGAGGGCCTTAGACGGCAGGAAGAGATCGTAGCTCTGGCATTCCGATACATCGACATCATTCGTGATCAAGGCATCAGCCAGAACCGTTTTGAAGAAATGCAGCAACTGGCCCGGATCGATTTTCGCTTTCGCGAACAAAGCGAGCCCATGCACGAGGTTATGCGCCTTTCGAGCCAACTCCAGGATTATCCGGCAGACGATCTTCTCAGTGCACCCTGGTTAATGGAGCGGTACGCGCCCGATCAGTATCAGGCGATTCTTGCCCGGCTAACCCCGGAGAACGTGATGGTCTATTTGCTGGCTCCGCAGCTTGAACTGAACAACCCGAACCTAACCCGGTGGTATGAAACCCCCTGGCAACTTGAGCCTCTGGATGTGAACAGAGTTGAGTCCAAAACGCCCAAAGCGCTGGCCGATGCGCTTCGGCTTCCGCTACCCAACCCGTTTGTGCCTGAAAACCTCACCATGGTATCTGGCAAAACCATGAGTAAGCCCGAGCTCTTAAGTAGCGGCGATGGCATGGCGATATGGTTTGCACGGGATACGCGCTTCAACACACCCAAGGCCAACGTGTTTTTTAGCTTGCGCACCCCGGCAGCCCGTGTGTCTGCCCGTAGCAGCGTGCTTACGCACTTGCTGGTAGACAGCATTAACAGCAACCTGAATGCCTGGGCTTATTCCGCACGCCTTGCCGGGCTCGATTACAGCATTTACCCGCATTTGCGTGGCATTACCGTGCGCGTCAGTGGCTATAACGACAAGCTCCACACCTTGATGAATCGCATTCTTATGCAGATTTCAGCGCCCCACATAACGCAGCAGCGGTTTGATATCGCCAGACAAAACCTGATAGACAGCTTACAGAACAAAGCCAAGGACCGGCCGGTGGCCCAGACATCCGAGTTCATCCAGACGGCTCTGCTGGAAGGCGCCTGGAGCACCGAAGAAAAGCTGCGCGCAGCCCGGGAAGTCACCCGCGATGAACTCATATCATTCACCGAGGCACTGCTCTCGGAAGTAGACCCGGTTCTGCTGGCACATGGCAATATTACGGAAGCCTATGCTCTTAACCTGGCACAGCAAATTGAAGCCATTGTGTTGGGCAAGAGCGATTTTGTAGCAGTTGACCGCAGCCGTGTCAGAAAGTTACCAGCCAACGAAATGCTCGTTTCTCTGGACGTGGCGCATCCGGATACCGGGTATACGCTTTACACGCAGGGCAATAACACCAGCTTTGACGAGCGCGCTCGTTTCCGCCTGCTTGCACAGATTATAAGTAGCCCGTTCTATGAAGAAATACGCACCACTCGCCAACTTGGCTACATTGTGTACGCCACGCCGTTTGAAATGCTCGAAACACCCGCTCTGGGCTTTGTTGTCCAGTCTCCCGGCGCCAGCCAGAGTGACATAGACCAAGCAGTTCGCGAGTTCACAGCAGGCTTTGAGGAGACTCTCGGCAATTTGGACGAACAGCGGCTGAAGCGGGAAAAACAGGCGGTCATCAGCAGTATTTTGGAACAGGATCGCCAATTGGGTGAGATTTCAGGTCGCTACTGGCGTGAGATTGACCGGGGCGCAGATAGCTTTGATTCCCGCGAACAACTCGCAAAGGCCGTTAATGCTGTTAGCCTTGAAGAGCTGAAAGCTACCTTCCGCGACTCAGTTCTGAACAGAGACAGAGCTCTGCGTGTCGTGACGGGTGGAGAGGGTTTGGGCGCCAACGAAGCCCGGGACCTTATCCTTCAGCAACCACCAGTTACTGCAAAGTAAGCTGAAAGCGCGCCCAATCCTCTGGCTCATCCACATCCCAACGGGGCTCCAGCAAACCAATGCTGAGCCCCAGTTTTTTCAGCCGAATGCAGGTTTGCTCAAGTACGCCCCCAGTGCCCCACTCGATGCCATCAAGCATGCCAGGAACAATCCGGCGAGCACCAATCAGCACGTAACCACCGTCATCGGACGGCCCCAGGACCACATCGTAGTGTTCAAGGCTAGACACCGCCTGGTGCACATAAGCCGACTCGACCGATGGGCAATCGCTGCCCACAATTAATGCGTGGGCGTGTGATTGAAGGCCGCTCTGCAGAGCATTTAGCATGCGACTCCCCAGATTAGCGCCCTGCTGTATGCGCTGCTCCAGCCCCCGTTGCTCAATGGCGCCAACAACCTCTACCGCATCAACAGGAACAGACTCTACCTCTCTATCCCACCAGAACTGCACTGTAAGACCTGAACGATGCAGGTTTTCGAGCACCGCAAGCGTAAGTGTTAAATGTGCTCTCAAAGCCCCATCAACACCCAGCGCAGGTATAAGGCGCGTTTTTACCCGGCCCGCTTCCGGCCATTTAGCAAACTGCATCAACACTGCATTAGAAGAGTTAGTCTTTGCCATTTCGAACATCCGACCGGTAGGAGTGAGCAAGGGTTTCCGGGGACTCCCCGCGCCAATATCGCCAGCGCATACGCCACATAAGAAAAATCGTGTGCCAGACACCGCCCTGCTCCCAGCGCCGGCTATCCGTTATGACTGGGTTCTTTATGCAGTAAGGGCGGGAAACAAGCCGAAGCCGGCGGGAAATCTCAATATCTTCCATGATGGGCACAGGCTCGAATCCCCCGAGGGCTTCAAACACATCCCTGCGCACAAACAGCGCCTGATCGCCCGTGCAAATGCCCGTTAGCCGTGAGCGCTGGTTCATAAACCAGGCGATGGTCTGGAACATCACTCCACGTCCGCTCAATCGCGCATTGAAACGACCCCAGGCCCTATCGCTTCGAAAAAAACTTGTCAGGCACTCCAAGGCGTTTAGAGGAAGGCGGGTATCCGCATGAAGAAACAGAAGGACATCGCCCTTGGCAACAGAAGCACCTGCGTTCATCTGCACAGCCCTCCCCCTTCCAGACTGAACAACGCTGCTCGCAAATGGGCTAGCCAGTGCGGCGGTACCATCGGGACTACCGGCATCCACTACAATCAGTTCATGGCCTCGGGCGCGTATCGGTTGAAGGGCCTCAAGTGTCTCCAGAATACCTGCAGCCTCCATCCAGACAGGTACAATAATGCTTAACGAGAAAGGATCAGACAAAGCACGCTCCCAGAGCAACAGAAATCACGGTAACACCTTGAGCCATAAGCCTCAGGCCGTTATCATACCGATCTTCTTAAAGAAGCGCCTTCGTAGCTCATCTGGATAGAGCGTCCCCCTCCTAAGGGGAAGGTAGCAGGTTCGAGTCCTGCCGAGGGCACCAGTTACCCTTCCGCACCAGTCCGAAACCCACAATAAACCACTGTTTTTAAAGATTTTTACCGAATAATACGTCCTTATCGATCCACAATATTCCGCCCCAATCTACACGTTCTGGGTGTGCATCTTGGGGTGCAATCTGAAATGCACCCCGTTATAGCAGATTTTGCACCCCCAAAAAGAGTTTAAGCCCCGTCATGTCTAGACCGCTGAACCTTCTGACCGATAGAAAAGTCCAATCCGCGAAGTTCGAGAAACTCGGCAAACGAACCAAACTCTCTGATGGAGCCGGCCTGTATCTGGATGTCCAGCCGTCGGGGAAATACTGGAGGATGAAGTATCGAAAGGGCCTCATGTATCCTTTTGTTCCTTTCTATAGTTGCTCCGAGTCTCTGGGACGATCGTGGACCGGAATACTACGAATCTTGACAATTTCTTGATATTTTTCTGAGCTAGCTCTGACACACATCCCTCTATTCTGCACCCTCATTAATGATTCGCTCTGGCGAACTCTCTAAATGCGAGTGCAGACATGTCTTCATCCCTCCCTTTCAGAAATCACTCCCTACGCGAGCGCATGTATCGCGGGGTCAGCCGGGCCGGAGCCTACGCTCCGATATTAATGCTGTTTTTTACAATACTTCTCATCGGTAGCCTTTCCAGAGCACTGTTGGTGGCATGGCAGTTCGACCGGGTGGTAGAGACATCGGTATGGCCTGGTATCTTTCTCCATGGGCTTCGAGCGGATCTGATCATGGCTGGCATGGTAGTGGCACCTCTGGTATTGCTTCTACCGATTCTGGGTCATCGTTTCAGCTGGCCAGTTTGGAAGTGCCTGACGTCCTTTTGGGCGCTGATTGTCGTTTTCACATTTCTTTTCATGGAACTTTCCACGCCGACCTTCATCGCCGAGTACGATACACGGCCCAACCGCTTGTTTATTGAATACCTGAACTATCCCAAAGAAGTGCTGAGTATGCTGTGGGAGGGCTATCTACCTACCGTAGCCTTAGGGATCATTCTGTGCATTTCACTGACCATTCTATTCGCCTGGCTGATGCAGCCGTGGGAGCAGGAGACCTCTCCTGGTAACTACCGTAAAGCAATCCTGGTATGGCCCATCGTAGTTCTCGCTGTGTTCATGAGCGTTCGCTCCACCACTGGCCATCGCCCCGCCAATCCGGCAATGTTTGCACTGACTTCCGATGCCCTCGTGAATTCTCTGATTATCAACTCATCCTGGTCCGTTGCGTTCGCGGTCTACAACCTCAAGCATGAGGAAGATGCAGGTGCCCGTTACGGTCAAATGGCAATGCCCGAAATACTGAAAGAGGTCAGGAGCGCACCATGGCTCAGTGGAGCCGAATTCAATTCCACGCAATTTCCGACGTTGCACCATCAAACGCCTGTAAAAGAGCGACTGCGCCCTCATAATCTGGTGATTGTTCTGGAGGAAAGCCTGGGCGCGACTTTTGTTGAATCGTTAGGTGGCCGTCCAGTCACGCCTCGCCTGGAGGCTTTGAAGGAGTCTGGTTGGTGGTTCGAGAATCTTTATGCAACAGGTACACGCTCTGTTCGGGGTATAGAGGCTGTGGTATCGGGTTTCCTGCCATCTCCGGCTCGCAGTGTGGTTAAACTGTCTCTGTCTCAAACCGGCTTTTTCACGCTGGCTGATTTGTTAAAACACGAAGGCTACGACACGGGTTTTATCTATGGTGGAGAAGCGCATTTTGACAATATGCGCAGTTTTTTCTCAGGCAATGGCTTTGACAAGATCCTGGATCAGCAGAACTACACCAATCCCGCTTTTACCGGAAGCTGGGGCGTAAGCGATGAAGATGTATTTGCAAAAACCCACGAAGACCTCCAAAAGCTTCATGCCTCCGGAGAACCCTTTTTCCGACTGGTGTTCTCGTCATCAAATCATACACCGTTCGAATACCCGGACAACAGAATTGAGCAGTACGACGAAGAGAAAAACACCGTCAATAATGCCGTCAAATACGCGGATCATGCCTTGGGTGATTTCATAGACACCGCACGGAACAGCGACTATTGGAAAGATACTCTGTTTTTGATTGTGGCTGATCACGACGCCAGAGTTTGGGGGGATGAGTTGGTCCCCATCAAGAACTTTCAGATTCCGGGGCTGATACTCGGAGCAGATATGGAAAGCCGGCGCATCGAAACAATTACAAGCCAGATTGATCTCGCACCGACGCTGCTTTCGCTCATGGGTATTGCCAGTGAGAACCCCATGGTAGGGCGTGATCTGGTGAAGTTTCCGGACGCACCCGGCCGGGCGGTTATGCAGTTCAACGATTACTACGCATGGATGGACAGCGACTTCAACGTGACGGTATTACGCCCTAATCAAAAGCCGCTGGCAGGGGTTTATTCAAGAGAAACAGGAAGCACTCGATATCTCGAAGGTGCGCCGCAAGAAACGGCCACAATAACAGCTCTGGCTCATGCTCTGCTCCCTCTTAACCTGTATCGGGAAAAAGCCTACGGGTTACCTGATGCAACCAGTCAGACAAAGTTATGAACGTGGATCAGAAACTCTGTGCCTTCATTGTCCGACTGCGCAATCTCCAGATCCCAGCCCAGTCGTTCACAAACCAACCGGACGATCAGTAACCCAAAAGTGGCGCTGCTGAACTCTCCAGGCTTGGAGTTGTTGGCGCTGGGCGCAACAACAGAACTCAGGCGTTCAGTTACTTTGATGGGAAGCCCGGATCCGAAGTCTCGCACCGAAATTCGGTTCTCGATCATTCTAACCTCCACTTCGGCACGGGTGTGTCGAAGTGCATTTTGCAACAGGTTGCGCACTAACATACGCACCAGAGCGGGATGTGTTGTGACTCTCAACCCCGGGCTGTTGTTATAAACCGTGATTCGTCCAGCATGATCCGGCTGCCCATGCTCAAGATCATCAATAGTGTTCTGGACGACCTCTTGCAGCACAATGGTTCTCACGTCGCTTTCGGTCGCTTCACTGCGAGCAAGTTCAAGCAAAACCTCCGTATCGTCGCGCATGGTCTGCATAGCACGGCGAATACGGGCAAGGGTTTTCTGGTCTGCCGCTGACAGACTTTGCCGCTGTTCCAACACATTCAGAGCACCACTCATCACAGCCAAAGGTGTGCGAAGTTCATGGCTGGCAAGTTTCACAAATGATTTCTCACGCTCAATGTGATGTTCAAGTTCTGACAGGAAGCGGTTAAAAGCCTGAGCAATGTCGCAAAACTCCCGATCACGGTAATCCGTGGTAATTTGCAGCATCGACGAACCGGGGGTTGTGTTAAGGACTTCACGAGTTAACTTCTTGAAAGGGCGTATCAAGTACCCGGCTCCAGAGCGGGCAACAATAAAGCCAATCAGGAGCATGAAACCAGCGACACCAGCCAGAGCTAGCTGTACCAGCGCCTCACGATTTTCCATAATCGTAATATCCTGGGCCAGGAAAAGCTTACCATCGGGGGACTCCAACTGCTCTCCCACTATCAGCAGCGTTGTCTGGCCTATCTCTACTTCCTGGGAAAATGGCAAATGGCGGCTGCGGAAATATTCCGGGAGCAAAGCTTCCGCCTCGCCTTCAGGCAGGAAAATAACCTCCAGCTGTGCTGTTTTTATGGGTTGAAAGCGTCCTTCCCGGAGTTGCTCCGTGAAATACTCGGCCTCCGCCTTGAGTTCCAGATCCAGAATGGTGTCTTCAACATCATAAACAAACACCTCAACAATAATCATTGAGGTCGCTGTGGTGGCGGCAATCAGGAAAAACAGAGTTCGGGCCAGGCGCTGGGTCAAGGATGACTTCATGGTGAGCTCGTGCGCGCTTTCTCAGGAACTTCCAAGCTGTATCCCCTCCCATGGATGGTTTTTACCAGGCCTTTACCCAGGCCTGCCTGCAGCGACTTTCGAAGTGTGTAGATATGGGTACGGAGGCTGTTTCCTTCCATTTCCCCATGACGAGATCCCCATAAAGCATCGCTCAATGCTTCATGGCTGAGAAAACTCGGATACGCACGAACCAGCATTTCAAACAGACGGGCAGGTGTGCCAGACAAAGCCGTTTTCAACCCGTTCAACTCTACTTCCAGCGTGCCAGGATCAAACCGAATATCGCCCGCTGACAGGATCGGCCTCTGTGGCGCATAGCGCCGATGCAGAGCTTCAACTCGTAGTTGCAACTCACGCAGTTCAAAGGGCTTCACGAGGTAATCATCTGCACCGCAATCAAACCCTTTTTCTTTATCGGGCAGACCGCTCAGAGCCGTCATCAGAATAACAGGGGTCTGACACTGCAGGTCGTTGCGGATACGTTTGCAAATATCATAACCATTGACGCCGGGTAGCATCAGGTCGAGCACAATAACGTCATAGCTTTGCGTGGCCAGTAGGTGCAATGCGGTCAAGCCGTCAGCAGCAAAGTCCAGTGCGTAGCGATCTTCACCCAGAAATTCGAACAGGTTTTCCGCAAGATCTACCTGGTCTTCAACGATTAATAGTCTGAGCTGTGGTTGATTAGATGTCACTCGAGCGAACTCCGTTGGCGTCAGATACAGATTGCTGGTCGTGCAGCAATCCGGGAATGACCAACAATTGATAGCGTCTATTCTCCATGACCTTTCGAGCGGAAGAGGCTAAGCCTGCTACTTCTTCGTCAGACCAGGTTCTGGAAACTACAACATACAAGCGCTGATACGCCTCGGCCGTCTGTAGGTTGCTCAACCCGCCCTTTGTCATTTCCAGAGCGGTTCCGCCTGAGTAGAATCTCGCTGAAAATGGCAGGTCATCCAGATAGATCAACGGGCTGTCGTCGGCTGTCCGGGTCAACTGATAATAGCTTACCAGCGCTTTCTCTGTCTTGAGCGACTGCCAACCCGTGGCGGTCAGACTAACGAACACAGTCAGTAAAACCGGGACCAATGCCACCAAACCACCCCGTAAGCGAGCCAATCGGAAAGCCTGACATTCCGACGCCCAACGGCCGATCAAAATAGCTGTAAACGGCAGTGACGGTAATATGTAAGTCCAGAGCGTATTGCCCGCGAGCGTAAAAAACAGCATGGGTGCCAGCGCGCTGACCAATAAAAAGCTTATACCCGGATTTGATATTGTGTTGTTTACAATACCGCGTCTTTTCCCCCTGAACCATGCAAGTGCCAGACTCACCAACGCAACGAAGCCCCACGGGAAGGAAGCCCACAACCAGAACATCCAGATCATGCCTTTGGGTTGATTGTGGGCGCTGCCGTAGAGATCTCCCGCCCATCCGGGATCCAGAAACCGACGCACATGCTCCCCTACGATAAAGTAGTCCAGAAACCCGGGGGTTTTGAGCTCAGCCAATATGTACCAGGGGCAGACCAGAGCGGCCGTCATCAGGATGCCTCGCCACCAAGGCAGTCGCTGCAGGTTATTCGCCGCTTCCCGCCACGAAAGGCATAACCAAAGTACGATAGGAATTCCGATCAGAACGATGGCCAACGGCCCTTTGGACAGGAGCCCGATCACCATTCCAAGAAAGAAAATCCATCGCCACAGACCTCCCTCTCCTGCCATCACCAAACAGAAGCTGACGAGAGTAAGGGTTGTACCCAATGCCAGGAAGGCATCTGTCATAACGGCGCCAGCACTGATGTAAGTGAGCGCCATGGTTGCGAAAACCAGGCAACTCCATTGAGCAACCTGCACACTCCAGATTTGCCGCGCCAGTCGCCAAACAAGCCACACCATAGCGACCGTTGCCAGCCAGGCCGGAAACCTCAGCGAAAACTCCGAAACACCAAAAACCTTGATGGCCGCCGCCTGCGTCCAGAACGACAAGGGCGGTTTACCCCAAAAAGGTACGCCGGGCTCGAACCACGGCGTAATCCAGTCACCGGTTTCCGCCATCAGGCGGGCAATTTCCGCGTAACGCGGCTCGGTGGTATCGGCAAAAGGGAAAAGTGCCATGCCTATAAAGCGACTAACCAGCACAGCAACCAGGATCAGCAGCCAAACATTAAACCGCTTTGACATGTCGCACCCTCGTTGTTTTACGATGCGCCTGTTGGCGTGTACCACTCAGGTTTTCGATCACCTCATCTGTCAGGTACACCGGGCGCTGCTTTGATTCCATGTAAGTCTTGCCGACGTATTCGCCCACAATGCCCACACTCATAAGCTGAATACCGCCGAGAAAGCTGATGATGGCCACCAGCGAGGGGTAACCGCTGGTAGCATCACCCAGCATCAATGCCTTGACCACAATCCACGCCCCGAATACCGCACCCATGCTGGCGGCAATTAGCCCGATCAAAGTGGCCCAGCGCAAGGGCGATATAGAAAACGACGTCAGTCCTTCCAGTGCTAACCCGACCAGCCCGGGGTAATCCCATTTCGTTTCGCCGGCCGCTCGGGGTTCACGATCGTATTGGATGACTTGGGTCGGCATACCAATCCAGGCAAATAAGCCTTTCATATAACGGTTGCGCTCTTTCAGACCCAACAGCGCATTAACGGCTTTGCGGCTCATCAACCGAAAGTCACCGGTATCCACCGGGATATTTGTCCGGCTGGTCCGGTTCAGCAGTCTGTAGAAAAGATGCGCGCTCCAGCGTTTGAACGCGGTTTCGCCAGCCCGTGAGCGCCGCTGCATCAGAACAACGTCAACACCCGACTGCCAGCTTTCGACCATGGCCGGAATTTGCTCAGGCGGATCTTGCAGGTCTGCATCCAACACAATCACCGCATCGCCGTTGGCGTGCTCCAGTCCTGCAGTCATTGCAGCCTCTTTGCCGAAATTACGACTCAGTTTGACCAGTCGGACGCCGGACGTTCGGTCAATAACGCTGCGGATGTATTGGGCACTGCCATCATCACTGCCGTCATCAATCAGCACGATTTCCCAGTGCAGGTCCAGGGTGGCAAGCACCGGTAGAACCCGCTCAAAGAAAAGGGGCAGCATCGGGCGCTCGTTGTACAGCGGCACCACCAGCGATAACAGCGGCTTGCCAAACGGGTCATCCAAAGGTACGACGGGGAACTCAACGCGTTTGTTCATGGAAAACCAGCCTCTGGTAGACGATGTAATTCAGTGCAGCGACAAGCCCTGTGGTCACGATTTGTGACAAGGTGACGGGAAGTCCCAATACGTTATTGAGTAGAAAAAAGAAGGCGAGATTGCAGAACCAGGCGCCAAGACAGGAGACGATATAGCGCCACAACGTGACCCTGTGAGGGCCGGCATTGCGAAATGCCAGGCGCCGCTGGAGGCCGTAATTTAGCAGCGCACCAGACACGCTTCCGCTAACGGTTGCCAGCACTGGTTCAAGCCCGGCAGCGATCAATGCTGCCATTACAAACCAGTGGAGCAACGTAGAAAGGCCGCCGGCCGCTACAAATCCCTGAAGTTGGCGCGATAGGAGTGTGCTCATGACAATAA
>NZ_JAVMBO010000012.1:0-15001 GCF_031631795.1 Marinobacter xiaoshiensis
CAAGAAATACCAAGGCAAGCGACTCGTCGAAAATTGAGTTTTGTCTTGAGCAAAGGTTATAAGGTCTTCGGATCTTAATATGATTTAAACTGAAGAGTTTGATCATGGCTCAGATTGAACGCTGGCGGCAGGCTTAACACATGCAAGTCGAGCGGTAACAGGGGTAGCTTGCTACCCGCTGACGAGCGGCGGACGGGTGAGTAATGCTTAGGAATCTGCCCAGTAGTGGGGGACAACAGTCGGAAACGGCTGCTAATACCGCATACGCCCTTTGGGGGAAAGCAGGGGATCTTCGGACCTTGCGCTATTGGATGAGCCTAAGTCGGATTAGCTAGTTGGTGGGGTAATGGCTCACCAAGGCGACGATCCGTAGCTGGTCTGAGAGGATGATCAGCCACATCGGGACTGAGACACGGCCCGAACTCCTACGGGAGGCAGCAGTGGGGAATATTGGACAATGGGGGAAACCCTGATCCAGCCATGCCGCGTGTGTGAAGAAGGCTTTCGGGTTGTAAAGCACTTTCAGTGAGGAGGAAGGCCTTAAAGCTAATACCTTTAAGGATTGACGTTACTCACAGAAGAAGCACCGGCTAACTCCGTGCCAGCAGCCGCGGTAATACGGAGGGTGCAAGCGTTAATCGGAATTACTGGGCGTAAAGCGCGCGTAGGTGGTTGAGTAAGCGAGATGTGAAAGCCCCGGGCTTAACCTGGGAACGGCACTTCGAACTGCTCGGCTAGAGTGTGGTAGAGGGTAGTGGAATTTCCTGTGTAGCGGTGAAATGCGTAGATATAGGAAGGAACACCAGTGGCGAAGGCGGCTACCTGGACCAACACTGACACTGAGGTGCGAAAGCGTGGGGAGCAAACAGGATTAGATACCCTGGTAGTCCACGCCGTAAACGATGTCAACTAGCCGTTGGGGATCTTGAATCCTTAGTGGCGCAGCTAACGCACTAAGTTGACCGCCTGGGGAGTACGGCCGCAAGGTTAAAACTCAAATGAATTGACGGGGGCCCGCACAAGCGGTGGAGCATGTGGTTTAATTCGACGCAACGCGAAGAACCTTACCTGGCCTTGACATGCAGAGAACTTTCCAGAGATGGATTGGTGCCTTCGGGAACTCTGACACAGGTGCTGCATGGCCGTCGTCAGCTCGTGTCGTGAGATGTTGGGTTAAGTCCCGTAACGAGCGCAACCCCTATCCCTAGTTGCTAGCAGGTAATGCTGAGAACTCTAGGGAGACTGCCGGTGACAAACCGGAGGAAGGTGGGGATGACGTCAGGTCATCATGGCCCTTACGGCCAGGGCTACACACGTGCTACAATGGTACGTACAGAGGGTTGCAAACCCGCGAGGGGGAGCTAATCTCACAAAACGTATCGTAGTCCGGATCGGAGTCTGCAACTCGACTCCGTGAAGTCGGAATCGCTAGTAATCGTGAATCAGAATGTCACGGTGAATACGTTCCCGGGCCTTGTACACACCGCCCGTCACACCATGGGAGTAGATTGCACCAGAAGTAGTTAGTCTAACCTTCGGGAGGACGATTACCACGGTGTGGTTTATGACTGGGGTGAAGTCGTAACAAGGTAGCCCTAGGGGAACCTGGGGCTGGATCACCTCCTTAAACGAAGTCGAAGCTTCGGTCAGAGTCCACACGAATTACTTGGTTGATTGATAAAGAGAGCAAGGGTCTTTCAGGCCCGACTTGGCTTGTCTGTGGCAAGCAAAACCGGGTCTGTAGCTCAGGTGGTTAGAGCGCACCCCTGATAAGGGTGAGGTCGGTGGTTCAAGTCCACCCAGACCCACCAAAATCGCGTAGCTCGTCGTTGTGTCCGAACTTGCATAGCAGGCTATGCGGCGTCCGAACACGCCTAGATCTACACGATTTTACGAGATAGCTTTTGGGGGCTATAGCTCAGCTGGGAGAGCGCCTGCCTTGCACGCAGGAGGTCGGCAGTTCGATCCTGCCTAGCTCCACCAAATATTACTTGGTCACCTGACTTCGGTCAGTGTACAGAAACAAGTGTTTCAACGCTGTGAAGTTTGAAATCCTTCTTTCTGATCACTGGGTCAGATTTGCTCTTTAACAAATTGGACGAGATAGAACACGAAGACATTTTCTCATTATCTCCGAGAGAATGTGTTCAATGTGATAGCGATTTTTTCAAGCGTTATCCGGTGTTGTCGTTGAAGTGGTTGTGTATGACTTCGAGTGACTGTCTCTGAATGTTCCTGGAACATTGTCGCTTAACTTCGGTTAGGTGTCAGTCTTCTGTGTCATCAGTGATCAGTTGTCTTGGGGTTATATAGTCAAGCAACTAAGCGCATACGGTGGATGCCTTGGCAGTCAGAGGCGATGAAAGACGTGGAAGCCTGCGATAAGGTTCGGGGAGCTGGCAAACAAGCTGTGATCCGGACATTTCTGAATGGGGAAACCCACCCGATTTCGGTCGGGTATCTTGCACTGAATACATAGGTGTAAGAGGCGAACCGGGGGAACTGAAACATCTAAGTACCCCGAGGAAAAGAAATCAACCGAGATTCCCTAAGTAGCGGCGAGCGAACGGGGACTAGCCCTTAAGCTAGACAACTGGTAGGAGAAGGCTCTGGAAAGTGCCGCCATAGTGGGTGATAGCCCCGTATCCGAAACCTGAGTCTAGTGAAATCGAGTAGGACGGGACACGTGGTATCCTGTCTGAATATGGGGGGACCATCCTCCAAGGCTAAATACTCCTGACTGACCGATAGTGAACCAGTACCGTGAGGGAAAGGCGAAAAGAACCCCTGTGAGGGGAGTGAAATAGATCCTGAAACCGTATGCGTACAAGCAGTCGGAGCAGACTTGTTCTGTGACGGCGTACCTTTTGTATAATGGGTCAGCGACTTATGTTCAGTGGCGAGGTTAACCGTTTAGGGGAGCCGTAGGGAAACCGAGTCTGAATAGGGCGATTTAGTCGCTGGGCATAGACCCGAAACCGGGCGATCTATCCATGAGCAGGTTGAAGGTTGAGTAACATCAACTGGAGGACCGAACCCACTGTCGTTGAAAAGCCAGGGGATGACTTGTGGATCGGAGTGAAAGGCTAATCAAGCCCGGAGATAGCTGGTTCTCCCCGAAAGCTATTTAGGTAGCGCCTCGGACGAATACCACAGGGGGTAGAGCACTGTTTCGGCTAGGGGGTCATCCCGACTTACCAACCCGATGCAAACTCCGAATACCTGTGAGTACTATCCGGGAGACACACGGCGGGTGCTAACGTCCGTCGTGAAGAGGGAAACAACCCAGACCGCCAGCTAAGGTCCCCAAATTCCAGTTAAGTGGGAAACGATGTGGGAAGGCTCAGACAGCTAGGAGGTTGGCTTAGAAGCAGCCATCCTTTAAAGAAAGCGTAATAGCTCACTAGTCGAGTCGGCCTGCGCGGAAGATGTAACGGGGCTCAAACTGGATACCGAAGCTGCGGCTGCATACTTTGTATGCGGGGTAGGGGAGCGTTGTGTAAGCCTGCGAAGGTGAGTTGAGAAGCTTGCTGGAGGTATCACAAGTGCGAATGCTGACATGAGTAACGACAATGCGGGTGAAAAACCCGCACGCCGGAAGACCAAGGGTTCCTGCGCAACGCTAATCGGCGCAGGGTGAGTCGGCCCCTAAGGCGAGACCGAAAGGTGTAGTCGATGGGAAACGGATTAATATTTCCGTACCTTGGATAGCTGCGATGGAGAGACGGAGAAGGCTAGGTGAGCCGGGCGACGGTTGTCCCGGTTTAAGCGTGTAGGGAGTGGGTTTAGGCAAATCCGGATCCACAATCCTGAGACGTGACGACGAGCACCCTTTTACGGGAGCGAAGTCATTGATGCCCTGCTTCCAGGAAAATCTTCTAAGCTTCAGGCTATTCGAGACCGTACCCCAAACCGACACAGGTGGTCAGGTAGAGAATACCAAGGCGCTTGAGAGAACTCGGGTAAAGGAACTAGGCAAAATGGTGCCGTAACTTCGGGAGAAGGCACGCTGGTGGTATGTGAAGTTCCTCGCGGACGGAGCAGAAGCCAGTCGAAGATACCAGGCCCCTGCGACTGTTTATTAAAAACACAGCACTGTGCAAACACGAAAGTGGACGTATACGGTGTGACGCCTGCCCGGTGCCGGAAGGTTAATTGATGGGGTTAGCATTCGTGCGAAGCTCTTGATCGAAGCCCCGGTAAACGGCGGCCGTAACTATAACGGTCCTAAGGTAGCGAAATTCCTTGTCGGGTAAGTTCCGACCTGCACGAATGGCGTAACGATGGGGGCGCTGTCTCTACCCGAGACTCAGTGAAATTGAAATCGCCGTGAAGATGCGGTGTATCCGCGGCTAGACGGAAAGACCCCGTGAACCTTTACTATAGCTTCACAGTGAACTTTGAATATGTTTGTGTAGGATAGCTGGGAGGCTTTGAAGCGTGAACGCCAGTTTGCGTGGAGCCAACCTTGAAATACCAGCCTGGCATGTTTGAGGTTCTAACTCTGGTCCCTTATCGGGATCGAGGACATTGTGTGGTGGGTAGTTTGACTGGGGCGGTCTCCTCCTAAAGCGTAACGGAGGAGCACAAAGGTGGGCTAAGTACGGTCGGACATCGTACGGTTAGTGTAATGGCACAAGCCCGCTTAACTGCGAGACTGACACGTCGAGCAGGTACGAAAGTAGGTCATAGTGATCCGGTGGTTCTGTATGGAAGGGCCATCGCTCAACGGATAAAAGGTACTCCGGGGATAACAGGCTGATACCGCCCAAGAGTTCACATCGACGGCGGTGTTTGGCACCTCGATGTCGGCTCATCACATCCTGGGGCTGAAGCCGGTCCCAAGGGTATGGCTGTTCGCCATTTAAAGTGGTACGCGAGCTGGGTTTAGAACGTCGTGAGACAGTTCGGTCCCTATCTGCCGTGGACGTTGGAGATTTGAGGAAAGTTGCTCCTAGTACGAGAGGACCGGAGTGAACGAACCTCTGGTGTTCGGGTTGTCACGCCAGTGGCACTGCCCGGTAGCTATGTTCGGACAGGATAACCGCTGAAAGCATCTAAGCGGGAAGCCCCTTCCAAGATGAGATCTCCCTGGACCCTCGAGGTCCCTAAAGAGCCGTTCAAGACCAGGACGTTGATAGGTCGGGTGTGTAAGCGCTGCGAGGCGTTGAGCTAACCGATACTAATTGCTCGTGCGGCTTGACTATATAACACCCAAGACAATTGTCTGGATAACGTCGAAAAAATCATCATCACACTCGTTCTATCCCGTCCCCCAGTGATCAACCGTTTTGTCTGACGACCATAGCGGCTTGGAACCACCTGATCCCATCCCGAACTCAGAAGTGAAACAGGCCTGCGCCGATGGTAGTGTGGCATTTGCCCATGTGAGAGTAGGTCATCGTCAGACTCTTAAGTCCA
Organism: Marinobacter xiaoshiensis; assembly: GCF_031631795.1. Classification (NCBI taxonomy): domain Bacteria; kingdom Pseudomonadati; phylum Pseudomonadota; class Gammaproteobacteria; order Pseudomonadales; family Marinobacteraceae; genus Marinobacter; species Marinobacter xiaoshiensis. The sequence continues at coordinate 5,422 of NZ_JAVMBO010000012.1, forward strand.
AACCCCAGCTTCGTGCGAAGCTGGGGTTTTTTTATGCCCGAATTATGCCCGAATTATGCCCGCTCGCACAGTTGCAGTTCGAACATATCGTTACAGTACGTTAAGGAAACTGACAAATAAAAAAACAATGTCAGTACTGAAGGTGCATTCGCTTTTACACCGCAGGAATGCCCTCAGCTTAACAGCACGTGTGCAGCGGAACTATTATGAGTAGATTGGTAGCAGCGCTTACCTTCTCCACCCTGTCTCTGGGAGTAAGTGCCGACTTGAATCCAATTGCTGATGAACACCTGTCGGAGGTTATCGGCCAGGCTTTTATCTCAATCGATCGTGATTTCCATCCCGATGCCTCTACCGCTTATACGAGAATCAATCTCGGAATGGATATAGAGGTTCAAACAAATATTGATACGCTTGAGCTCGGCCGCTATGAGCGGGATGGAGAGAAGCCGGGTACGTCAGACGTACTCATTAATAATTTTGCGCTAGGTTACATCCAGAACGATAAGTTCTTTCAGGACAACCCGGAAGTCCCGGAAATGTATAAAGCCGATGGAGCGGCTTATGCTGAAAATGAAGTCGTCCCCTTCTTTATCGAGAACCCCTTTATTGAATTTGCCTTTGATCAGCAGACGCAAGAAGTTATCGGCGTGCGACTGGGATTTGGCGATGCCATGGGTATATTGTCTGCTGATATTGAAACGTTAACAGGCAATGTAAACGTGATGATCAAAGACGTGGGTGGGGCAATGAAAAATGCCAAGCAAGAAAATCCAACGATATCCGATCAGTTAATTCATTTCCTTACTCCTATTCTCGAAAAAAATAACGCACTGGAAACCAAGGCGCGATTGGTTGATGGCGACCCTAATTCGCCAACTTACGGCGAGATTGATGAAATCAGATCAGAACATATTGGCGTTCCTGATGGTGAAAGGTTTGTACTTGAGGGTGCTAGCACGTTTGCTCGCCTGTTTATGAAGGATCTTTTGGCACCGGGTTCAAGCTCTAAAATAGAGGTTCCAGGTTGTAATAACCTGTTTGACTGTCCAGAAGGCAATATCGAAGTTATTGCAATGGATTGTAAGGTTCTCTCTATACAATCCTGTTTCGATTTGGGGCAATATCGATCATTCGCGGTGGGCGAGTTGGGACAAACTAACGGCGAAAGAAGTGTTGTTGCTCCCGTTGCAGGTGCTTTTATGTCTTTCCAGACCAGGGCGGTAGAGTGGGTTAAAGATGTAAAGCAGGGAAAAATGGCCGAAGCTGAGTTTTTGCAAGCAACCAGTGGTGCTTTCTTCAACATCCCGAATGGTGCGACAGAAGTTAACCTGGGCGAGGCACTTAATGGTGTGCCTCGGTATCGATCTGAATACATAGATCGCGGTAGGGGACTCTTTTAATGACCTTCACAAACGTTCGCAAGATTGCTCTTGAATTTGTGATGTCACGGAGCTTGCTTCTGGGAGTGATGCTCGGATGGCAGGCTGTTGCTTTAGCAGAACTCCAATCGCTTGATGATGGACAGTTGTCCAAAGTTGATGGTGCGGGCATTGGGCTTGTGCTCGATAGCTTTACGTTTTCCCATGGCACTGACAAGCCGGACCAAAGTGGTGAGCAGGCGAGAGTCTTCAGAATTTCCGGAATTAAAAGTACCGATGGCCAAGAAGTCGATATCACAGTAAACCACTTATACATCGCTGGTGCCGACAGCAACTATGGCCAGAATCTTTCGCCGGTAAACTTGGGACGCCTGATGAACCCATGGAGCATTGATGTCCTAAACGGGGATGATATAGGCATTCCCAATAAAGCCGTCCTTGAGCTTGCGGCATCCACCAAGGTGCCGATGGCAGAGGGTTTTGATTGTATGGGTGGCTCTGCTGCAGCGGGATCCGGTACATGCTCAAGCCGGCCTGCCACTGCTGACTGGAGGGGAGAGCGTGCGGACATTGGTATGCAAATGAACGTCGCAGTTGGCGCGGATCGCTCGTCCAATCTCAACTTTCATGCGCGCAGTGCGGTCATTGATGGCAGCTATATCAGGCTTTGGGGGGATGGTGAGCGCAAGCAAATGGCTGGTGAGTTTCGCTTCAACCTCTATTCCCCTGAATTCTCAATTAACGCATGTTCGCTCGATGGGGTCACATGCGGCTCCCGCATAACAATGTCTGACTTTGCATTGGAGCTTGCAATCGGCAATCGGTACCAGCCGATCTTTTTCGATGTTGATGGAAGCGGAAACTTCATACTTGAAGTTGACACCATAGCAGCACCCCCCACGGGGCACATAGCTGCAAGTGGGAAGCGGGATGGCAGTAATGCAGCGACCTGGGATTTCTACAACGATTATTACTCGAATCCTGAATATCGCAGTAATTTGCACATAGGTAACTTTAGTGTGGGGGCCAAAGATTTTGGCCCGGCGCGCATGGAGGGCATGCTGATTCAGCATCTCAAGATACAAACCAAGGACTTAGCGCTATGAGCCAACGCCTGCTGAGTTTAAGGAATCGTCTATCTTTCGCTTTTGCTTTAAGTTTCCTGTCCCTGATTGCCGCAGCTGAGATGGCTCCCTTGGAAGATGATGTGCTCTCGGATGTTTCAGGCCAGGGTGGTATTTACCTGTCTGGGGATGTGAGCATCAACGCGCTGGGTGGGCCGGTCGAGAACAGCTACTTCGGGAGTTGTGATGATGTAACCAGAAAGTGTGGGGCCAGAATAGCGTATCGGCTAAAAGAAACAGGCGGTTGGTTGGTTCTCGATGAGCTCCGGGGCGGTTTTGCCTTTGAAGGCCTGACACTGGGGATGCGAACAATAGATACGGGCTTTGGTGGTGATGGTGCGCTCTTCAATGGTGACGTGCTGGAGCTAGGCTTGCCAAATATCGTTCGTTTCGACGATGTCCGGTTCAAGATTGCAGCTAGCAGCACGCCCAGACCGACGGATCTTGGGTTTCAGCAAACAGATATATTCACAGTTGAGATGCAGGGCGATGTAATCATGGAAGGCAACCTGCTGGTCTTCCCAACGGGAAATCCATAAAGGGTGGTGCTATGAGGATCGATAAAGGTCGGGACTACATTCTTGTTATCCATTTTGGGCTGTTGTTTCTGGGCCTGGCATCGGCTGCATCTGCGGGAATGAAGAGTCTTGATGATTCAGAGCTCGCCTCAGTTAGCGGGCAAAGCGGCATTACGCTGGAGATGGATCTGGCAGTAACTGCAGACAAGGTCACCTACTATGATGATGGCAAGGGTATTCACCTGGAAGGGTTTCGCGTGGGCTCCGCTTCTGATCCAAATGGCTCAGCGCATCACGTAGTAAAGGTTGATATAGGTGCAGATGCATCACTGAACCTTGGTTACCTGGTTGAAGATCGCAGGATCGAATTTGGTGATATTCGACTCGCGGGTGCTCCGGGCCTGAGTATGGGTGGTGTCTTTCTTGATCACTCTCTTGAGGGCTATGTGAATATAAAACAGGGTGGTGCCACGGGCGGCGCGGGCTATGCCTTTGATACTGCGTACACCATGACCGGAGGGCGTTTAGGCTATAGGACCAATGGTAACGAATTCTTTCTCGATGGTATTACGATGGATGTTGAGGCTTTGGGTATAACGCTGGATGTGGTTGGCGATACGCTCAAGCTGGGTGCACCCAGAATTGTTGGTAACTGGAAAGTAGAAGCCATTCGATACAGTGGAAATGCACTGAATCATGGCGTTAGCACTGATGCAGGGTCGGGTGCATTACTACCCTCCTATGGTGGGATAAGTGGTGAGTTCGATCTGTCTTCAAACTCGGATATCAGGGCCGGCGGCCGCGAGGGTGAGGGGTTACGGTTTGACAGCCAGACTACTATTCACAGTGCCTCCTTTCTCTATCATGACGACGCTAATGTCCTTGCTCTCAGAAACATCACTGGGTATCTGAACGTGCAAGATTTGCGGCTTGATGTTGCGACTGACTGGAATAACAGGCCGGCCTTGGCCTTGACCCTGGGAGCAATGGCTGGCGAATTTAACGTTGGTACCATTGAAATGGGCGCCAACAACAAAAGTATCGGGGAGGTCAACGCGAACTTCCTGTTCCAGGATCATTCGTACAACGGGAATAGCTACACGAACGCAATCTATTTGCAGGGCGGCGGGCACGCAGAAGCAGGGCCGCAAGGTATGCGCCTGGCAACAGAATGGAGTTTGGCTAATGCAGATATAAGCTACACAGAAGATGGCAATCGTGTGATTTTCAGTGGTCTTCAGTCTTGGGGGCGAGGTGACGTTGTTCTGAATGTTACCCGGGAAGAGGTCCGTGGCGGTACGCAGTTCTTTGATGGCCTTCGAATCGGGTTTGAGAATGTAACAGCCGGTTATCGGATCAATGGACTCAAGGTTGGTAGTGACGATGCGCAGCTTCAGGGCGGTACAGAGCTACTCCTTGCCCTTGGCTTCTATCCATCCTACGAATTTGAACTAGATGGTCATATTACGCTTGGAGCCGGCGGCGCAAGCGGCGAAGGAATAACGGTCAACTCAGACATTCGCATAAGGAACGGTAAGGCCGCAATTATAGCTGACGCTTACGACAAGGGTAGGGGCGAGATTAGCCAGAAGGGCTTGTGGATCAGTGAGCTTGAGTACGATGCTCATGTGCGTGGTATGACCATCGATGCAACGGCCGATGGCCTGGAAATGGTCACGGCAGAGTCATGGGGCACTATGGATATTGGAAATCTCAGGGTCGGTGATAAGGGTGCTGGAGGCAGTCTTGGCAGGTTTGTGGTCCAAAGCTATGAGCTTGGAAGCAGCATGGCTATTCTCCCGGGTGGTGCGGGAGATGTGTGCGCGGGCGGAGCTGGCACTACGCAAATGGTGTGCGAAGCCTCAGGTGGTATTTGGGAAACCAGGGGGGAAGAAGGTGTTACAGTTCGCTTGAAGCAAATACTTGCCAGAGCAGACGGGAATAAAAAGAATGCTTTTTCTTGGGAGACCAATAGAGAGTTGGACTCCAATGGAAATCCAGTTAATGGCACGGGCGCCAGCGTGCTGTTAAATGATATTTATACCAGTGATGGTGGGGATTTTGATGGTGACGGTGTAGACGATAACACCTTCGGTATTCGTACAGATCTCGCGGTAGATGTATATCAAACCAAGGTCGTTAAGAAGCAAGACGGCCCCGATTTTCTTGGTGTTGTGGGAGCAAAAGGCGATGAGAAAATCATGGATGCTTCGGCGGCTCAAGGCTATCGGTATGTCAGCAACCCAACCCAGGGTGATTTGGCAAATCGCCCGTTAGGCTTCGCGGTCAAGGCCCAAAGCCAGTTCAAAGAACTATCCATAAACAACATTGATCTTATTCACCCCACAGGTGGCGCTCAAACGGCTGTTTACGGCGTCATGATGCAGAATTTTGACATCAGGGCTAACCTGACAGCGACACCGATTCCTTGACTGCAGTGGCGGCCGTGCTTTTACTGTACCGGCCGCCAGTTTTGCTTTTTTGCTCTCTCCTGGTGTTTAATCCGCCGGTACCTAATCTTCCGGCCGGATAATATCTGATGAAACTCAAAGCCCTTGTTGCCCTTCTCAGTGATGGACAGGTTCACTCTGGTGAATCTCTCGCCCAAGAGCTGGGCGTGAGTCGCACAGCTATCTGGAAGCAGGTGAAGCGTCTAATGGATCGTGGTTTTGAGGTGGCGAGTATTCGTGGCCGTGGTTACCAACTGATGTCTCGGGTTGATTTGCTGGATTCGGCCATGATCCTCGCCCACCTTGATGAAGAGTTGGCGGCGAGGATTGATTTGAGGGTTTGCGATGAGGTGGATTCAACTAACGCTGAAGTTCTCAGGCAGGTTGCGGAAGGTTGTGGAAGCAAGCTCCCTATATCCATTGCCGACTGTCAGACGGCTGGGCGCGGCCGAAGAGGTCGAAGCTGGCAGAGCCCGCGAGGTGAGAATCTATATCTGAGCATGGGGCTTGTCTTTCACGGAGGCTTTTCGGTTCTGGATGGGCTTAGTCTGGTGTTTGGGGTTGCTGTTGCTGAAGCGCTTGAGATGCTGGGTGTGACGGGTGTTGGTTTGAAGTGGCCAAATGATATATTTCTACCGGCGGGAAAGCTGGGAGGCATCCTTGTGGAGCTGCAAGGTGAGTTGCAGGAGGGTGTTGTGCGGGTGGTTGTAGGTATTGGAATCAATGTGCATATGCTTAAAGCTGGCGGCGTTGATCAGCCCTGGAGTAGCCTGGCGAGCGCGTGCCCGGACACCGAATGGACGAGAAACCGGGTGGCGGCAGCGGTTATTGGTGCAGTGGCTGATGCTGCAGATGATTTTTCGAATAAGGGCTTTGGTGTATTCCGTGAGCCTTGGCAAAAGCGTGATATATACAACAATCGCCTTATCCAGGCAAAGGATGGGGAGTTGAAGGGTGTTGGCAACGGTATTGATGGTAGCGGCAACTATTTACTTGTAACTTCCGATGGGGGTGTTGTCCCCATTCGTGCCGGTGAGATCAGCTTGCGGGTAGCTCCATGAGGCTGTTGATCGACGCTGGGAACTCCAGGCTGAAATGGCGCCTTGAGGAGTCTGGGCAGGTTTTCGATCAGGGAGTAGGTGTTACTGCCGATGTAGACCCTCTGCCGGGTTTCTCTGCAGCTGAAGGGCGTGTTTCCAGGGTGGCAGTTTCTACTGTCGCGTCAGAATCAAAGAGGGTAAGCCTGTTCAAGCATCTGTCCAGCCGATTTGACGCGCCGGTCACCTTCTACTGGGCGGAGGCTGTCAGAGGTGGGCTAAAAAGTGCGTATAAAGACTGCAGTCAAATGGGTGCCGACCGCTGGCACGCTATGTACGGGGCTTGGCAACGGCGCAATCAGGCATTTTTGGTGGTTGACGCTGGCAGCGCGATAACCGTTGATTATGTCGACTCTGAGGGGCGGCACCTTGGGGGGTTTATTTTGCCAGGCCTGAATATGATGCGTCGCAGTTTGCAAGTGGACGCAGCTCGAATAGATTTTGATCCCAGTCAGGTTTTGAATACAAGTCTTGGGGTGAGCACAAGCGAATGCGTTAATCACGGTATTGCATGGCTGTCTGAGGCGCTGGTTGAGCGGGTCAGGCGCGACTGCATAGCTCTCGGTATCAGCGATATTCTGGTTACTGGAGGCGACGCCGAGAGACTCCTCCAGCTTGGGTTGGTTGCAGAGTTCCGCCCGTCTTTGGTAATGGACGGACTTGGTCTTATAGATGCAGAGGCCCATGCAGAATGAAATGGCTGGCCTTGGTATTGGTTGTTATCAATTTTTGTGTTTGGCAGCTGAGTGATTACTCCAAAGTGGCTAGTCAGCCTGGTTCCGCTGTGAGTGGGAGTCTGCCGAGAGTAACAAGCCTCAAGGTTCAGAAAAATGCCGTCGTTGCTTCGGAGCCAGTCTCTAATGAGTGGGTGTGTGTCAGGGTGGGCTGGATAAAGAGTGTTGAGGTTGCGGAGGCTCTTGGTGCCCACTCAGTTTTTTCCAGAACTCAAAGTTTGTCCCTGGAGAAGGTCGAGAGGCCATTGCCGTCATTGCACTGGGTTATCATACCCCCTCAGCCCCCGGCAGCGGCATTGGAACAGTTCCGGGATATGCAGCGGCGAGGCGTAGATTCGTATCTGGTGACTGAGGGTGAGAACAGAAACGCGATCTCACTTGGTTTGTTTGAGTCTCGTAGCGCAGCAATATCCGTGCTGGAAGAAAAAAAACGCAAGAATTTTAACGTGGTACTAGTCAACTTCGACCGAAATCAGATAAGCTACGCGCTCGCTTTTGAGGCTGAGTCAAATCTTGTAGAAGAGATGGTTCAGGCGGTAGAAGCGGATTATGGGGCGGAATTTGACTTTGTTGAGGTCAACCGTTGCGAGGGTGTTGCAACTCGCGAAAATAATCCGTAGTATACCGCCCTCGCTGAACAAGCGAATGTGAGCTGGCGTAGCTCAGTTGGTAGAGCAGCTGACTTGTAATCAGCAGGTCGGGGGTTCGATTCCGTCCGCCAGCTCCACTTTTTTGTTGTGACAGGCGTGTAGCACTGCGTCTGACTCGGAGGGGTTCCCGAGTGGCCAAAGGGATCAGACTGTAAATCTGACGCGAAAGCTTCGCTGGTTCGAATCCAGCCCCCTCCACCACTTAATTGCTCGCGGGCATCGTATAGTGGCTATTACCTCAGCCTTCCAAGCTGATGACGCGGGTTCGATTCCCGCTGCCCGCTCCAATTTGATTTGCAATGCTCATGTAGCTCAGTCGGTAGAGCACATCCTTGGTAAGGATGAGGTCACCGGTTCAACTCCGGTCATGAGCTCCACTATTTATCCGGTCAACGTTACTATCCAGGTTGATTAGGGGGATTGGTCGAATGTCTAAGTCTAAGTTTGAAAGAATTAAGCCGCACCTTAACGTGGGCACTATTGGTCACGTTGACCATGGTAAGACGACTCTGACCGCTGCTCTGACTCGTGTGTGTCACGAAGTTTGGGGCACAGGTTCTGCGAGTGCATTCGATCAGATCGATAACGCACCGGAAGAGCGTGCGCGTGGTATTACCATTGCGACCTCTCACGTTGAGTACGATTCTCCTAACCGTCACTACGCACACGTAGACTGCCCGGGCCACGCGGATTATGTGAAGAACATGATCACTGGTGCGGCACAGATGGATGGTGCGATTCTGGTTTGTTCCGCAGCTGACGGCCCTATGCCTCAGACGCGTGAGCACATCCTGCTGTCTCGTCAGGTGGGTGTTCCTTACATCGTTGTGTTCCTGAACAAAGCGGACATGGTTGACGATGAAGAGCTGCTTGAGCTGGTAGAGATGGAAGTTCGCGAGCTGTTGAGCGCGTACGACTTCCCGGGTGACGACACTCCGATCATCACCGGTTCTGCTCTGATGGCTTTGCAGGGCAAAGACGACAACGAAATGGGCACCACCGCGGTCAAGAAGCTGGTAGAAGCTCTGGATGATTACATCCCTGAGCCGGAGCGTGCGATTGATCAGCCGTTCCTGCTGCCGATTGAAGATGTGTTCTCTATCTCCGGTCGTGGTACGGTTGTAACCGGGCGTGTTGAGCGCGGTATCGTCAAGGTTGGTGAGGAAGTTGAGATTGTTGGTATCAAGGATACCGTCAAGACGACTTGTACCGGTGTTGAGATGTTCCGTAAGCTTCTCGACGAAGGTCGTGCGGGCGAGAACGTGGGTGTACTGCTTCGTGGTACCAAGCGTGACGACGTTGAGCGTGGTCAGGTTCTGTGTAAGCCGGGCAGCATCAAGCCGCACACCAAGTTCGAGTGTGAAGTATACGTACTGAGCAAGGATGAGGGTGGTCGTCACACTCCGTTCTTCAAGGGCTACCGTCCTCAGTTCTACTTCCGTACGACTGACGTAACTGGTTCCTGTGAATTGCCGGAAGGCGTGGAAATGGTTATGCCTGGTGACAACGTTCAGATGGAAGTAACGTTGATTGCTCCGATCGCCATGGAAGATGGCCTGCGCTTCGCGATTCGCGAAGGCGGTCGTACCGTTGGTGCCGGCGTAGTCGCCAAGATCATCGAGTAA
>NZ_JAVMBO010000013.1:0-108405 GCF_031631795.1 Marinobacter xiaoshiensis
GGGGCAGACCAGAGCGGCCGTCATCAGGATGCCTCGCCACCAAGGCAGTCGCTGCAGGTTATTCGCCGCTTCCCGCCACGAAAGGCATAACCAAAGTACGATAGGAATTCCGATCAGAACGATGGCCAACGGCCCTTTGGACAGGAGCCCGATCACCATTCCAAGAAAGAAAATCCATCGCCACAGACCTCCCTCTCCTGCCATCACCAAACAGAAGCTGACGAGAGTAAGGGTTGTACCCAATGCCAGGAAGGCATCTGTCATAACGGCGCCAGCACTGATGTAAGTGAGCGCCATGGTTGCGAAAACCAGGCAACTCCATTGAGCAACCTGCACACTCCAGATTTGCCGCGCCAGTCGCCAAACAAGCCACACCATAGCGACCGTTGCCAGCCAGGCCGGAAACCTCAGCGAAAACTCCGAAACACCAAAAACCTTGATGGCCGCCGCCTGCGTCCAGAACGACAAGGGCGGTTTACCCCAAAAAGGTACGCCGGGCTCGAACCACGGCGTAATCCAGTCACCGGTTTCCGCCATCAGGCGGGCAATTTCCGCGTAACGCGGCTCGGTGGTATCGGCAAAAGGGAAAAGTGCCATGCCTATAAAGCGACTAACCAGCACAGCAACCAGGATCAGCAGCCAAACATTAAACCGCTTTGACATGTCGCACCCTCGTTGTTTTACGATGCGCCTGTTGGCGTGTACCACTCAGGTTTTCGATCACCTCATCTGTCAGGTACACCGGGCGCTGCTTTGATTCCATGTAAGTCTTGCCGACGTATTCGCCCACAATGCCCACACTCATAAGCTGAATACCGCCGAGAAAGCTGATGATGGCCACCAGCGAGGGGTAACCGCTGGTAGCATCACCCAGCATCAATGCCTTGACCACAATCCACGCCCCGAATACCGCACCCATGCTGGCGGCAATTAGCCCGATCAAAGTGGCCCAGCGCAAGGGCGATATAGAAAACGACGTCAGTCCTTCCAGTGCTAACCCGACCAGCCCGGGGTAATCCCATTTCGTTTCGCCGGCCGCTCGGGGTTCACGATCGTATTGGATGACTTGGGTCGGCATACCAATCCAGGCAAATAAGCCTTTCATATAACGGTTGCGCTCTTTCAGACCCAACAGCGCATTAACGGCTTTGCGGCTCATCAACCGAAAGTCACCGGTATCCACCGGGATATTTGTCCGGCTGGTCCGGTTCAGCAGTCTGTAGAAAAGATGCGCGCTCCAGCGTTTGAACGCGGTTTCGCCAGCCCGTGAGCGCCGCTGCATCAGAACAACGTCAACACCCGACTGCCAGCTTTCGACCATGGCCGGAATTTGCTCAGGCGGATCTTGCAGGTCTGCATCCAACACAATCACCGCATCGCCGTTGGCGTGCTCCAGTCCTGCAGTCATTGCAGCCTCTTTGCCGAAATTACGACTCAGTTTGACCAGTCGGACGCCGGACGTTCGGTCAATAACGCTGCGGATGTATTGGGCACTGCCATCATCACTGCCGTCATCAATCAGCACGATTTCCCAGTGCAGGTCCAGGGTGGCAAGCACCGGTAGAACCCGCTCAAAGAAAAGGGGCAGCATCGGGCGCTCGTTGTACAGCGGCACCACCAGCGATAACAGCGGCTTGCCAAACGGGTCATCCAAAGGTACGACGGGGAACTCAACGCGTTTGTTCATGGAAAACCAGCCTCTGGTAGACGATGTAATTCAGTGCAGCGACAAGCCCTGTGGTCACGATTTGTGACAAGGTGACGGGAAGTCCCAATACGTTATTGAGTAGAAAAAAGAAGGCGAGATTGCAGAACCAGGCGCCAAGACAGGAGACGATATAGCGCCACAACGTGACCCTGTGAGGGCCGGCATTGCGAAATGCCAGGCGCCGCTGGAGGCCGTAATTTAGCAGCGCACCAGACACGCTTCCGCTAACGGTTGCCAGCACTGGTTCAAGCCCGGCAGCGATCAATGCTGCCATTACAAACCAGTGGAGCAACGTAGAAAGGCCGCCGGCCGCTACAAATCCCTGAAGTTGGCGCGATAGGAGTGTGCTCATGACAATAATCACCACATTGACGACTGAAAAAGTCGACCTGACATTGAGTGGGTATATTGACCCACCCTGTGTCACAGCTTTGTGGAGGTTTTATCAGGAAAATGTCAAAACATGAGATGATCCGCGCCTGAATCCGGCTTGCGGATTAATAATGGGCAGGAAAGTTTAAGCAGGCTTGATTTATATAAGTGGCGAGTAAAAATCTTTTACGCAACCACACCAAATATTCGACCTACTCCGGCCGTAAGTGCCATTGCGAGTGCACCCCAAAATGTAACTCGGATTGCGCCGATAGTAATAGAAGCCCCACCCGCTCTCGCAGCAATCCCGCCTAGAAACGCAAGAAAAACCAGTGAGGATCCTGCAACAACAAAAATTAGTTGGCTGCCCGGTACAACCCACGCCGCAGCCAACGGAAGTGCGGCACCAATGGTAAAAGTGCCTGCCGATGAGAATGCCGCTTGAGCGGGCTGGGCGCTAACCGTTTCCGAGATGCCTATTTCATCCCTGGCGTGTGCACCAAGAGCATCATGAGCCATTAACTGCTCAGCGACTTGCCTCGCGAGAGCCGACTCAAGCCCTCTGCTTTCGTATATTAAAGCGAGCTCCTCTTTTTCAAACTCAAAGTCCTGTTCCAATGATTTTTTTTCAATAGCCAGGTCTGCCTTTTCCGTATCGGACTGCGAGCTAACGGACACGTACTCCCCAGCAGCCATAGACATAGCGCCCGCTACTAACCCCGCAAGGCCTGCCAGAAGAATGCCTCCATGAGCACTGTTAGCGGCAGCCACACCAATAATCAGACTTGCCGTGGAAACTATTCCGTCGTTTGCACCTAATACAGCTGCGCGTAACCAACCCACGCGATGTGAGCGATGGACTTCACTATGACTCATATGCTTTCCCAATCACGCTGCCGAACAAAGACACGATTATCTTCTACGCTTCACCTCACCACATCAAGATCCATGGCCGCCACCGATTGCTTAATCCGGGGCCGAAAAGGAAATCTGTTTCAGCGAAACTCAAAACTTTCTTGATGAAAGCGCAATGAAATAGGCTGTTGCTTCAGACCGCTTCGCAAGGCTTTGGCCAGTCCCTGCGGCCCGCAAAACCAAACATCCACCCGGCGATCATGGATTTGCAGTTGATCCACTGTCAATCGCTGCTCCACCTGGCTATCGTATATGTGCAGCAATATGTCCGGAAGTTGCTCCGTCAACTCTTGTAGACGGGTCACCATTGGGTCGACTGTAGCTCCGGTAGTGCAGTAATGAAGTGTGATAGCCGGATGTTTTTGTTCGGAATTGATCAGACGCTTTTCCAGAGCAGCCAGAAACGGTGTGATACCTATTCCGCCAGCCACCCAGATTTGTTGGGCGTTTTTTCTGCCGCTGTCGGGGTCGAAGCGACCATAAGGGCCTTCCAGAGTAACTGTCTGGCCACTACGTAGCTTACGGGGAATCTTGCGGGTGTAGTCTCCCAGTGCCTTGATATGGAAACTGAGCTGTCCGCTGTCATCGTCAGCACTGGACAGGCTGAAAGGATGTGCCCCTTCGATTCGGTCGAAGGTTACCAGGGCGAATTGTCCGGCCTGATGACCGGGCCACCGCTTGCCCATGTCACAGACGACTTCTGTGATGTTGGCTGATGTCTGCTTGACGGCCTGAACCAGCCCCTTATAACGACGACTCCTTCCGATTTGCCCGGTCAGTGATTGTAGGCCTGCAACGGCACCACCTGCGATCAATAACGTCATGAGCCAACCAGTGGGTTGTTGCCACCATTTCAGCGGGGCCAGCAACAGTGCGTGGGCGGCCAGTACCAGATAGATCACTGGCATCACCCGGTGCAGATAACGCCAGTAATAGTAGGGCACCCATCGAGTCAGGGTAATAACAACCAGAAACAGCAGCAGATACAGGCCGGGTTCGCCCAGGTCTTCAGCGCCATCCTGAAGGCTGTCCAGCAGGCCCGAAAAGTCAGCTTCTTTCAAGCTGCGATCCGAGCCAAACAGCGCTTCCAGGCCATCATCCGCCATTTCGGTAAGCCAGTGTGTGACCGCAAAAACGACGGCCAAAATTCCGGTCCATTTATGCAGTTTATACATGCTGTCCAGACCACCCAGCGGGGATTCCAGCCATGCAGGTCGGGTAGCCAGCACCATGGTGATGGACATGAAATTGATGGCAAGATAGCCGCTGAGTGTCAGGAACTGCTCATAGCTCAGCCCCGGGGTCCAGAAGCTGATCTGAGCCGCCAAAAGCAGCAAAAGGGTGACACTGGTACGTAGGTTAGGCACAAACAAACTCCGTCTTGGGTTTGTTTGAATTCTGCAGGGTTAACCTGACACCAGCCTTAAACGTCTGTGTGAACCACGACAACATTCACTTCTGCTTCGAAACCATCACTCCGGCCTGAGGCTGGTGATCGGAGGGTCAGGACCGTACCCGCACCGCTGGCAATGGCGTCCACGATTGCAAGCCCGATACCGGAGCCCAGTGTTTTCGAATCGGAACGCACAAACCGGTTGCGCAACAATGCGAGCTTCTCTGGCGGTACAACCTCACCTGCATTAGCGACTCGTAAAGTGCCCTCACCTGTCAGGCTGATATTTACTGCCTTGTCGGCTGCGCCGTGCCTGAGTGCATTCTCTATCAGGTTTCTTAGCAGGATGGCAAAGGCGTCAGGATCGAGTAATGACATCACGCTATCTTCAGGTAAATTCAGCCTGAGGCGCCCGGGGGCATTACGCTCATAATCGCTGGCGATTATTTTCAGTATGGGTACAAGGTCGTTGTAGTGTTCAGACAGCGCGCTACCACCCTCAGCCTTTGCCAGTTCCAGCAGCTTCTCCGACAGTCTGGACAGGGTGCGAAGAGACTGTTCGATTTCGCCAGCTCGTGCTTTAACTCCGGCATCCCGGGTTTCGGTTTTTAACCGCTGAAGCTTGGCCAACGCCGTTGCCAGCGGGGTTCGCAGCTCATGGGCGCTGTTGGCGGTAAAGCTTCGCTCGGCTTCAAGCGCCCTGCGCAAACGTTCCAATAAGCGGTTGACTGAAACCATGGTAGGTTCAAACTCTTTTGGCAGGCGATCTACCACTACCGGAGAAAGATCACTACCACCACGGGTTTCTATCGATTGCTGCAGCAAAACCACCTGACGAAGTGACCGTTTTATCACCCACCACACCCCGATCAGGCTGATGGGAATCAGAAGTATTAATGGAGTGAGCAATGCGAGGCTGGTATCCAGTATGGCTTCGTTGCGGTGGGCCAAGGGTTCGGCAACCTCAATGTACAGGGTATCGCTGATGGCGCCCTCCCCGTATATCCGGTGCGTTGACGTTTCAGAAAACCCTTGTTGGGGTTTGGCACCGAAAATTCGGGGATCTGCGTCGTGGGACTGCAGCAGGAGTTTGCCCGATGCGTCACGAACCAGATAGGTTAGGTACTCGTCATGCTCTCTCAGGGCCAGTGCCCGCTGATTGCCTGTTTCATTTTCCCGATTCAGAATATCGGTCACAGCCAGTGGCAAGATTCGCTGCGCAGTCTCCTCCAGGGCGCTGTCGAAAACCTCATTCATTTCATGCCGGGCAATGACCCCGGAAGCAATAACGCCCAACAGCCAGAGCAAGGTCACGCCGAGGGTCAGCCAGGTACCAAGGGTTTTCTGCAAACTGGTTTTAGTGGTCATAAGCGTTTAACCGGTACCCCATTCCCCGGACCGTCACTATGGCATCGCGCCCCAGTTTTTTACGTAAACGGCTGATATACACCTCAATCGTATTACTCTCGATTTCGGCACCGAATTCGTATAACCGGTCTTCAAGCTGTGAACGCGAAAGCAGTATTCCCGGGCGCTGCAAAAACCCTTCAAAGAGCGCCCACTCCCGGGCGGTGAGCTCCACTGGCTCGCCGTTGCGGCTGATGCGGTGATCACCAAGATCCACTTCAAGATCGCCGATATGCACCAGAGGGTTCGGATTGCCGCGATAGCGTCGTGCCACTGCCGCCACACGGGCAGACAGCTCTGACAGATCAAAAGGCTTCACCAGATAATCGTCGGCACCGGCATTCAGCCCTGCAATCCTGTCTGAAACCTGGTCCCTGGCGGTCAGAATGATGACGGGCGTTGTGTCACCGGCCGCTCGCAGTTTTTTAAGAAAATCAAAACCGTGGCCATCCGGCAGCATTAAATCGAGCAAAATCAGATTATAAGCGGTGGTTTTCACGCTGGTTTCCGCAAAACAGAGACTTTGCACCCAGTCCACGGCATGGCCATCCTCGCTGATCTGATCCCGCACTGCCTCACCCAGCCCGGTTGTATCCTCAACCAACAGTACCCGCATGTTTCACCTTTTGCCTGATCACGATCCGAAGATACTACAGCCGTAACCTGACAGCAGCCTGAAGCGCTCAAATACCCGCTGGCAACCCTATTATGTGGTCGTCCGTTCAGCCCACTGTCAGGTAAAAGCCTTAGGGTTGATTAAACCGATTCAACGGGAGACATGCCATGAATATCAAACCCATTGTTATCAGCCTTTCGTTACTGCTGGTGAGCGGTGCCGCCCTGGCAGACGATGACTGCGATGACCCGGTTGCCCAATGGCAGCCCCGAGAAAACCTGCGAAAGCAATTGGAAGCTGAAGGCTGGACCGTGTTCCGCATCAAAGTGGATGACGGATGTTACGAGGTCAAAGGAAGGGACCCGGATGGCTACCGCGTGGAAGCTGAATACTCTCCGGCAACCTTTGAGCTAATGGAAATAGAGCGAGTGGACGACGATGACGATGACGATGACAAGCATCACGACAAGTCCAAGCGCTACAGCGAACCGACCAATGAAGATCGGGTTCCGCGCAAGGGCATTGTTAAAGGTCGCCCCAGCGTAACGGTTGAATAATTAAAGGAGATTACATCATGAAAAAGATTCTGTTTGCTCTGGGGCTTGCGACTGTAATGGCATTGCCAGCTTATGCACAGGCCCGGGAAGTCACCTTTACCACGCAGCTGAAAAACTATGGCGGTGACGGGGCTTACCTGGCTCTCTACTTGACGGATGCCAACGGACAGTACCAGGGAACTCTCTGGATTTCAGGTGAGAAAAGCAAATATTACAAGCACCTGCGGGACTGGGCACGCGGCAGTGGCCTGAATCAAGCTGAATACGACGGCCTAACCGGCGCCAGTGTGACCAGCGGCCGCGCTCTGAAAGTGACTCTGGAACTTGAAGACGCTTTGATCGACTCCGGTTATCAGATTCGTGTTGATACTGCCGTTGAAGACATGCGTGACAACCGTTCGGATGTGGTTGTGCCTCTGACCACTGAAGGCTCCGGAAAAACGGTTTCTGGCCGCGGCTATGTCCAGTCCTTTGTCTATAACCTCAAGTAAACGACGGGAGACACATTAATGTTGCGCAAGCTCCATGGTTTACCGGGATTGGTCGCCGCACTGTTTTTGGTGGTGCTGGCGACTTCCGGGGTTGTGTTGTCGGTAGTGCCGACACTTGAGAGGTCGGCCGCGACGGTTCCCGCTGCCGGCGAACTAAGCGTGGCCGACCTGGCCGAGCACGTAGTGGCGAATTATCCCGGGACCGAACAGATCGCACGCTCTCTATCAGGCGAGGTTGTTGTTTATTACAGCCGTGATGGCCAGCCAGGTGCCGATAGGGTTAATCCCCTGACGGGTAAAGGCATTGCCCCCTACCAGCCATCGGCTTGGTTCCGCTGGGTAAAAAACTTGCACAGATCCTTTCTCATGGACGATGCCGGACGAATACTGGCCGGAGTTTTGGCAGCACTAATGGTATTGATCTGTCTGTCCGGAGCCTTTCTGTTGGCTCGACGCCTGGGGGGCTGGAAGGCAATGTTACGACCCATTGCAGGTTCTGGTAGCCCGCGAATTCACGCCGAGCTGGCACGATTTGCGGTTATTGGCTTGTTGCTGTCGGCACTGACCGGCAGTTATATGTCTGCGGTAAGGTTTGGTCTTTTACCGGAAGGGACGATTACGGAGCTCTCTTTTCCTGCGGAGGTTTCAGGAGGTACGCCGGCACCGGCAGGTTCTTTGAGCGCGCTAAAGAGCGTGGACGTTAACGAACTGCGTGAGCTGGTGTTCCCCTACCCGGATGACCCCATGGATGTTTATTCACTGAGCACTGCCCAGGGTTCCGGATTCGTGGATCAGGCAACCGGGGAGCTGCTGCAGTACCAGCCACGTTCAGCCGGCAGCAAGTTTCAGCACTGGATGGCTCGCCTGCACACGGGTGAAGGCTTGTGGTGGTTAGGTCTGATTCTCGGGCTAGCTGCGCTGACCGTGCCGATGTTGTCATTTACCGGCCTGCAGATCTGGTGGCAGCGGCGCTCATCAGCCATAAGCCTGGGTGAAAGTGCGAGCATCGAAGCCGCTGACACCGTCATTCTGGTGGGCTCGGAAGGCAATACCACCTGGGGCTTTGCCAAAGACCTTCAAAACAAGCTCAATCAGGCAGGCAAAAAGGTGCACTGCGCGCCCATGAATGATCTGGCGGAGCACTATCCGCAGGCCTCTGTGCTTTTCATTCTGACATCAACCTATGGTGATGGTGACGCGCCCTCTTCCGCCAGTCAGTTTATCGCTCGACTTGAACACTTTCAGGCGGATGACGGATTGAAGTTTGTGGTTCTCGGGTTTGGCGACCAACAGTTCCCGAAGTTCTGCCAGTATGCGCAGGACGTGGATACAGCGCTCCGCAGCAAAGGCCTAAAACAAATGCATCCCCTTACCCGAATTGACCGCGGTTCCGCCACGCAGTTTCAGGAATGGGGCGAGGCTATCAGTGAACGCATGGGCATTCCGCTGGCACTGACTCATAACCCCGCACCCGCCGTCACTTCAGAGTTTGAGCTTGTTGAGCGGGTTGATTACGGGGTTGCAGTCAATGCGCCTACCAGCATCTTGCGCTTCAAGCCGGTAAAAAGTGAAAGAAAGCTCTGGCAGAAACTGCTGTTTCAAAACCGGCAGAATCTGCCGGACTTCGAGGCTGGCGATCTGTTTGGGGTTGCGCCACCTGGAGATCGGGCCGCCCGGTTCTATTCGCTGGCCTCCTCTGCGTCGGATGGGATACTGGAAATCTGTGTGCGTAAACAGACCCATGGCATTTGCTCAGGATATCTGCACAGCCTAAAACCAGGAGACAGAATCAGCGGGTTTATCCAGAAAAATCCGGGTTTTCGCCCGGCGGGAGGCGCTACGCCGATCATTCTCGTTGGCGCTGGCGCGGGAATCGGTCCACTTGCCGGTTTCATCCGAAAGAATACCGAGCGCAACCCCATGTACCTCTACTGGGGCGGCCGTAACCCGCAATCAGACTTTCTCTACCGACCGGAACTGGGTTGTTACCTCGATGACCACCGGCTTACCGGGCTGAGCACCGCGTTTTCACGGTCGGCAGAGAAAAACTACGTTCAGGATGCCATCATTGCGGATGAACCCGCACTGCGACAACTGGTTGAGGCAGGTGCACAGATATTGGTATGCGGAGGGCGGGATATGGCCTCCGGTGTACGCCAGGTGTTTGATTCAATTCTCAAGCCGTTAAACCTGGATGTAGAAGAATTGAGAAACGACGGGCGTTACCTGGAGGATGTTTATTGACAGGTAAAGCGAATCGCCTGGTACACCGGATCATCTGTTGGACGGGTGTACCAGGCTAATCATCAGTGTTTGATTGGTTTGAAATTCGGGTCATCAAAATAGGTAGCGTAACTTTCAATTGCGCCCATAACTTTCACCGCACCATCCCGCGCATTGGCTTTGCTTTCCATTGCAGATGCCCCTTCCATCAGTTCGGCAATAATCAGGTGAAGCTGGGCATCCGCCTCAGGCTCAAGGTTGCAGTTTTCAACCATGTAGTTGACTTCATTATTGATTTTAGTCGCCAGTACAGAATATTTCTCTTTTGGCAGTTTGCCAGAATGAATGGCGTCCAAATCCTTATGCATGGCACTTCCGATATTGTTCATCGCACGACTGAGTGGCGCATCAACTGCCCACTTGCTGCCATCGTTCAGCCTGAGTTCCATCTCCCCATGGCCATGGCCATGCTCATGTTCATTGTTGGCCGGCGCGGCCATAATACTGGTGGCTGACAGGCCAAGTACCATGCCAGTGATGATTGCAAACTTTGAAAAACGGGATTTGATGTTCATGAAACGCTCCTTTGAGTGCACCGTTTGGTCGGCTTGAAAGAAGTATCCCAAAATCACCTTAATATTCGCTTAAGGATGCAATTTGTGGCCACAAATATCGACAAACCGAAAGGATCGACCGTCTCTATTCTGAAGCTGCTTTGAAACGCACGGATACAATCAGGCCTTCTCCCGAATCATTGTTATCATCAAACCTCAGAGAAGCTCCATGCAGGTGAGCTATGCGTTCTACGATTGATAGCCCCAGCCCACTACCTTCTTCACCGCTGCCAAGCCCGCGATAAAACCTCGACACCACCACATTACGCGCTTTCTCCGGAATTCCCGGCCCGGTATCAACAACAAGAAGCACCACCTCCTCGCCGACTCGCTTGATTCGTACATCCACTTGTCCGCCCGCAGGTGTGTACCGAACAGCATTATCCACGAGGTTACGAACAAGAATCCCAAGCAAGGTTGCATCACCCAGAACCGCCCCGTCATCGGCCGCCTCAAACCCCAGATCCACGCCCTTGCGTATCGCCGCTTGGGCATGTGAAGCCACGCACTCGTTCACCACTGCAGAAAGTTTGACCGGTTTTGGATTCGCCGATGCTTGTTCTGAATCTACTTGCGAAAGCACCAGCAACTGTTCAATCAGATGCGCCGCACGGTCTGTACCACTGACAATCCTGTCTAGCGCATGCTCCAGTTTTCTCGGGTCCCGGGCAGCAAATGCCACCTGCGCCTGAGTTTTTATGGCCGCCAGCGGAGTACGCAGCTCATGGGCCGCATCGGCAGTAAAGCGTCGCTCATGCTCCAGTGAAACCTGTAAGCGCCCGAAAAGAGCGTTGAGCGCATCCTGCAATGGCATTACTTCCCGGGGAGTATCAGTAAGATCAAGGGGGTCCAGTTTATCCGGTTCACGCTGTTTTACTTCCCGGGTAAATCGGGATAAGGGTGCAAGCCCAGCACCAACGGACAGCCAAATCAGTAGGCCTAACACAGGAACAGCAAAATACAGGGGATGCAGAAGGTGGCTTGCAACACTTTCTGCGAGTGCATCGCGCAGCTCATATTGCTCACCAACGCGCACATTCAGGTGGCCGGCCTTGTCCCATTGGCTGTAAACCCGGTAGCGAACACCATTGATAGTGGTGCTTTCGAAACCATCGCGCTGTGTACCCAGGCGTTCTTCAGGAGCCGTGCTCGAATCGAGGAGCAGCGTGCCGTCACTGTTCCATACCTGCAGCACGGTGCCCGTATAATCACGCACTCGCTGCCCGACCTCACTGGCATTTTGTGATTTGTCCAGGTGCATCGAGATCTGCTCAGCCGCTTTTACCAGTCGGGAGTCAAGCGTCATGCCGATCTCCTTGCGCGCATCAAGATAGGTGAAGAACGCAGTCGCAATCCAGGCCAGCAATACTGATACTGCAAGAATCGTAAAAAGGCGCCAACGCAGCGACGACCTCATGGCGTAGTTTTCTCAATCATGTAACCGACACCGCGAATAGTACGGATCAGTTGCGGAGACAACTTTCGTCGCAGGTGATGAATAAAGACCTCTATCGTATTGCTCTCGATCTCCTCTCCCCAGCCGTAGAGCTGCTCCTCGATCTGTGCCTTTGACATTACTCTCCCTGCATTAAGCAACAAAGTGTGGAGAATCGAGAATTCACGTACAGAGAGATCAACAGGCGTTCCGGACCAAAACACCGAATGACTGACGGGGTCGAGTTGGAGCTCTCCTTGACGGATGACCGGTTCGGCATGCCCCTTGGAGCGACGCAGCAATGCCCGCAGCCGTGCCTGTAATTCGGCAAGATCAAAAGGCTTTACAAGGTAATCGTCGGCACCGGCATCCAGGCCGGCCACTCGGTCCTCCACGGCATCACGTGCAGTCAGAATCAGAATCGGAAGGTTTTTTCCGCTTGCACGGGCTCGTTTCAAGACCTCCATTCCGGAAAGCCCCGGAAGGCCCAGATCAAGGACAACAGCATCGTAGGAGCCTGTGGCGAGTGCAGTATCGGCCTGCCGGCCATCCAGTACCCAGTCCACCACCAGGCCGGACTGAGCAATCCCTGCAGCAATTCCGTCACCGAGTATGCCGTCGTCTTCAACCAGTAGAACTTTCATGGGCAATAACTCCAGTTGGAATCAAGTTGAAATAATTAAGGTCACGACGGATTCACTCATTCATACCTACTTTGCCAGTCAGGGAGTGCGCCTCCCCTATTTCCGCCCAATGAGTAATGCGTTGTTTATCTCCATCCCAGAAATACTTCAGGTGTGGCCCTTGCACCGGGATGGAGACAGCTTTGGGTTTAAACGCTGCAATACACTCACCGCCCGGATGGCGAACGCTGTTATACAGCAGCCCGTTTGATCCTTTTTGCCGCCAACGGCTCGCAAACTTCTGGCTTAGGGCGTAATCATCCGCATCCGGATTGTGCAGATCTTTGAATTCAGGCCCGCGAATGTCGTGCATCTTCATCACCACGGAGCCAATGTAGGCTCTCATGGTCAGTGCTATTGAGTCCTCGTTGGCGGCTGCCATCTCCCGCTCCTTGTGAAATACGGTCTCACGAATAGCGCCTTCAAGAGTGCTGGCCGCGTAGTAAACCCCAAAATGCCGGTCAGCAAAGCGGCTTCCAAACCCAAGGTGCGTGAACGATGCCATTACAGGCGAACTTCCGGGGCCACTGATCCTGTCGCAGGGCTGCACCAGATGGATATCCCCTGCTTCATCCCGCAGCCTGGGGTTTGTCATACTCTCAATCTCGAACGCCAGCTCAAACTCGTCTGGCTCATAGATGCGTTCGAAAAGATCTATGGGCGGGTAATGGCTGGGGATGATCCGGTAGGTTTCCCACTCGGGAAGGTACAGCGGAGGGGGTGAAAACATCACCATCCCCGCTTGGCATCGAAATACTGACGGGTCATCATCAGGTTCATCATGGAGCCTTGTGTCATAAACTCCATGGCAGACTTGCCGCAAAAGGGTATGTCTGATGTTTTCAGGCGAATTCTGCGGTTTGCTCGCTCATGGGTCGGGTATAGAAGCTGTAAGGCCTTATAGATGCCCAGAATGTAGCTGATGCGCTCCATAGTGTCGTTAGAAAGCTTGATTGGATTCAGCTTGGCATAGTTATAGAGCGTTGTTCTGGAGGGACCGCCCAGAATTTTGCTTCGCTCTTCAGCGTTACACCCCCACTCCTCGGTTACTCGAAAGAAGCCCTTTAGCGCAACTCGGCCTTTTTCAGCTTCGCGATCACCGTCAACATTTTTACGTTCAACGACAGCCGTCATGGATTACCTCCCGCCTTGCGATGCCCAACTATGAATAATATAGCAAATCCTGTTCATATTTGCACAATAGAAGTGTCTGCTTCGATATTTCAGGTGCCGTTGGCCCATTGTTAAAGGAACTTTGCTGGAGAGGACCTGGCCCAGCAGTTGGGGCGGCGGTTTTGCGTTGTAAAGCGGGTGCGTACGAATGTAGTAAAGGTGGCAGTAATCTACGTACAGAGGGCGATAATCCAGCCCGTAGAGCTGGCTATGCTGAGGAATAGGGCCAACATCCGCCTTATCGTTAAAAACCATTGCGCCAGGCGAAACGCCGAAGAAAAGCATCTTTGTAACCACCACCGCAACTCACACAAAGATAACTTGCATGGGAGTCCTAACTATCAATTCTGCGATCATTTATTGCTTCGTGCGATTGGGACTAAGCTTTCATTAATTCTTAGGAAACAGGAGCGTAAACGTGAATCGTAGTCCCCATTCGGGTCCATTATCTGGGGCATCAAGGTAATAGCGGGCACCGCCCTGAAAGCTTACCAATTGCTTGCCGAGTTTGGTTACTTTGCTGTAGGCGATATTGAGCGGAACGGTCCACTGCTCAGTCTCCCAGTTATAGGTAGACTCCAGGGCGGCATTGACAGTACGACCATTACCAAGGCCCTTCGCAAGGAACGGCTGTAAATAGGTGGTGTTGATGTCCCCTCGGTCGCTCGCTCCCGCAAAGGACCAAATATGATTAGCCAGCGCACCGTACGTCCAATCGGCGGCCGTTTGTTTCAATGCAACAATAGTAGGACCCGCACCCCATTTTTCTGTCCCAAGCAGGTCGTCGGTTGCTATAGAAATAAGAAGAACCGGTCCGGCGCCCCATGTCCAGCCACTTGCCGTCAAAGCTTTGGGCGAAAAAAATAGACTCTGCGTTACATCGCCAAGTCCAGACTGGTCGCCTGCGTCGGGAAAGATCTCATCCTGATAAACGAGCGGAACGATCGTGCGCGATATCATATTCCAGTCTTCACTGATCGAGACGGGTATCACTGGCTGCACGTTGAGGGTGTACTTGTAACCATCATCCTTAGTGCCGATACCGTCGTCGTAGTTGAGCTGCATTGGCACGCTGGTAAGGCTGGCAATGGGGTTTGCGAGTTGCTTGGCAAGCTCGTCAGCAGAACCCTGCGCATAGGCAGCAGTGCAACCGATGCCCAGCGGAATGGCCAAAACAGTCAACGAGCAAGCTTGCCGAAAAAGCACATTCTTTCTTAATTGTGGGCGCATTGGTTTACTCTCCGGTCCCAAAGCTGTGAGGGTTCGTAAGGTTTTTCTTCTATTCACTTAGCCGTGTAGCCACGGCCTTCGAGGCAGGCAGCATAGGCACGATTGTAATCGTCGTTCTTTGCAGTAGATTGGGCTACCAGCTGTTGCTCCTCCTGTTGATGTTCCTCTTGCGCCTCCCGATTGGCACGGCGCTGCCTTAGTCCACCAACAACGACCCCTGCCACAGCACCGCGCCGCGCCGCTTCCGAGCTATCGCCCGCGATGGCACCCAGGGCGGCACCGCCGGCGGCACCACGCACTGCACCGCCGGCTTGCTGCACTGGCCCCAACTGCGCCACATTGCCAAGCGCCGGATTAGCCGGATCGTAGCCCGCATTTGATTTTGCCCAGTTAGAACAGTCGAGCGTGTCCTTCGCCTGTTGGTCGGATGACTGTCCTTTATCCGGATAGATGAATAACTCTTGTGCCAGTGCCTGATGTGCGGCACTGAGTAGCAATAAAGTGAGCAAGCATTGGTTTAACGTATTCATTCCATAGCCCCTTTATGTCGTTATTTTAGAACCGGATGCCCAACCGCTGGCTCTACGCTAATCGCAAGTGATTCCTGGTACAGGGCATCCACTTGGTCACCAACATGGATATTGGGCAGATCGATATCCTCATCCACGGCCAATGTCACAGTGTGCTCAGCACCATCAAACGTCACTGTTCGTAATTCCGGATCGATAGCGCGTACCACACCCGTGGCATGGATGGTCGAACGTAGCGTTCCGCCAGGCTTTTGGCCAAGCTCGGTACGATCCAGAGTCACGGTATCGACACGTTCGCGCATGCCGTTGGAGGCATCAGATGGGCTGAGTGCCAACGCGACCCCAATGCTGTAGGCCACAACGACCCTGTCACCGGCCCGCACCTGAGGAAAATTGCGTGCCTCCTCACTGACTTCTAGCCGAATGAGTTCGTCATCTTCAGTTCTCAGCACCAAGGCACGGTTGTCCCAATCAACTGCGACAACGATAGCGGTCACCGTAGCGCCCTCTCCTACCAACACGGCCGGCATTTCACGACTGGAATCAACACCACTTATCGACTCCAGCTCACCGGGTCGCCACGTTTTATCAAACCAGGGCTTCAATGGGCCATAAAGGCGCAAAATCGGATACCACCCTTTGCCTGGAACTGTCTGGATCCAATTAGCTTCCTTGCCTTCAGGCGCTTTCGGGGCAAAATACAAGTCCACTGAACCGTCAGCGTTCTCCTGCAAGGCATCCCGCTTGCTGTTCTTGCTTGGGAACGGTTGACTGGTTTGCAGTTCGGAGCGGGTCTGCGGGTCATAGATCACCACCGACCAGAAGTCCGCAGCCGGAACATTGCCTGGAATTTTCAGCCGATAAGTCTTATCGCCATAGAGGTAATCACCATTCTTGTCCACCGTGGTAGCGGCGTATTGCGATCCTTTGCCGACCATTTCCATGACCATTGCAGGCGTATTGACTGTGGCTTGATAGAAAAAGAGTGCCCGAGCATCCAGGTTACGCCCACCTTTGCCACCATCTTTCAACCATTGGTAAGAGCTGCCAACAAAACCGGTTCCCCAGCCACTACCCGGATAATAAGAAAATCCTTCGAGGCGCGGACGAAAAACGATTGCGCGAGCAGTTGCATTACCAATTGCAACCGCTTGTGTCAGTATTTTCTTCATTCGGGCATCGGGATTGAACGGTTTACCCTTCTCAATGCCAATGGACGCAAACAGACCACGCAATTGCGGATCAAGCATTGATACCGGTTCGCGCTCGATCACCGTATGCAATTCTTCGTAGAAATCGAAGTTGTTTGCGTGAATGGTGTTGAAGCTTTTCCCCGAACCACTGATGAACTCCATCTTCGGCGGGTTGCCAGCATCTCTCAGCGGGTAGATTTTAAGGCCGTTTTCAAACATCGCGGTTGCCACATCGGGCTTTCCGTCGACCAAAAATCCACGCAGGAACAGTAAGTTGATATAGCTGGTAGATTTGGAAACGAAATATGTCTCTCCATCCACTACTGCCTTCATGCCGCCCTCAGGAGGGTTGAGATCGCCGTCATAATCAGGCGGCAAGATCAGGTACTTACCACCCTCACCCGCGTCGGGCCCGGTTACTCCCATATCTGTTACGAAGCGAAAGTAAGCGTCATCCACGGTTCCAGGCGCAGATTTAGCAGGGATCTCGACGACGGTGGCTCCGTCTTTCTTGAGATCGAGAAATGCCATGCAGTAGACCGTATCGGTGTTACCGGTCAGGAACAGCGGGCTGGAATCAAGCAGCTTATCCATGATGACAGCTTTGTTCGACGCGTCGGCCCCGATGTCCCGAAAACCCAGACGCATCCCCTCTATTGAGGTAGCGGGAATTCCGTTCAAAAAGGTTTCCGTTCCGCGAATGAGATCAAGGTTGTCGTAAACCTTCTCAACGGTTGCTGAATCAGGCATGCCATCAAAAAAGTTCAATGTGCCAATGGGTGTTTCTACCTCGTCCGGAGTTAGGATTTTGGTAGGAATTTTGTGGTTGTAACCAGGCGTTGTTTGCTCCGCATAGGCTGAAGTTCCTAAAACAAGCATGGCGCAGACCATTGAACAAATGCTCCAACCACGCATGCTCCAGTATTTGCTTATCATAGTAATCTCCAAAGTTGCGAGCATAAGTCATTGATTGTGTTTGTGTTGCCGCTTGTATACTGCAGCGACATACTGCTCCGCGTTTAGTCACGGTGACTGACGGCATCCCTTTGCTTTGCCAATTGCCTCAGTCGACCATAACTATGCCTGGTGGTTGCCAAGTACCTTGGCCCGGCGGCAATACGGAAGGCGTCTCGTTAGCTGGTTTCGGCCAGTACATACGCAGTGCCAGGTAGATCGGCCCATCCGGCGCCGGCAGCCAGTTCGACTCTTTACCCGTGCCGGGCGATTCATGCTGTATATAGACAGTCAGTGAACCGTCTGCATTCTTCTTCATATCAGGCAGCATTGGCGAATTGATCAGATAACGGTTGATCGGATTTTTGACCAGCAACTGACTATCACCGTAGTAGATAGTCACGGACCAAAAAGAGTTCACGGGTGGCAACTGGTCGGCGGCGAAAGTGAGGGTGTAGTTGTGCTTACTGCCATCCAGAACCTGCCCCTTTGCATCGGTCCGGCCCAGAATGTATACCGCTTCTGCGGCGGTGTTGCCGTAGATTCCAGCCTTTGCTCCGCCGGCGCGTTTGAGCCAGTCACCGTTGTAGAAATCGCTGTCGCCCCATAAAGAGCCGACCTGCCAACCATTGATGTCCGTGGCGCCACCGGCTACGAACTGGTTAACCTTTTCGTCGCCGGCTTTCATCCCTTCGGCTATCGCCTGTAGTTGCTCCGACGAGAAACTGGCCATATCCAAGGTCTTCCCCGGGGCGACGCCTATGCTGGCCAACCTGGCGCGAATGGCCTCGTTGTCGTCGGTTTCCGGAATGAACTCAAGCGCAGCGCTGAGATAGTTCCAGAAGTGGGCCTTGACCCCAGCAGATGTCGCGGGCACAAAGTCGATCGCCGGCGCAGCCGCTGGCGCGGGCTTGTCTTGAAATGCTGACAACGGTGCCACCTTGTACTGGGCCTGCACCGTTTCTACGTTGACCATATCTTCGGGGTCGAAAAGCTGAGTGCGAAAAATGACGAACATGAAGGGCGTCGTCGAACGGAAGAGTTTGTTGGTACCCTCAGGTGTTTCGCCTTGCCAGTTGGGGCCAACAACCGCATAGGAGCCGGCGTCACTACCGGTGGCACGGCTGCCGATGTAACCATCGTTGTAGAGGTTCCCGTCGATCAATTGTACGGAGTAGTAACGGTCCTTATCGACCTCGGGGACGCTGATTACAACGGGCTCCGCGCGCAGGTCCAGCCACGCAACCGAGTACGGCGTATCGCTGTTCGGGCTGAGGATCGTGGTGTCCTTGTAAGTATAGACACGCGCCTCGTTCTTGATGTGGTTGAACGGTGCTTTGTACTGATCCGTGTTCTTGTTGACGGCATACTCGTTCATGACGGCGTAGTTCATGACTAACGGCAGGCCATAAATATAACCCTCTTCGGCGATGGCTTTAAATTGCTCTGTGCTGAGCTTTTCTGCATGGGCCGCACCGACGAGCGCCACAAAGGCGGCCATTATCAATATCATTCGAAATTTCATAACAACTCCGTGGGAAAAATTTCCGCTCATATGCTGGATATTTATAAGGTGCTTCTGAATTATTAGTACATAAAAAGCGACGTGGCTCGCGTGTTATCCCCTCCTCTGAAATTCTTTTTTCAGTATTCCCTTCAACGCATCCGCTCGCTATCAAGAAAACGCATGGCCTTATCAGAACAGGATTGGAAACAGGATGGCTGATCGGCTGATTACTGCCTGCCCGGTATCCGGTCGGCTTGTGGGTGTAGGTGCAAGCTGTCGGACGGTGATTCGCCAAGCAGTCGCTTGTAGTCGAGCGAAAATTGCCCCATGTGGGCGAAGCTGCATTCGCGCGCGATACTCGCAACCGTGGTAGTAGTCGGGTCGGCATGGTGCAGTAGCCTACTAGCTTTCCTCAAACGTTCCCGTTTAACGAAAGCCATGGGTGTAATACCGTAGGTGTGCAAAAAAAGATAACCGATCGTTCGCTTGCTCACACCAGAGGCTTCAGAAAGTTGACCGAGTTGGATTCTTTCTTTCATGTGCTGCGCGATGTAGGCGAGCGCTTCATCCAGCCTGTTGTGATGAGTCGATCCCTTACTTTCTATGGTCTTGTTAATTGAGGCCACCCCTGGATGCCAGGTTGCGTAAGAGTTGATTCTAGTGCTGTGAGGAACAGCTTCGCTATCGCGAATCCGCACGGGTACCGATTGGCGAGAAAGAAATGGGAGCGAGCCTTACTGTAACTATGCAGTAGCCCGCGCAAGCGTGACGCTGGGGGACTCACCGAATGCATTCTTGTATTGGGTGGCAAACAGGCTTGGGTGGTTAAAGCCCAATCTGAGCGCCTCAGTTGTGACAGTCGTTCGGCCACCTGACATCTTGAGCCTGCTGCGGACCTGGTGCAGCCGCATCAGGCGTAAATAGCGCGAAGGGCTTGTTCCGAAAGCGTCAGCGAAGGCGTATTCCAGGTATCGACGGCTGGCGTGCATCGACGCGCACAGTTTATCGATGCTGACCGGTTCTGTGATTCTCTCGCGCATATAATCTTCGGCTCGCTTCGCGAAAATATAATGCCCCCACGCCTGAGACATGACTTTCGCTGAAGGGGCATCCATAGAGCTCAGGGCAGCGCCCAACGCATTACGGAGATCGGTGACCAACCAGTCGTCCCCCAGAGGACCCAGCGGAATTTCAACGAGTTGCACAATGTTTGCAATGGCTTGCCGCAGATCCTCTAATTTATCGGCGGGGGGCCTGATGGTTGTACAAGAGGCGATTTTGGTTATGTTCGTACGCGAAGTGGTTTGTTCAATTGACTCAATCCATTCGGGGGGAACGACTAGGGAGATCCATCCGTAGATTTTCGAAAGGTAACCGTTGAGTTCCTGGCCTGGCTGGCAGACTAATAGATGCGACTCGTCGACGGGATTGCCGTTCCAGGTAGCCTGAACGCCCTTGGTGAACGCGCCAATGCTGAATCGACTTGGATCCAGTTCGCCCATCGCTCGGATAGGCAGGTTGACGGTACCGAGGTCGATTGAAAGATCACCTAGTGAAATTTGCTCAAGCGCAATATCGAGGTTTCCGGGCTTCAGTTGGACAAATTCCAGGTTGGCGCCGCTAACGGCATGATTAACCTCGTCCAGATCGTGATATCGAGCCGGGGGCTGGTATTGATTTCCTGAAGTACCAAATCCTTCGCTCATGGAACGCTTCCTGCGATTTTTTGATAGGCCCGTAGAAGTATAGGTCAGACGGCACCTCACCACTAGAAAACCATCAACAAGCAATCAGCTAGGCGCCCTTTCAAGATTACCCTCTGAACCCGGCTTTGTCTTACGCATAATTGATTCGGTTTCGCAGCCTTCGCCCAGGCTGTTTCAAAGACCGAAAACAAACCGGAAGCGATCGCCGAGCAGGCTTATCTCTATGGTGCCCTACAGGCAATATTTTACGGTCAGCGCTGGATCTATACCCAGAACGATGAAGCAACCAACGACATCTACTCGGGACTGAACAAACTCTTCTTAGCCGTCACCATCTACGATACCCGGACACGTCCACTGCTGCAGACGCCTCAACCGTTCCCGACTCTTGGCAGCCAGGACAGCAGCTTTGAAAAAAATGCGGAGGGGTTGAAAGCATCATCATCCCCGCTTGGCATTGTTATAGAGCATTGTCCTGGAGGGCCCACCTAGCAACTTGCTCCGCTCATCGGCATTACACCCCCACTCTTCCGTTATCCGGAAAAAGCCTTTTAGTGCCACACGCCCCTTTTCAGCCTCGCGATCACTTTCAGTGCTTCTACGTTCACATATGAACAATGTAGAACATTGACCACTTTTGACCCCCGCTATTTAGTCTGACGCTTCTTGACAGAGAGGCCGATACAGGGGGAATAATACCCAGATGACCGCTTCTGCCTTAAAACAAGCCATGTGCGCCGATCATTGTTTCTTGGATAGTAAGTGCATCGTTTGATCCGCGTATTCTGAACGCAGCTTGGGAGCACAGCAAAATGGTGTCAGTCAAAACGTTACACGGCTCAGCACAATTGCTCCTGGATGCCACCAGTGGTGTTACTGATATTACGGAAAAGATGCACCGCACTATCGCGCGGGATGCCAATCCACTATACCGGCTGCTCGATGTTGCAGGCTTGTCTACGGAAGAGCGGCGAAGGCACACCACCTACCGGGTTATTCAATCAACCACCTATGTGCTGAAACAGGGGTTGCATTACTCCCTCTCCAGATTCTCAAGGAGTGAGGGGCACCCATATACTTCAAAAAGTATGAGAGTTGTAGCTGCATTGAATGGTGTTTGCGGCGATCACCTTGAGGCCAGTAACAACCCGCTGGCAATCAACATGAATTTCCGAAACAGTCTTGGAGAGAAGGTACAGCCGGGCTCGGGCAATCTCAGCGCAACGGTTCCGGGTGCCAGCCCGCGTATCGTGGTTTTGGTTCACGGTTTATGCCTCTCACATGAGTACTGGAAAGGGCACAACGAAGGCAACCTGGGCACGGAACTGCAGTCCGCTCATGGCTTCACGCCATTGTATCTGAACTACAATACGGGTCGACACATTTCCAGTAATGGCAAAGAGTTAAGTGAACAACTTCAGAAGTTAGTTGAAGCCTGGCCTGTTGAAGTTGAAGAGCTCACACTGATTGGCCACAGCATGGGTGGGCTCGTTATACGTAGCGCATGCTGGTACGGCAGTGAACGAAACCTGCCCTGGACAAAGCTATTGCGAAACGCCCTTTATCTTGGTTCACCACATCACGGTTCGCCCGTCGCCAAGGCCGGGCATATGCTGACCTTCCTCATGAGGCAGTTTCGCTACGTCAGCCCCTTAGCGCTTGGTAGACACACCAGTGCCGGCATCAAAGACCTGCGACACGGTAACTTGCTGGACGATGACTGGGATGGCATTGACCAAGACGACTTCCACCCGGATGGGCGCAAGCCGGTTCCACTTCGCGAAGGCACCCGACACTACTTTATAGCCGCAGCTATAGGTAAGCGTGTGTCGAATATTCCCAGCACTATGATGGGTGACCTACTGGTTCGTCTGGACAGCGCCAAAGGGCATCACGCGGATGACTCGCGAAGGCTGCCAATACGCCTCGAAGATTGTCGTGTATTTGAAAAGCTCAATCATCTGGATTTGCTCGACAACAAGGTGGTGCACGACCAGATACTGGAATGGCTCGCGTAGCAGGCCTTAGCCAGGATACCTACTGCGGTACTCCTCCATAATCAGCGCCACCAATTCGGCGGCGGGCAATTCCCGCGCCATGGGTGCGCCCTGACCTGCCCATTGCGCGGCGAATTCATGATTACCGAGCTTCGAAGCTGCCGTGTTCAGGCGCTTTGCTGCATCGTAAGCCACCGGGTAATCGGCAGTTTGAGGGCTGTCGCTAGCTTCGCCGAAGGATATCAGGCGGTTAACGATTCCACGTGCCGGGCGGCCAGAAAGCACCTTTGTTAACCGTGTATCTGCTGCCCGCTCACTCTTGAGCGCTTCACGGTAGGCCTCATTCGCAGACGACTCCGGGCACAAAACAAACGCTGTTCCGAGCTGAACCGCTGCCGCACCTGACTCAATTGCAGCACTCACCCCGAAACCGTCCATCACGCCACCAGCGGCAATAATGGGTAGCGTGGTCTTCTGCGCCAGCAACCGCACAAGCACAAAGGTGCTCAGGCACTGATCCGCAGCCTCCGGATTGAACATACCTCTGTGGCCGCCTGCCTCAATACCTTGAGCCACTATGGCATCAATTCCTGCAGCTTCAATTATTGCGGCTTCGTCACGACAGGTAGCCGTCGCCATGGTAAAAATGCCTGCTTCCTTCAGTGCGGCAATACGTTCTGCCGATGGAATTCCAAAGTGAAAGCTGACAACCGCTGGTTTCAGCTCAAGCAGCATGGCCAGTGTTTCGTCATCTTCAATAAACGATGTATAAAGTTCGCCGAGTGAATCCGGTGGTTCTATGCCGGCCTCGCCAAACAAAGGGGCCAGATACTGCACCCAGGCAGCCTCAGTGCTCTCATCCCGGCGTGCAGGTTCGTGGCAGAACACATTCACATTGAACGGCCCGCTGGTAAGCGCCTGGGCCTGCTCAATCATCTTCCGGGCCTGAGCCGGTGTGCTGGCACCGATCCCCAGCGAACCCAGTCCTCCTGCATTGGTGACCGCTGCAGCCAATTCCGGTGTAGCAACCCCGGCCATTGGTGCTTGCACGATCGGATGGCGAATACCTAAACGCGCTGTGAGACGGCTGGAAGAATTCATACAGGCTCCTGTTCTGATGAGGCGTTTTCGTAAGTTGCTTATTCCACTGGGCGTACGCGAAACCCGAGTTTCGGGAAATGTACGTGGACAAGCCCAACTTCTGAGGTTTCTCTGGCAAGAATAGTCACACTTTTATCGGTATAGACGAGTGTGCCAGTAACCGGGTCACGGCCATAATCGTCCGGCGCAATAGTGACTTCCTGGATCAGCTGAAACTCGTCTTCCGCATCGGGCAATGCTCGAGGCTGTGCATTTTTTGCTCGCATAGCCGCTTCGCCGGCACTGAGATTTTCAGGCTGTCAATGTCCGAATGCAGTCATTCGTGACAACCAGGCACTTACCTTCGGGTAACCTTGCAACCAAGGCTTTCCCGCCAATTCAACAACGAACCACAACCCGTGATCCCAAGCATTACGCGGATTTTCTCGGAGAAAGGGGATAAGGCGTAATTGTAGAGAATCAGATCGGGCATTTAGTGCAAGTCCTTGTCTGAAGACTGGAGTGTAACGCAGATTACCGCACGCTGCGGCAGCCCAATAAGGCGAAACAGGCCCATTTAGCCAGTGTTTTCACGGTCGTCTTTGACAAACAGCTAATAACAGACAATGGTTCAGGGGTATAGCATGGTCTAAAGCCAAGGAGCGTTTAAAACGCATTCAGAACCCTGCAAACCAAAAGGCCCCCTGAATGCACAGAGCTCCCCAATCGGATATATCGTGGGATTTAGCGAATGACCTTTGCACGCATTGCCGGCACTGGCTCTTACCTGCCAGAGAACATTGTTACCAACAAAGACCTCGAAAAGACGGTTGATACCACGGACAAATGGATCCGTGAGCGAACCGGCATTGAGCAGCGGCACATTGCCTTGAAAGGCCAGACCACCGTGGATCTTGCAGAGCAAGCCGCGTTGAATGCCATTGAAGCTGCCGGCATAGATGCCAGCGAGATTGACCTGATTGTGTTTGCTACGTCCACCCCGGATAAGATCTTCCCTAGTTCTGCCTGCATTCTTCAAGCCCGGCTAGGGATTCATGGATGCCCGGCGTTTGATATTCAGGCCGTGTGTAGCGGATTCGTTTATGCCCTCTCGGTTGCCGACAAATTTATAAAAACCGGGTCCAGCAAAAAAGCGCTGGTTATTGGCGCTGAGGTTTTCTCCCGAATCATTGACTGGTCCGACCGGGGCACCTGCGTGCTGTTCGGGGATGGTGCTGGTGCTGTGATTCTGGAGGCACATGAAGAAACCGGTATTCTTTCCACCCATATTCATGCAGACGGACAGTACGAAGACTTGCTTCATGTGCCCTGCGGAATTGCCAGCAATTACGACCAGGTTAAAGCGGGCAAGGCCTTTGTAGAAATGAAAGGCAGCGAAGTCTTCAAGGTAGCCGTAAACACCTTGGGCAAGATCGTTGATGAAACTCTCGCAGCCAACCAGATGAAAAAATCCGAAATCGACTGGCTGGTGCCTCATCAAGCTAACCTGCGCATCATTGCTGCTACCGCGAAAAAGCTGAGCATGCCCATGGATCAGGTTGTGGTTACCGTTAACAAGCACGGCAATACCTCAGCGGCCTCTATACCTCTCGCCCTGGATGTTGCCGTTAGAGACGGACGTATTCAGCGCAACGATGTTGTAATGCTTGAAGCCTTTGGCGGGGGCTTTACCTGGGGTTCAGCTCTTTTACGCTACTGACACTCATCAGGGCTTCTATAATTCGAAAGCACTCCGCTCTCTTTTTGGCAAAGGACAGGATTGATGGTCGAATTCATGGCAGCCGTGGCTGAGCAAATAAAGAAAAACCTTGGTGACACACTAAACGCCTTTGGCGGCCATGAGGTGGCTTGGCGTGAAGTTGGCGCTTATGTGTTCAGCCAAGCCGTGATTTCGACTCTGTATTTGGCTTTGTTTTTGGGCGCCTACCTGGTGGTGATTGGGCTTGTTCGATTGGTAGTCGGAAAGCGCAATGTAAAGAGCCCGATGTTCAGGCACGGTAGGAGCGGTTTGCGTTATCTTGCCGGGCTGGGTGCGCTACTGATAATACTGGCGCAATTTGGAGCTGGGGTTGAGTTTCTAAAGGCGGCATCCAGAGCGGGTCTGTTAGCGCTGAGCTTCTACGTAGCATGGCTGGTTAGCCGTCGTCTGACCACCGAAACCTTGCGTCGCAACCAGTTAGATGCATCTATCCAACAGTTAGCGGGCAATGTGTTGTCTGTGGTGATGGCGACCTTTGCAGTGGTCACCATTCTTGCGCAATTCGGTTTTGACCTGCTGTCGATTGTTGCTGGCTTGGGTATTGTGGGCATTGCTGTAGGGTTTGCGGCTCAGTCGACGCTGTCAAACTTCATCGCTGGTATCACCTTATTGATTGAGCGGCCATTTCGCATTGGCGACTGGGTCACAATTAATGGCCAGGATGGCAAGGTGGTGAAGATTGCCCTGCGCACCACCTGGCTGCGGACTCGCGACAACATATTCACCATGATTCCCAACGACAGCGTGGCGTCTTCAGAGATTGTGAATTACAGCGCAGAAGGCGCTACAAGGCTGAACATCCCTGTCGGCATTGCTTACAAAGAGTCTGCCAAGGCCGCCAGAGATATCATTATGCCGGTACTTTTGGCGCACCCGGAGGTTTTGCAATCTCCGGGCATGGAGCCACGGGTAGTGCTTAAAAATCTGGGCGACTCCTCAGTAGACCTGGAAGTAAAAATATGGATTACTCCAGATAATCTGGATGTTCAGCCCGGCATCATGGCCGAAGTGTTGGAGCAGATCAAAGAGACGCTCGATGAGGCTGGCATCGAAATACCCTTCCCGCACCTTCAATTGTTTGTTGATGAAGCCAAGGGCTTGAAGCCATTGTTCGAGTCGCTTTATCCGGAAATTCGTCCAGATCGCCCCGTAGAGCGTGAGTAAATGGGTTGCTTCTCCCCGATTGAGTGTATTTCTCCGGGCAAGTCGGATACACTGTATACCTATACAGTAAATTAGACATTCACTGCGAGGAATGACCATGGCGGTACAAGCAGTCTATTTTTCCGATAGGGACGGCCTGGATATGGCATTAAAAAATCCTGAGACCATGCTTTTCACATCAAAGGCGGATGCCGATGCCAGAGATAAGATCCTGGAGTTGGCGGAAGAAATTCAGGTTTATCTGGCCCGAAAAGTAGAAGGACTGGGCGACGACTTGGCGGAAAAGTGCGCCATGGCCATAGCCGAGGATAAAGATCTGTTCCAGAGAGCCCTGAAAAAACCGGATTTGCTCAACGCTACCCAAGAATAGCTCTTTCCCCTTACAAGCCCTATCTATCAAGCCGCGCCTCCCTGGGAAGTGCGGCTTGATGGTTTTTGGGGTCAGTAAAACTACCCCTGAGAACGTGAGACCTGGCGTTTACTGCCACCAAATCTGGCACAAAAAGCCATGACTTGGGTGGCAATAGACACATATAGTGAACAAGGCGTCATTATTTTCACAAGACTGGATATCACGGGTATGGCCAACAAAAACAGCAACACACAACCCTCTGTCATCATAATCGGAACAGGGTTTGGCGGAATAGGCATGGCTATCCAGCTAAACAAGGCCGGATTCACCAATGTCACTTTGCTGGAAAAAGCCGATCGGGTTGGCGGAACCTGGCGCGACAATACCTACCCCGGTGCAGCATGTGATGTGCAGTCCCACTTTTACTCCTATTCTTTCGAGCCAAAGCACGACTGGTCACGAAAATTCGGGCTGCAACACGAACTCCTTGGCTATATGGAACACTGCGTTGAAAAGTATGGGCTGAGTGAACAGATCCGCTTCAACTGTGAGGTGGCGGAAGCCGTGTTTGACGAGGCGCATAACCACTGGATCCTCACGCTGACAAGCGGCGAAAAACTGCAAGCACAGGTTGTCATTTCAGCCACCGGCCAACTTAATCAGCCGGCGTCACCCAATATTGACGGCATGGAAGCGTTCAAAGGCACCTCCTTTCACTCCGCTCGCTGGAATCACGATTACGATCTCAAAAACAAGCGGGTTGCGGTTATCGGCACGGGCGCCAGCGCCATCCAGTTTGTGCCCGAGATTGCCCGTGAGGTGAAATCGCTCGCGCTCTTCCAGCGTTCTGCTGCCTGGGTAGTCCCAAAGCCTGACAGGCCTTTTAAAACCTGGGAGCAAAACCTGTTCAAAGCTGTTCCTGCATGGGACAGGCTGTACCGATACCTGATCTATTGGAAGAATGAAAGCCGAGGCCTCGCCTTCACGGGGTTCAGCAGCCTGTTGAAAGTATTGGCTTTGCAGGCCAAAAAAGAAGCGCGCAAGCACATTAGCGATCCCGGGAAACGGAAACAGATCATTCCGGATTACCAGATTGGCTGTAAGCGCATTCTGATTTCCAACGATTGGTATCCGGCCATCAATCGATCCAACCTGGATCTCGTTACAGACCCCATTGCCAAAGTAGATGCGACTGGCGTTCAAACGCAATCGGGTAAACATTACCCGGTTGATGTCATCATTTTTGGTACCGGGTTTCGTGCTTCTGAATTTCTGTCTCCGATTCGTGTTACCGGGCGCGGCGGCGTGACACTGAACGAAGCCTGGAAGAATGGTGCGACAGCGTTTAAAGGCATCACTGTATCGGGTTTTCCAAACTTGTTCATACTGTATGGACCCAACACAAATCTGGCCCATAACTCCATTCTCTACATGCTCGAATCACAGTTTCAGTACATTCTTGGCTGCCTGAAGGTGCTACAAGAGCATCCGGGTGCGGCCATGGATGTCCATCAACACCGGGTAGAGAGCTATTCCAGCACCATTCAGAAAGATCTTGAAGGCAGCGTGTGGAGCTCCGGCTGCTCATCCTGGTATCTTGATGCCAATGGCAAAAACACACTGAACTGGCCGGGGTTTACCTTCTCCTATCGTCTTGCCACTCGTAACGTTAACCCGGCGGACTACCAACTCCTTAAATCAGCCGGGTAACCCCCGGCTTTTGGCATACTCAACAAGAGCGGCGCTTTGCACCGTCTCTTGGTGTTTGTGATTTCCTTGCTAATGCATTTGCATCGACAACTGATTCATAGGATGATTCTATGATCAGCTGAAGGGATGACCCACAATGCTCAAAAAAATTCAAAAAGGCTCTCTGGTAGAGACCGCTATAGAAAGCTTGAGGCACGCGATAGAAACGGAACAATGGTTGGTCGGCGACAAGCTTCCGGTGGAAGCTGAGCTTTCAGAAGCCCTTGGTGTCAGTCGCAACACGGTGCGAGAAGCGGTACGAGTGCTCGCTCATGTCGGTATGCTTGAAACCCGACAGGGAGACGGCACCTATGTGAGAGCCACCCGGGACGCCGGTGAAACCCTCAAGAGGATCGCCCGCACCCAGCTAACCGATCAGC
The DNA here is from genome assembly GCF_031631795.1 of Marinobacter xiaoshiensis. Lineage (NCBI taxonomy): Bacteria > Pseudomonadati > Pseudomonadota > Gammaproteobacteria > Pseudomonadales > Marinobacteraceae > Marinobacter > Marinobacter xiaoshiensis. Next base: position 29,210 of record NZ_JAVMBO010000013.1, read on the forward strand.
TTGAAGTTCGGATTATGCTGGAGACCGAAGCCGCAAAACTGGCGGCACAACGGCGCACTGACCAGGACGTTCGTGCCATGACCATGGCACTGGATGCCAGAGGCAAGGCCGATTCGAATTTGCAAGAGCGCATTCGTCACGATGAGGCTTTCCACCACGCGCTTGTGGCCGCGTCCCATAACTCGGCGCTTTCGGAACTTTACGATTACTTCTCCCACGCAATAACTCAGACAATCGAGCGCACCGAAAGCGACGCAGACCTTCCGGAGCCCTCCCAGGAAGATCACGAACTACTTCTTGCGGCCGTTCGCCGTCAGGATTCGGACAAAGCGGAGAAACTTGCCCGGGCACTCCTCTCCCCCAGCCTTCAGGCCCTACGAAAGAGGGGCACGTGACCATGAAATTCCGGCCAGACACATTTACCATTATGTTACTGGGCGCTGTTGCCCTTGCTTCATTTTTGCCGGCCACCGGCGTTGTCGGAGAGTTATTGGCGGTGGCAGGGACAGTTGCCGTTGCCCTGCTCTTTTTCTTCCATGGAGCAGCATTATCACGACAACAAATCGTCGATGGGGCATCTCACTGGCGACTGCACATACTCATCACCGCGCTTACCTTTGGCTTCTTCCCTCTGGTCGTGCTCCCCATTAACGGCATGAGCAACTTCGCACCTTCATGGATGCCCCCAGACCTTGGGCTTGGCTTTTTGTATCTGGGTGTATTGCCATCTGCCGTGTCTTCATCCATTGCATATACAGCTTTGGCCCGCGGTAACGTACCGGCGGCTATATGCAGCGCTGCAGCATCGAACGTATTCGGAATGATGCTGACGCCCTTTCTGCTACTCCTATTGGTAAGCTCTGCTGGTAGCGGGGATTTTGCGGTGGGCGAAGCCCTGAAAGATATCGTTCTGCAGCTACTGCTGCCCTTTGCTGTCGGCCACGCCATGCGCCCCATGTTGGGAGGATTTCTGGGCCGGAATGAACATCTGATGGCGCGCTACGACAAGTGTGTGATCTGGCTGATCGTGTATTCCGCCTTCTCCCATTCCGTGGAAAGTGGTCTTTGGCAAAACCTGCCGCTGAAAGCTATTGTTCTCACCATACTGCTGTGTATCGGGTTGCTGGCTCTGTTTATGTTCTTTGCACGCTTTATGGTGCGGCGGTTCGGGCTCAGTCTGGAGGACGAAGCTGCGGTAGTTTTCTGCGGCTCAAAAAAGAGCCTGGCTTCGGGGCTGCCCATGGCCAAAGTGCTATTTTCCGGACACCCCGGCTTTGGGATGATCGTATTGCCGATTATGTGCTACAACCAGGTCCAGGTTATTATTGGCGCCATACTGGCACAAAAGTATCGTGACAAAATTGCCGAGTCGAAATTACCAGGCGAATCACAATAGGCGGCTGCCTCTTCAGCCGCCACCCATACCTCCAAATATTGTGGCAAGCACTACAAGCCCGATGATCCAACCTATAACGGCCGGCCAGAAGTTAACCATTTGCGGTGCGTCTTCATCCATATGCTCCTGGCCCGGCTCCGGGTCAGGGTATCGGCGCTCCTCATCCTGGATTGCTATTTCCTGAAGACTTTGCCATTCAAACCACTCCGCCAAAAAGATAACAACCGGGGGAGGAAGACTGCCGTTTTCGGCCATAGGCCGAAGCTGCGGCTCCAGTTGTCGGCCAAGCTCCCGCCGCAACAGCGCCTGATCAGCAGGTGGCTCACGAAGAATAGCCTTCCATATGCCTGCATCCCGGCTTCTAGCCGGATCATTCAAAAGCGCCTTGATCTGGATCATAACCTCACGGACGACCTGCCCTTCCGAGGCATCAAGATCACGATCAACCAGGCTTAAATTCTTATCAGGCATATTCCAAACCTATCGATTCATTACGTTTTTGAGAGACAATCATCGTGTAGTCAAATACGATAGCTAAAACATACAAAAAACGACGTTTTACCTTCTACTCGGCAGATTATAGAACGACACCCATGTCCGTTACGAATTTCGACAAAACCGCCTTTCGGCCCACCGCTTTTTACCGCACAAACGTGACGGTAATGGTTTTGGCGACTGCCGTTTCATTGGTGTCAATGGATACTGCCGCCCAATCCCCGGATGGTGATGCTCAATTGGCTGGCTTCTACGGGTTTAACGACGAGATTCCAGAAGTTTTAACAACCACCCGGCTCAGACAACCCAAAACTCGGGTTCCAGGCACCACGACGGTCATTGAAGGCGAAATGATCCGTGATCTTGGCATTATGAACCTTGTTGAGGTATTTCGGCTGGTTCCCGGCATGGTTGTGGCTGAGGTTGGCAGCAACTCCCCTGTCACCACATATCACGGCACGGTTCATTACGAACAGCGGCGCATGCAGGTCCTGGTTGATGGTCGGACAGCGCATCGCGCAACACTGTCTGACATGGACTGGCAAACCATGCCGGTGCCGCTGGAACTCATCGAGCGAATAGAGGTAAGCCGGGGGCCTAACTCAGCAGCATATGGAATTAACGCCTTTTTAGGCACCATCAACATTATCACCAGAAACCCCGCCGACACCTCTGGTGTCGAGATACGAGCCATTCGGGGCTCCAGAAACTACGTTCGCACCTTTGCCTCGGTTGGTGATGCCAATGATAGTTACGACTGGCGGCTTGCCTTTGAGAAGCGAAAATTTGATGGCTTTGATTACCAAAGCGGAGGCCCTGATCCGGAGCCATTTCATGACGGACATAATATCAACTCGTTTAATTATTCTTCCCGCCTGAAGGTAAACTCCGGGTTTAACGCTGATATTCGACTGGGTGTCGTAGATGGCGTAAACGAGCAAGACAAGGACAGAAGCGGAGAACTGGAAGCTGTCGGTCATCCAGATATTGATCTGCGGGACTATTACCTCCAGACGCAGCTTAACTTTACACCCTCAAACAATCACTTCTTTCATATTCTGGCGAGCTTCGAGAACTATGACCGCAGACAGCAGTGGCCCATTGAACTACCGGAAACAGCCGTGGACTGCCTTGCCAATGGTGACCTCCTTTTTTTAAAGGCCAACAAAGGCCTGTGTTTCCCCGGAAGCCCCGGAGGCATCCCGTTAACGGCGGAAGTTAACGCAGATTCAGAAGACTCCCGGTTTGAACTGGAACTACAAGACACGCTTTTATTTAGTGACGATCTTAAGCTGGTAACTGGCATTGGCTTCCGGGAAGACACCTATCGTTCTGAAACCTACTTTAATGGCCGGGGTAACAACCACCAATCCAGGGTGTTTGGTAATCTTGAATACTCACCGACCACCTGGCTCACTTTGAATGGTGGCGGTAACTGGGAGCGCACAACGACAACGGATGAAGGTTATTTTTCACCCCGGGTTGCGGCGAACTTCATCCTTGGCAATAACCACGCACTCAGGTTCGTTTTCTCAAAAGCAGTTCGCACGCCCGACGGGTTTGAGCAAAACCCGGATTATGGATATACACTTAGAAATGTTGAGCCCGCAAAGTATGCGGGATACGAGGGGTACCGGGTAAATAGTACTGATGTATGGAAGCACTACTCCTACGTAACACTCGGGGAAACGCTCAAAGAAGAGACGATAGTATCGAGAGAAATCAGCTACTTCGGGCAGTTTCCTATGGAGACAGGTCAACTGTCCCTGGAGGTTCGCTTATTCAAGGACGAACTCCGGGATATGATTAGCGGCGTTATCCAGTTTAAGGATTGGACCATTGATAACAACGTGGCACTGGATCAGGAGGGCGTTGAAATTGAGGCGTCACTTGAGTTCCCAGGAACAACATTCAGGGCAAGTTATGGCTATCTTGAGCAGGATGGCTGGTATACAGGCCCGGTCATTCGTGATGAAAATGGCAACCCCGACCCAGCTCGCCAGGAATACAATGTTGACTTGCTTGGCCGCATGTCGGCCAGACACTCAGGCAGCCTGGCACTTATTCAGGATCTGCCATTTGGCATCAGGGGCTCTTCCGCATACTACTGGGCGGACAAGTTTCGGAGCTCCCGGTTTGAGCGCATCGATTTCCGATTGGCAAAGCGGTTTTTTCAACCGCGCTACTCAGCGGAACTTGCGCTCACCATGCAACACTACATAAACGAAGAACCGGATATGAGCAGCGCCAACAATATTGCGGATCCCAATCAACTCTTCGTTGAAGCGGGTATACGTTTCTGATCGTTAATCAGGGACGATTTCTGGCCTGGGATGGTATGAAACAAAAGGGGCAAGTCATAAGACGCGCAGCAATGCAGGCAGCTAAGTCCCTGACTGCAACTGCGTTGCTTTGCACCCTGATAGCAGCCACCATTTTCTCCGCCACCCCTACTGCCCTCGCCCAAGACCCTTCACCCGTGTATCTGGCCAGCTCTGGAAACCTGGCTCTGGATAGTCATATCCAAGGCCTCCTTGAACAAACACTCGGCGGACAGCACCAACTGGTGCCTGTTACGGACGAACAAGCGGCGCAGACTGACGACGGCCCAATTGTCACCTTGGGGCCTGGTGCATTTTCACGAATACGACAAGTGAACCGTCAAGCCCCTGTGTTAGCTCTGCTCGTAGAGCCAGATTTCCTGGGCGGGTTCGCTCGCCGCTCATCAGGGCAGATTTCCGGTATCTACCACGGTGCTCCGTTACTCAGGCAAGCACTTATTGGCAAAGCTATTCTCCCTCAAGCTACGCGTATCGCATTGATTGCGACTGCTGGTACGGCAGAGCTATACGATACGCTCATTGATGAACTTCCAGCTTACAACCTCGAGGCACAACTTTTCGTAGTGGATGATGACAAACAGCTCATCTCTACACTTAACAGAGCGCTAAGCTATGGCGATTTTTTGCTGGCTGCGCCAGACCGCACAATCTATAACCCCAGAACCATGAAGCACGTTCTGCTTACAGCCTATCGCCGAAACAGAATTGTGATAGGTCCGAGCCAAGCTTATGTCAAAGCGGGTTCCCTTGCCTCTGGCTACGCATCCTTCCCCGCCATGGTAGAGATGGCAGGGGGGCATCTACAGACATTCTTCGAAACCGGAAGGTTTCCAGACCCGGGTTATCCTCCCCAATTTCGGGTTGATATCAACGAACAGGTTGCTCGCTCACTGAACATTCCACTGGCTACACAAGAGCAGATCATCCAAAACGTAGAACTACGCTTAGACAGCCATGGAGGACAAGGTGATGAGTAAGCAGCCCATCAACACGCCTTTGGCTCGCAAGCTCCTACTACTAGGTGCGCTCCCTTCCGTCGTGATGTTCATTACCTTCATGGGCTTTTTTACTTCCGCCCGTCTGGATGACGCCAGGCGCGATCTCTCGGACAGCAATCAGCTCCTGGCTGATACCTTGGCCCCTTCTCTGGAATACGCCGTTGTATCCGGCAACACTCAGGCGCTGCAGGAAATACTTTCCCAGTCGATCCGGCACAGCAGGGCAGACTGGATTCGCGTGGTGGACGTGACCGGCGAACAGATCGGTTACGTCAACTCCCTTGACAGCGAACCCGGGGATAAGTCGAGCGAATTTCAGATATATCAGGCAGAAATACTGCAGAACCCTCTGGAATTTGAAACCGATCGCCCAACGCTGTGGTTTGAGCCCGAGTTTGGCCTCAGTTCCGGAGCGCTGCGGGTCGGCACAGTTATGGTTGGTGTGAGTAGCAACGCCCTGATAGAACGACGAAACGATATCCTCTGGTCGTCGCTAACGGTAGGCTTGTCTTTATTGCTATTCAGCATTCTGATCATAAAGCATACGTTGAATACGATTCTCTCCCCGATTACTGAGGTGTCGGGACGCATCAATCGCCTTATCGAGGGCGATTATCGCTTGAGCAAAGTGAACAGACGTAAAAATTCCCGGGAGTTGGTTGCGATTGAACAGCAGTTAAACCAACTGGCCGAGCATCTTGAATCATTGAAAGCTTCGAGAGATCAGACACTGGCGATATCTGAGCGGGCCCGTGAAAAAGCGGAAACCGCAAGCCAGGCAAAATCCGAGTTTTTGGCAACAATGAGCCATGAACTTCGCACTCCGTTAAATGGAGTCCTGGGCATGATAGATCTTGTTCAGGAAGAAACCCTGAGCCCGAGGCAGCGTGATTTTTTGAAGACCGCAAGGCAGTCAACGGAAGACCTCTTAACAGTTATCAGCGACATTCTTGATTACTCCCATATGGATAGCGGCGGTATCGTGGTAGACCATCAGCCGTTCAATCTGCACACGCTTGTTACAAATTGCGTTGCATCGTATCGCCACTTGGCAGAAGAACAGGGATTAGCATTAACCCTTAACTTTTACGGGGACTGGCCCGAAACACCTATGGTAAAAGGGGATGCACCCCGGATTCGTCAGATTCTCGCGTGCCTGCTTGATAACGCAATCAAATTCACCACCGACGGTTTTGTTAACGTACAGCTAGGGTGCTTTGGAGTTGAGGACGGCTGCATCATTATCAACTGTTCCGTTAGCGATTCGGGAAGCGGTATTCCCAACGGCCGCGTTACAGACATGTTCAGTACTTTCCAACAACTCGAGGGTGGAGATGCCCGAAGTTTCGGTGGCGCCGGTATTGGGCTGTCTCTTGTTCAAAGGCTGGTGGAGCTACTCGGTGGTCATATCCAGGTGGAATCACATCATGGGGAAGGCTCGTCATTTCGATTTGAGTTACCTCTTGAAGTCGCCTCTACAGCAACCTTATCAATTGAACCTGAATCTGTATTACATGTGGAGACACCTCTTTCCAGGCGTGCCTTGGTCGTTGAGGATAACCCGGTAAACCAGCGGGTGGCGGTAGCACTGTTAAATCGTCTTGGATTTGATACGGAAGCCGTCACCAACGGGCAGGAAGCATTGGAAAAAGTTCATGCCAGCCACCAAGGCTTTGATGTCATCCTCATGGACTGCCAGATGCCAGTCATGGATGGCTATGAAACGACACGCTATATCCGGGAATGGGAGACTGCTAACGGTGTTGGCAGAACGCCAGTAATTGCACTAACCGCAGATGTTCTGCCCGGCACGAAACAAAACTGCCATGAAAGTGGCATGGACGACTACCTGTCCAAACCTGTACGGAAGGAAAATCTTCGGGAAGTGCTGGGGCGCTGGGTAACACTGCTGTGAGCAGCCCGAAAAAACAATCGGTATATAAGCCCGTCCCTGGGCCCATGGTATCTATCAGGCGACTGGCTCCCGCATGGTGACGAATTCTTCTGCGGAGGTTGGGTGAATGCCAATTGTTGAATCAAACTGGGCTTTGGTTGCGCCAGCCTTGATGGCTACGGCAAGCCCCTGAGTGATTTCACCTGCATCTGCCCCCACCATGTGTGCCCCCAGAACCCGATCTGTTGCGTCATCAACAACCAGTTTCATCAGGCAGCGCTCTTCACGGCCACTGAGTGTGTATTTCATGGGGCGGAACTCTGAGCGGTAGATTCTCAAGGTATGCCCTGCTTCGCGCGCCTCTTCCTCTGTCAGACCCACTGTGCCGATATTTGGCTGGCAGAAAACCGCAGTCGGGATTGCGGTGTAATCCATCTCGCCCTTTCCGTCTCCGAACATTCTGCGGGACAGAACCATAGCCTGTGCAAGCGCTACCGGCGTTAACTGTGGCGTACCAATCACATCGCCCAGAGCGGTTATTGAAGGCACAGAGGTTTGGAAGTAATCGTCTACAACCACATGCCCAGAGGCATTAAGTTCGACGCCCAACTCAGTAAGGCCCAAGCCATCAACCAGCGCCCTTCTGCCCGTTGCCGCCATCACAAGACCAGTCTCCATGACCTCGCCATTACTGAGTTTGACTCGGTAGTGGGAGTTTTCAGGCTCAACAGATTCAATTGTTACGCCAAACTCGAGCCGAATGCCCTTCTTGCGCATTTCCTGTTCAGTAAATTTGCGCACATCGTTGTCAAACCCACGAAGGAACAGATCGCCCCGATAAAGGAGCGTTGTCTCCACACCAAGGCCTGCAAGAATACCGGCGAACTCAACTGCAATGTAGCCACCGCCCCAAACAACAGCCTGTTTGGGCAGTTGCGGCAAATAGAACATTTCATTCGATGTAAGAATGCTGTCCTTACCTGGAATATCAGGAACAACTGGCCAGCTGCCCGTTGCAACAGTTATGTGCTTGGTTGAGTATTCCTTATCACCTACGACAACCGTATTCGGATCCTTGATAGATGCGGTGCCTTCAATGATGGTAACGCCAGCATTCTCAAGCAGGCGGCCATAAATTCCGTTGAGTCTTTCAATTTCAGCATTTTTGTTGGCGACAAGTGTTGGCCAGTCAAAGCTGACGCCGTCCATCGGGATATCCCAGCCATAACCTGCTGCATCCTCAAGGTCGTCGCGAACATGAGCCCCATATACAAACAGCTTTTTAGGCACGCAACCAACGTTAACGCAGGTGCCGCCAAGATAACGGGACTCAACTACAGCTACTCGCGCTCCACGCCCGGCAGACATACGCGCAAGGCGCACTCCGCCGGAACCGGCACCAATCACAATCAGATCATAATCCAGGCTGTCAGACACGTTGTCTCCTGTTGCATATTACGGCGTTAATTTTGGTTAGCGGCAACCTTGGCTTCCGGATGGATCTCGCGGAACAGTATGTGATCCTCAAAACCTCCAACACGGAGTTTTCCCAGGCTGCGGAAGCCTTCAGATTCATAAAACGGCAGATAACGACTGTTTCCCGTATCGAGGACCAAGCCTGTTCCACGAGGATTTTCTGCGCACAAACGTTGAACGGCTTGTAGCAAGAGCCGCCCGTACCCACGATTCTGGTACTTGGGGTTAACCCCCATCAATGGCAACTGATGAGCCAGTGGCTGAGGTAACATTGCACGTATCCTTTCGTGATAGTGCAGGTATCTGCGAGTAGAGGCAAAACCTGCAGTCAGAACCATGCGAATTCGCCAGCTAAACTGGTTCGCCAGATTCAACCTCAGATCCGGATCGCCGATAAACGCCACAGCGACCAAGGTATCATTAACCATCACGCCGACCGATTCCTGATTCAGATCAAAGTACAAATCAACAAGCTCACGAACGGTTGCCCGAACGCGCTGCTTATAACCGGGTTTACGATGATTAAACAGGTATTGGAACGTTGGCTCATCCCGGTAGGCATCATACAGAATCGATCTGGCTTCATTCAAAGCACTGATGTCTAACCGAACAATAACCGGATCCGACTCTTTTTTGTTATCGCCACTCATATTTTTGCTCCTGCCCCTGTCCGGCGAGACCACTCCGGAACCAAGTTATTCAGAATCAGATTGCCAATGTCAGGCGAACAGACACCTTGCCTGGCTCGTTACCACGATCCAGCGCAGCCTGGTCTATCACAACCCCGTGTTTGCCATTGAGCATTTCTAGCCATGCCGCAACGTCTGAGTAAGGAGCGGCTTCCAACCAAACCCGAATGGCGCTGTCACCGCTAGGTTCAAAGCGCTGCAGCGTAAGGCCGGAATCCCTAGCCGAGCGGGTTACCAAGCCCATCAGTGCGCGGCCATCGGCCGGTACATCTCCGGAGGTTGCTGCCGGTTTACTGCCACTGCTGCCCAAGCGTCGGATAACTGGCTCATTGGCTTGAATCCAGGCGACCAATTCGGAAGCATTCTCTTTACTGGCAGCCGCTTTATCGTGAAAGCTGGTAACCGGACTCCAAATTGCGAAATACAGAATCCCGAGAAACACAGCAATCGCCAGAACCACAAGCGCCTGCTGATCACGCTTGGGAAGTTGATCGTACTGTGCAATCAGTTTTCCGACGGCGGGCTGTTCTTTCAGTTTCGTTAGCATGGCCTTAGCCTCCGGATACTGTGAGGCGGCCACGGGCGCCACTGGATTCGTTCACCACTGAGCCTATTTTGGCATCCAGTCCCTGACTCGCAAGGCCATTTCTGAGTGTGCTCAAGCGATCGTAGCTATCTGCCCGCACATCAACCACCAATTCCCCTCGAGACTGACTGTAGTTAATGGAATTAAACGTCACCGTACCTGTGCCTGCAACATTGGAGTATTGCTGGCCGGTGTACTTCATCAGAGTGACAAAGTCAGCACCCGGGCCGTCTGAGCCCGCCATGCGTAACTGGCCTTCAATTACCCGCTTTACATTACCCGCGTGGGTTCTTCGGTCCTGAGGAAATGCACTCCTGTATACCGACATGGCCTGCTGCCGCATTTGGTCAGCTTGTTTCTGGTAGTAAAAGCCCATTCCGGCTTCCAAAGCCAACTGCACAACAAACCAGACTGCCGCGACTGCAATCAGGGGCTTCCAGGGCTTCAACGGACTTGCTTTGCCGCCTTTTACCGAGAAATCACGCTGGCACAGGTTGATGGGGCGACACAAGTGGTGATGGTGAGCGTGGGCAAGCAACTCCAATGGCATCAGTTCCAGCGATTCACGGCGAACGGACAGTCGCCCTGGCACCATGATTTCACCGAGCACAGCCTGCTGTTCGTCAAATTCAGTATCAGTGCCATAGATGACCACGGGGACTTCAGCAACCACGTCTTCAGAAGGTGGCATTGCCAGGGTCTGTGCAAACATTCCAAGGTTGGCCGACTGCATGCTCAGCCACTCCCCACGGAAGCTGGCCATCATTGCCGACTCTCCATCAAGGCAAATAGACCATCCTTCTTCTGTAACCGGGAGCAATGCGGCATCGGGGTATATGGCATCGAGCCTGGTGTGGGGCCAGCCCCTGAAAAGTTCCAGCCATTGGGCCATTCTGTCCCGATCAATCGCTGCGACCCTGTACCCCTCTTGTGTGTGCATGCCCAGCGCCAGATGCACACTGTCTATATCCTGGGCTATCTGCTCTTCTACCGCATAAGGCAGGGCCTGGTTAATAAACCGGCTTTGCTTGGCAGGAATATCCGCCAAACAAAACAGGGCTTCATCACCTGGAATGAGCCCCACAAGCAAAACATCGTCAAGCCCGTTCTGACTCAACGTCTGTTCAATGGTACTACGAAAATCACGGCTACCCTGTGCCTGTGCATCACCACCGGCATCATAAAGTACCCAGTTGAAGAGGCGTTCTTCCGGATTTTCTCCAGAGTCCGCAAAGGGCGCTAAGGGTCGCACGTAAAGGCGGTAAGACATGGTTATCCTTCCGAGATGGTGTAGGGTTCTTTGGTAATTCGGTTCTTCTGTCCGGTATCCCTGTGAACCGTCCGGACAATCCCTTCCTGATTACGGAAAACTGTACTCACCATATTTACAACACGGTTATCGTAGGTAATCCGTGAAACAACTTCAAAAAAACGGGTTTGCAAACCCAATCCCACGGGCTTCAGGCCAGATGCGGCAAGCTCCGGGAGTGCGAGAAAATCCTGAAGATTTTCAAATCGCTTTTCTTCACGCTTTTCAACAATAGACTCAGCCTGAGCAGACGACAATTCATCATACAGCGACATCAATACTTCGGCCGTTGCCGTGTTCACATTGATGCCCAACCCATTCACCGGCAAGGCCGTAACATGGGGGCGCAAAGCGACATAGATTTCTTCAGTCATACCTTCTATCAAGCGAAGTTCAGACACGCTCACAAAAGGCTGGTTTGCCGCACGGTAACCTGGCTCTGCCATAAGGTATTGCCCGTCTTCTGCGCCATAGGCACTGATTGTCTGGTCGTCAGGATCTACCCAGTCAACCAGGGCATCCGCAGAAATGCCTGTAATGCCCAGCGCCACAAGCAAACGGGCAAGGCGGTCTTTGGTTATCGGATCCACCTGCCCCTTACCAATAACCAGATCATTCAGGTTAATCCGTCCTCCAAGGTCGTCTATCTGCACCTCTGCTACGCCATTGTTATCGAGGGGCAGGATAGCGGCGTTCTTGGCCCAGAATTCATCCAGGCTGTCGACCATCAGGTTATCTTCTTTATCTTCTTCAAAATCCCTCACCAGAATCTGCCTGGCGAATGCTTCCGCACCCAAGGCAATACTCTGGCCTTGTTGCTGTGCCAGGTAATGGCCGGCTTTGAATACCCGCACATTTTGTTGCTGGCTCATTCCGGATGCCAGCATGACCACCAGGGCCATGGCGAGCAGGACCATAATCAGCGCAACACCCTGCTGGGTGTTCGGGCCCGAATCATAGGAGTGCATAGTCATAGCATTCTACCCCCCTTGCCCCGACGTGCCCGCAGCTTCTTCTTCAGCTGCTTTGTCGTTCGCCTGCTTCAACTGGTCCAGAAGACCCTGAGCACCTTCAAGATCGAAGTCGGGCAGCACAAAGGTTCGCACGATCTCACCAAAACGCTCGTGCTCCAGGGTGATTTCTATCGCTAGAGGAAAGGCTATTTCCGGACGTGTACCGGGGCTTAACGAAGCCATGGCTTGTTCCGGGGGCCATTCCGGCTCCCAGCTGTTCTGATCGTTCATAAACCGCAAATCAAAGGCGGTAACGCCATCCAGAAGCAGGAGGTCCTGGCTGTTGTCCTCCTGACCCTGGTCCACAGTAGGCCAATAACGCCGCCGCAGTTCACTGCCTGTATATTCCCAGCCAACCCGCTGCAAGCTACTGCGCCTTATCCCGAGGGGATTACGCCAACCCTGCCGGGTCAGCATAAGGGAAAAATCATCTTCGCGACTCGTTAATGCCGGCTTGAAATCACCGTAGATATCTCGTGCGGATCGGTTAACAATCTGCATGATATCCCGCTCCATAAGGAGCATGGCCCTCTGCAGGCCATCGAAGCTTTCGGAAAGCTCATCCACGCGATCTCGGGAAGCGATCACATTATTTAAAACCTGCCAGACGCCGATGCCGATAACCGCAGTGATGCTTATGGCTACCATCACCTCAAGAAGCGTAAAGCCCCGCAGGCCCTTAACGTCTCTCATTTTTGGCCTACGAAAGCAGAGAGCGTATGGACCGGGTAAGACTTTGAACTACCGTCCCGGTAACGAGCAACTTCAACTTCTACACGGCGCATTTTAGGTTCGGCGGTGGCCATGACTTTCGTGGTCACTTGCCAGCGGTAAGGGCCGTAGTCTCTATCTTTAGAGTTCTCGGATATGCCTGGCAGGCTTTTATCCAAGCGAATTTCGTTCATGCGATTGTCGGCTAGCCACCCGGCAAGGGTTTTGTCCCGGATGCGCTCATAGCTGGAGATGTACTGACTGGCCACCTCCGCTGAAGCGGTTGCGATCAGGCCGAACACCAGCAGTGCGATCATCACTTCAATGAGAGTGAAGCCTTTGCCGTAATTCGGGAGCTTGGCATGGGTGTGAGGCCTCATCGGTCGCTACCCTCATCGCCGGGTTTGCGCCACTCGATGGGAGAAATGCCATCCGATGCCAAAATGTGGGTGTAGTCCGTCTGGCTACCAATGGTGAACTCAAGTTCAAAAGGCGTGGTTTCGCCACTGGAGAAAAACACCAGATCGGGCCTTAGTTTGTCCTCAACGGACGCCAGCCTCGGTGCGTCACTCTCGATAAACCGGGTGGCAACCAACCAATCTGGGAAGTCTCTGGCTCGGAATATACGCTCCCCTGTAGCTTTCCAGTCGCCGGATTCATCCTGAAACGCAACAAACTGATAACCGTTTTCTTCAAAGAGCAAACCATGCTCGAGATTATTCAACACTGCCTGTTCTGATGCGGTCTGCATTAACAGGTATAGCTCCCGCACTTCATTTTGCAGCTCACGCTGCTGGGAGTTCCCTCCCATGGTAAAAACCGCCAGAGCAGCAAGCAGGCCCACAAGAACCAGGACAACAAGTATCTCAATCAGCGTAAAACCGCTGTCGTTGTTTACTGGCCCTGTGCGCCTCATCAATTAATTGCCGATATTCGATACGCTGATGTCTGCAGCGTCGCCGTCACCGCCGTCCTGACCATCAGATCCTTTGGAGTAGAGGTCGTAGGCGCCATCCCTGCCCGGGCTCACGTACTGAAATTCGTTGCCCCACGGATCCATGGGTACACTTTTCATATAGCCATCGGGGTTCCAGTTCTTAGGTTCAGGGCTACCGCTCGGGCGAGATACCAATGCATCCAGGCCCTGTTGTGTGGAGGGATAATGGCTGTTGTCCAGTCGGTACATGTCCAACGCTCCCGCAAGGTTCTTCAGCTGGGTTTCAGCAATAGTCACCTTCGCCTGGTCACTCCGGCCCATAATGTTCGGCGCCACAACGGCCACCAACAGGCCAAGAATGACCATGACAACCATGATTTCGATAAGGGTGAAACCCCGGCTGGATGTTAGTTTATTCAGTTGTTTCATCGTCTTTACGTCACTCTCTTTATTTTGGTTTAAAAAGGTTAGTTAAAGCTTTGGTTTATATAGATTAATTGTCAAGCTTCAGCACTATCCGACAAGATTACTCATATTCAGTATGGGTAGCATTATGGCCATCACAATGATCAGAACGACCACGCCCATAATCAACAGCATCATGGGCTCAAAAAGCCCAACGATGGCGGCAATTTTGGCTTGCAGTGTCTTTTCCTGCATATTGGCGGTGCGCTCCAACATGCTATCCAACTCACCGCTGGCTTCTCCACTCGCAATCATGTGCAACATCATCGGCGGAAAATAGCCGGACTGATCCAATGCCCGATGCAAGGAACCGCCCTCACTAACTTTGCGGGCTGCTTCCCGTAGCTGCTGTCGTAAATAATCATTGGATAGCACCTCGCCCGCAATTCTCATGGCATCCACCAGAGGCACACCACTGGTTGTCAGGATGCTAAGTGTACTCGCATATCGGGCTGTGTTTACCCCGCGAACCATGCCGGAAAACAACGGCAAATGCAGCAGGCGTTTATGAAAACGCATCCGGAATGCCGCTTTGGTTAATGCGAAACGGAACGCCATAATCGCTAAAACCAGAAGAACAAAGACATAGACACCGTAACTGGTAAGAAATTCCGACATAGCCAACATAGCTTGTGTAAGAGCTGGCAATTCCTGGCCCTGCTTGAGAAACACATCAATGATATCCGGCACCACATATGTCAGCAGGAACACCACAATGGCAATCGCCACAAAACTCAGAATAATTGGATAGATTGCTGCCAGCTGGATTTTCTGACGCGCTTCCTGACGGTTCTCGGTGTAATCCGCCAGCCGGTTAAGTACAAGATCCAGATGCCCTGCATGCTCCCCGGCTGCAACGGTTGAGCGGTAAAGACGCGGGAAGGCTTTCGGAAATTCTCCAAGGCTATCTGCCAACGTATAGCCTTCCATGACTTTCGCACGGATGGCGATGAGCATGCTGCGGATACGTGGCTTTGCGGTTTGCTGAGCCGCAGCCGATAGCGCCTGTTCAATAGGGATACCAGACTGGATCAAGGTTGCCAGTTGGCGTGTGACCAGTGCAAGATCTGCAGCGGCTAACGAACCTCCACTGCTTAAGGGGTTAGTCGGGGTGCGCTTCTGTACGGCCGGCTCAACCGCAAGTGGTATAAGGCCCTTTTCCCTGAGTTGCTGGCGCACAGCACGTGGTGCGTCGGCCTCGACTACTCCCTGTCTTTGTTTGCCCTTTGCATCCAGGGCCTTGTATTCGTAGGCAGGCATGGCTTACTGGCCCCGGTGCGTTACACGGAGCACCTCTTCCACCGTGGTAATACCTTCCAGGATCTTTCGGACACCGTCTGAGTGAATACTCGGGCCTTTAATACGGGCTTCGCGCTCCAGATCCAACTCACCCGCACGCTTGTGAATCAAGGCGCTGATCTCCTCAGTTATTTCTACCACCTCATAAATACCAATCCGCCCGCGGTAACCCAGGTGATTACATTCCTCGCACCCTTTAGCCCGGTATATGGTTGGAGGTCTCGAAAAGTCCTGCTGCAAGAATGCACAATGCTCTTCAGTTGGTGTGTAGGCCTCGCGACACTCTTTGCACAGGACTCTTACAAGGCGCTGAGCCACGATTCCAACCAGACTTGATGAAATCAGGAAGGGCTCAATGCCCATATCCATGAGGCGTGTAATGGCGCCTACCGCAGTATTGGTGTGCAGTGTGGATAGCACAAGGTGGCCAGTGAGGCTGGCCTGGACGGCAATTTCAGCCGTTTCGAGATCCCGGATTTCACCAATCATTACCACATCCGGGTCTTGACGGAGAATCGCTCGCAAACCTCGTGCAAAGGTCATTTCAACCTTCGGGTTTACCTGGGTTTGTCCAATGCCCGGCAGGTTATACTCAATAGGGTCCTCAACCGTCAGGATATTGCGACTACGATCATTTATTTCCTGCAATGAGGCATAGAGCGTTGTGGATTTACCCGAACCCGTCGGCCCTGTAACCAGCAAAATGCCGTATGGCCGGTGAATCAGCTTACGCAGGATTTTCAAATCATCCGGGGCCATGCCCAGAGATTCCAGGTGAATAGCGCCCGCCTGCTTGTCCAGCAATCGCAACACAACCCGCTCACCACTGGATGAAGGCATTGTGGATACGCGAATATCGACTTCACGGCCTGCTACCCTCAGAGCAATCCGTCCGTCCTGCGGTACCCGCTTTTCGGCGATATCCAGCTTTGCCATAACCTTGATCCGGGAAACCAGTAAAGGTGCCAATGCCCGCTTTGGCTGTACAACCTCCCGTAAAACACCATCTACACGAAACCGAACCACCAGGCGTTTCTCATAGGTTTCAATGTGCACGTCCGAGGCACTGCTTTTTACGGCCTCAGTGAGAATCGCGTTGATCAGTCGGATTATCGGTGCGTCGTCTTCTTGCTCCAAAAGGTCTTCCGTTTCCGGTACCGAATCGGCAAGGGACGCCAAATCCATATCATCACCAATCCCCTCTACCATTTGCATGGCTTCGGCAGAGTCGTTCTGATACGCGGCATTCAGCGCATGATCAAAGTGATTTGGATCGATGGTCGTAAACCGGGCACGGCCGCCGCTGATGCGGTTGGCTTCTGCCAATGCAGAGTGAGGAGCACCGGGCCTGACCAGAATAACCGGGTTGCCTTCTTCTGAGCGCGTCAGAATTACGCCGTTGCGCTTTGCAAAGGTAAAGGGCAGACGACCCAGCGGAGCATCCTGCGGCTGAAGTTCGGTTTCTGTGGTCAAGGTTGTCCTCGTTATTATCGGGCAATCGGGGTTTTGTGCGCACGCGCACACTCTGAAACCCTTTCTGTTTTATAGGATCAGAGAAGGCTACCACAGGATATAGGCCTGCTGAATAACCCTGTACACTATACTCCCAATAAAAGACGTTATTCTGATAACCTGTGGTACTTTCAGCGTTTTCACGGCAGTGGTTCTCAGCCTGCCTTTAATGATCAACGGTATTTGGCAGCTTGCGAACGTGCATTCAGGACAATCAATGCTCTCTATAAACCCAAAGGTTCCACCCGCACTGGCCATTGTCGCAGGGTTGGCCATGGTGGGCGTTACCGCATGGCAGAGCTATGGGTTCTGGCAAACCCAAAGCAACATTGCCCCACAGGGGAAAACGGCTGTCACACAACCTCTGGAAGATAAGCGTAATACACCCAAATTACCGCTAGCATCTTTGGAACTGTTTGGCACAGCGCAAATCGGCCAGATCGAGGCTGAAGAAAGCACTGAGGATTTGCCAGAAACCAATCTGAGAATCTTTCTCCGGGGGGTTCTGGCAGCCGACGGCGAATTCCCGGGCAGCGCCCTCATCGAGAATGACAAAAGCAAAACAGATGTTTTTCTTGTGGGCGATGAATTGCCCGGCAACGCCAAACTTCGCTCTGTTCATCCAAACCGCGTAATTCTGGATCGCGGCGGAAAACTGGAAAACCTTTATTTTCCAGAGCCTGACGATCGTTCCGGTATGACCTTCTCCGCCGGTGCGGACGACCTTGACCAAGCTGAAGGTCCAGCCGAGACACCAAGCACTTCCAGCCTGCCCACCCCAGCGACGCCTGCAGCGAATGATCAGCCCCGCCGGGAAGAAATCCGCAAACGCCTTGAGCAACTCAGAGAACGTCTGCGCACCAACGGCTAGCAGATTTCCAGTGTTAGTGTTCATGGCGGCAAATGACACAACCAATGTCGCCATGGGACAGTGTACCCGCCCGATAAATCGATAGAATGAACGCTATTCAATTGATAACGGGAGTGTATGTTGATGCGACGTTGGAACGGTTGGGGCGATGAACAATTCAGCCTGGAGCTTCCCGCACAGGGCCAGGGCTTTCTTTCAGAGCGCATAGGGGCAAGCCAACCTCTGAGTGAAGCCACCCTTGAGTCTGTCTGCGCCAAGGTTCCTGACTCACGTCTTCCGGCTGACGCCACCGTTGACGCCTTGATCGACACCACCCCCGATACTCGTGTTCGCTATTCCCGTGGCCAGAGTCTTGATGACTGGTTAGCCATGCGCAGTGGCGAATTCAAGGTTTTCCCCGATGGCGTTGCCCGCCCTGAAAGCAGTCTGGACGTACAGAAGCTGCTCCAGTATGCACAAGCCAACAAAATCGATGTTATCCCATACGGTGGTGGTACCAGCGTTGCCGGGCACATCAACCCGCTAGCTGGCGACAAGCCCGTACTTACTGTAGACATGGGCAGAATGAACCGCCTTATGGATCTTGACCGGGAAAGCCAGATTGCAACGTTCGGTGCTGGCACTCCAGGCCCACTGGTTGAGTCGCAACTGCGCGCTCACGGCTACACTCTTGGCCACTTCCCCCAGTCGTTCGAACTCTCTACCGTAGGCGGTTGGGTAGCTACCCGTTCAAGCGGCCAGCAATCCCTGCGCTATGGCAGAATTGAACAGCTGTTTGCAGGCGCTCGAGTTGAAACACTGAAAGGCACGCTCGACATTCCATCCATTCCAGCCTCAAGTGCCGGGCCGGACATTCGCGAGATGATCCTGGGTTCCGAAGGTCGGGTTGGGTTGATTACTGAGGTGAAAGTTCGGGTTAGCCGCCTGGCAGAACAGGAAAGCTTTCACGTTGTGTTTTTCCCGGATTGGGACAAAGCACGCACCGCATGTCGCAAGCTGGTTCAAAACCGCACACAGCTTTCCATGCTGCGCCTCAGCAATGCCATTGAAACAGAAACTCAACTTGCACTGGCCGGGCACCCTCACCTTATCGGTGTGATGGAAAAAGTTCTGTCCCTGCGCGGAGCTGCTGAAGGCAAATGCATGATGACCTTCGGGCTGACTGGCAGCAAACATCAATGTGCCAGCGCCAAACAGGAGGCAAAACGCATCTGCTCGGAGTACAAAGGTGTGTACACCGGTACCCGGCTTGGCAAGAAATGGTCGGAAAAGCGTTTTACCATGCCCTACCTCAGAGAGGCACTATGGCAGCTGGGCTACGCGGTGGACACGCTTGAAACAGCGACCGACTGGGAAAACGTAGACAGTCTGCTAGGCCTGATGGAAAACAGCCTTCGCACCAGTTTGCAGAGCCGGGAAGAAAGCAAAAACGAAAGGGCTCATGTATTCACTCATTTGTCGCACTTTTATGGACAGGGCTGCAGCATTTACACAACCTACGTATTCCGGGTTGCAGACAGCTACGACGAAACTCTGGCCCGCTGGAAACACCTGAAGAACACCACCTCTGAACTTATCGTGCGCAACCGTGGCACCATCAGCCATCAGCACGGAGTTGGCAAAGACCACGCGCCCTTCCTGCCGATTGAAAAAGGTGAACTTGGAATGCTGGCGATTCGGTCTTTATGCACCACCTTCGACCCCGAAGGCATGCTCAACCCGAAAACCTTGATCGAATGAGCGGAGCGCCCCCGATGAACCGCCGAGACGCATTGCTACGCGAACTTAAGAGTAGCCCCCAAGCCTTTGATGTGGTTGTGATTGGGGGCGGCATTACGGGTGCAGGCATAGCACGGGAGGCTGCAGGCAGCGGCCTGAAAACCTTGCTGGTTGAACAAAAAGATTTTGCATGGGGCACCTCCAGCCGATCCTCAAAAATGGTTCACGGTGGCCTGAGGTATCTTGGCAGCGGCCAATACGGTCTGACTCGCGATGCTGTAACTGAGCGCCAGCGGTTGATGACAGAAGCGCCGGGGCTCATTGATCCCCTGCGCTTTATCATGCCCCACTTTCAGCGCCAGTTTCCCGGGCCCCGGCTGTTTCAGATACTGCTTCGTGTTTATGACTGGATAGCCCATTCCAAATCCCGCCATTTGCTGACCCCGGGTGAAACCATGCAGTGGGTGCCCGGCCTGAATATGCAAAAAATGATAGGTGCCAGTGGCTTTACTGATGCTGTCACAGACGACGCCAGGCTTGTACAACGAGTAATTTCAGAAGCCCGCCAGGACGGCGCATGGTGCCTCAACTACGTTAAGGCCGTGCAAGTACTCCGCACGAATGGAAAAGTCAGTGGGCTTGAACTTAAAGCTGAAGACGATGCGAACACCTTTGCGGTTGATACACCTGTGGTTATCAACGCCACCGGTGTGTGGGCAGACCGACTGCAGCAATCCGACAACGGCGAGCAGCCGATGACGATTCGTCCCCTTCGTGGCAGCCATCTTGTCCTCCCGTGGAAAACTCTGCCCATTTCCTGCACTGTTTCCTTGCTCCACCCGGATGACAAACGCCCTGTTTTTGCCTTCCCTTGGGCCGGCACTACAGTGTTGGGCACAACTGATCTAGACCATACAGACAGCCTGGATAGAGAACCGCGCATTTCAGCTGAGGAAGTTGATTACCTTTTGCGTATTTCCAACAGCCTGTTTCCCGGTGCCGGTATTTCAAAAGACGATGTGATCTCAACCTGGGCTGGTGTAAGGCCGGTCGTTACCGCAGCGCCAAAACCTGCTATCGGGAATGCCCAGTCAAAAGCACCGTCCAAAGAAAGCCGGGAGCATGAGTTCCGTGAGGACAAAGGCCTTATAAGTATCGCGGGCGGCAAACTCACCACCTTCCGCTTGATCGCAAGAGAAGCTCTCACAAGAGGCCTCGGCGGTAACGAGAAACTGCGCCCCGAGAAAGATGCGGTATTCAGACCAACGCCAGTGGCTCACAAGCCCGGGGGCATCACCCATCAGAATTGGCAACGCCTCACCGGTTTTTATGGTGCAGATCTGGCCTCCGTACTTAAAGCCGGCCCCGCTGTCCCTGTAAGTAATAGTAGTGGCCTAGCCTCAATCCCGGGCGAACTGTTGTGGGCCGAGGTTACATGGGCCTGCTTGCAGGAAGATGTCAAACACCTGGACGATCTTATGCTGCGCCGCACCCGGCTTGGGCTGATAGTCCCCGAAGGCGGCAAAGCGCTGTTACCAGCACTGAAACAACATTGCCAAAGCGCTCTTAACTGGGATGACGAACATTGGCATGCCGAAGAAGCCAGGTATCTGGCACTCTGGAGTGAGGCCTACTCCCTCCCGGGACGGCCGGAGCCAAAGCATGCAGCCTGACCCACTGATTTTAGCCATTGATAACGGCACTCAAAGCATTCGCGCCCTGCTCTTCGATACCAAAGGCAACCTGATTGCCAAGGGTCGACAAGAGATTGAGCCATACTTCTCAGTTCAGCCGGGCTGGGCGGAACAGCATCCAGAGTACTTTTGGGAAAGTCTTGGCAAAGCCTGTGTTGAACTTTGGGCATCTACAAATGTAACACCCGACCAAGTGGCAGGAATCGCGGTAACCACCCAGCGCGGCACCGTGATTAACCTCGACGAGCATGGCAAACCGCTACGGCCAGCAATTATCTGGCTGGATCAGCGCCATGCTCGGGTTGACGGCCCGGTAAAAGGTCCTTGGGGGTGGATATTCAAACTGGCGCGGCTTGAAGACACGGTTAAACGGTTCCGAGAGAATACACAAGCGAACTGGATTTCCCAGAACCAACCGGAAATCTGGAAAAAGACCCGACACTTCCTTCTGTTATCCGGATACCTGAATTACCGTTTAACAGGCGAATTTAAAGATTCTACCGGCAGCCAGGTGGGTTACCTGCCCTTTGATTACAAAAGGCACCGATGGGCCGCCAAAAGGGATTTCAAGTGGGATGTAATGCCCGTCAAAAGGTCCATGCTGCCAGATTTGGTCAGCCCCGGCACCACTCTCGGCCACCTCACGGCAGAAGCGGCCATCCATCTTGGGCTTTCGGAAGGTTTGCCGGTAATTGCGGCTGCGTCTGACAAGGCCTGTGAAATCCTTGGTTCCGGAGGCCTCACACCTGATGTTGGCTGCATGAGCTATGGAACAACCGCCACCATCAATGCCACCAACAAGCGGTATGTGGAACCGGTTAAATTGATGCCGCCCTATCCTTCCGCAAGACCCGGGCACTATTCCACCGAGGTAATGATATATCGGGGATTCTGGATGGTTAGCTGGTTCAAGCGGGAATTCGGTTTGAGGGAACGGGAGATTGCCGAAAAGCGAGGCATAGAGCCTGAAGAACTGTTTGATGAGCTGGTTAAGTCCGTGCCTGCCGGCTCCATGGGCCTGATGTTGCAGCCCTACTGGTCACCTGGCGTGCGCCAACCGGGGCCGGAAGCAAAAGGGTCTATTATCGGGTTTGGTGATGTTCACACCCGCTCGCACATCTACAGAGCGATCCTGGAAGGCCTGGCTTACGCACTCCGGGAAGGCAAAGAGAAAATTGAAAAGCGCAGCGGTATCAAAATCACCAAGCTTCGAGTGGCCGGCGGTGGCTCCCAGAGCGATGCAGCCATGCAACTCACGGCAGACGTTTTCGGCTTACCCGCAGAGCGCCCCCACACCTATGAAACCTCGGGGTTGGGAGCGGCCATAGATGCCGCAGTTGGCCTTGGCCTGCACCCGGATTTTGAAACAGCGGTCGCCGCAATGACAAGAGTTGGGGACGTGTTTCATCCCAACCCCGAAGCACGCAACCTTTACGAAAAGCTATACTCCGAGGTTTACCTGCGCATGTATCCGCAACTGCAACCGCTGTACCAGAAGATCCGGGATATCACTGGCTACCCGAAGTAAATTAGATTCACATTAACTCCAAGGGCATGCCTGCAGGTGCCCTTGGAATTCAGGGATCAAAGCCGTGGCAGCTCGGTTCCCTCAGGAACCCGAATCTCGAACCCGGACTTCAGGTTGACGGTTCCACCTGCGGGTACCTCTCGATCCCACGCCAAAACGCCTTTTTTATCATCAACATTCCGCTGAACAGGCTCGCTTATCTCAAGGGGCTTAACGGTGAGGATGTCTTTCTGGGATACAGGAATCCGATCAAATACCCGGACATTTACCGCTTTGGAGTGATGGTTGGTGATCTCAAAACGATTTTGCCGGCGCTGAACATTTTCACTCTTCCACACGCCTTCCTCGCCTGTGCGCTCAAGCTCATTCACTACCGCTACCCGGATGCCTTCATCCACGCCGAACCCCAAGGTTAGCTCCTCGCCATCCGTCAGTTCCGGCAGATAGCTTTCTCCCACGCTCTGGCCATCCCTGTAAAGAGTAACTCGCCCTGCGGGAATCGGAGCCTCTGATTTGAATATGCCCGTAGCATGCAGGTAGCCGGTCGTGTTCATTACCGGTGCGACCCATGTGGCAACCTCAGCAGGAATGCGGTGCTCCGCTACCGTCAAACGCTGCCCGGAATTGCCACTTGGAATGTCCACCGGCTGGGACAGCCGATAACTTTGAGTGAAGGTGCTCTGGCGTTCCACAACAGCCGGGCTAGCCATTACCATTTCAGCCTGCATATCTGCTGAGCGCGCTAAAGACTTGGTGTTGTATACCTCAGGCGGCTCTGGGCTGACGACCCAGGAATATAGTGGTGGCATCGCGGTTCCCCGGCGGACATTGGCAGTTGCAAGGTGCAGCTCTACACCCTCCCAATTGGTGCCTGTTGATTGCTGCACCACTGCAAGATGTTCCAGGGCCATTTCGCCACCAGCCTTACCTTCCAGCTCGGATTTGAGGCGTGCAGTGAATTCGCTGCGCCAGCTGGCCTCCAATGTTTGAAACTTGAGCTTTACCTGAAGCTCACCAGTCACCGGTGCCTGGTAATGCACACGCACTTTCTTGGTGGCCTTGGCACCTTGCTTGATTTGAGCAAGATCCCGCATCAAACGGTCCCTCAAGGCTACGTCGCCAGTCATTTCCGATCGAATAGCCCTGATCTCCGACAATGCTCCCTGGGTTGTATCCTTCAACGCAGCGGCCATCTCGTTCAATTCGGAAGCCTTCAACTCATGGGGCAGTTCTGCGGCTTTGCTGGCAAGGGTTACCTGTTGGTTCCAGGCTTTTATCAAATCCTCTTGCGCCTGAATCCGTGCATTAACAATATCCAGCTCATCCCGGAGCCTGCGGGTCTCACCGGCCACAAACTCTGCCTGCTCCACACGGCTAATCTGTACCTGCTGTATCCGGGCTCCGGTAATTCCCTCAAGCACTACCTGAAGGCTCTGATCCTGCAGGCTAACCGGCAAGCCATCGATTTCGATAATGCCTACACCTGAACTTACCTGCTCGCTCTCCAGCCAGGTGAGCTCGGCGTGGGATGGATACAGAGTTGCGGCGGTGATGTCTGCCTGAGCACTTAACGGCGCTAACGCAATGGCGATTGCAAGTAGGCTGTGCTTTCTCATTCAAGGTTACCTTTCGGGTTGCAGCAGGTTAATGCGGAAATGACACTACCGGTTAAAGTACATGATACACACGCCTTTGGCATCGAAGGCGGCCCTACCTTACTCAAAATACATATTCCGGAAAGGTAATACTGGCGGCAACAATACATTTGTTCGTAGGGCTCGACTCCCACTCCTGTCAGCATACAAGTCATTTTATTTTGACAATTATCAAGATAATTTCTTTCATCACAGGCATCTTGGCTAAATTCATAGAAATACACCATCCTCAGATAGTGTTTACCAATAGGCTAATTGACCATGAAAAAAATTCCGATACTGCTGACAGCATTTGGGTTGTCTAGCTGCTCGGCCTGGGTGTTTGCGGAAGCAGACGCCGAGCGAGGCGCAGCATCTGCGGCCATGTGCATGGCCTGCCACCAGGCCGATGGCGGCGGCATGAACATCGCAGGCGGTGAATCCTGGCCACGCTTGGCCGGGTTGAGCGCAACTTACATTTCCAAGCAGTTGCATGACTACAAATCCGGCGCCCGAAGCAATGCCAGCATGATACCGTTCGCCAGTATGCTGGATGAGCAGCAGATCGAAGATGTGGCCGCGTACTATGCCAGCCTCCCGGCAACTCAAGGTAAAGGCAGTGAAGGTGCAGATGAAGCAACCCTCAACCGCGGCCAGCAGCTTGCAGAACGTGGTGATTGGTCTGCTTACATTGTCTCGTGCAAAAGCTGTCATGGCTCGGACAGCCAGGGTGCCGGGGGTGATTTCCCCGGCATCTCCGGTCAACACGCCGGTTACATTGAAGCCCAGCTACAAGCCTGGAAAGCAGGCAACAGAAAGAATGACACCCAAGACCTGATGGGCTCCATCGCCCGCCGGATGAGCGATGATGATATTCACGCAGTAGCCGTTTGGCTCGCAAGCCAAAGCCCTGCGGGCAACTAAGAGGATTCCGACATCATGATTCGCACATTGAGTTACGCCGCCCTGTCTGGAACCCTGTTGCTTTCGGTAAATGCATCTGCAAAAGACACAACTACCCAACAGTATATCGACACACTGACAGAACTCGGTTACCCGGCCCCGAAGGGCAACGAGCTGGTGCACATTCCGCCCACGATGGAAGATCTCGAAAGCGCCAAACTGCATCCGGAGTTAAAGCGTGTTATCCGGCGCGGCTACGACCTGTTCACCAACACCCAACAGCTGCGTGGCGAGAACGTATTCAACAACATGAACTGCTCCAGTTGCCATTTGGGTGAAGGCCGCATGCCCTTCAGCGCCCCTGTGTGGCCTGCAGCCGTAACGCTACCGAACTTCCGTGGTAAAAATGATCATGTAAATAACCTGGAAGAGCGAATTGCGGGCTGCTTCACCTACTCCATGAACGGCAAGCCGCCAGAGTATGGCAGCGACAATATGCTTGCCATATCCGCTTACCACCAGTGGTTGGCCAAGGGCGTCGCCATGTACCCGGAACAGCCCATCTATGGCCGCGGGTTCCCCGCACCAGATCGCCCTGAAGAACTAAGCTATGCTCGCGGTGAAGCGGCCTTTGAAGAAAAGTGCTCCGTTTGCCATGGCAACTATGGTGAAGGGCTACGCGTGGGGAGTGAGACTGTTTTTCCGGCAACCTGGGGTGATATGTCTAACAACTGGGGAGCCGGAATTGTGCGGATATTCACTGCGGCCGGGTTCATCAAGAACAACATGCCTTTAGGGCAGCCTAATAGCCTTAGCGATCAGGAATCCTGGGATATAGCTTACTACATGAGCAATCAGGAGCGCCCACAGGACCCCCGTTACACGGGAGATGTGGCAGAAACCCTGAAAAATACCGAGGCACGTTTCCATAAACATTCAATGTACGGGCAGACCAGGGAAACTGACGGTCACGTGCTCGGGGATCACAGAAACACAGGTGAGAAACCCTTCCTGAAACCCGATTCAATTCGCTCAAGAACGTTTGAGTAATAGAAATTGAAAGAGGCTGGCCCTATATGCCAGCCTCTTTAAGCTAGCCCTCAGCTCCAGGCATTCTCATGGGGATGATGGCCTGCATGACTTTGCCCACAGGGCCGTGGCGGTCGAACAGAGTGGTTTCAACAAGGCCAACAGCTGTATCTTGCATTCGGCTGCGAGCATCCAACCCCAACCACTCCCCCACTGGCATTCGATGAAGATAGAGTGTTGCATCAGCATTGATGCAACCAACATCACCACCCAAGCCCAACTGACCTACACCGTTACCAAAATCACAAAGCGTAGCAGCCATAACGCCAGGGCTTGTTTCGATGCCTTCCACAACAGGCACCGGCAGCTTCATCCATGCAATGCCTTGACCTTGAGCCTTAACACCATCGATGAGAACAGCTTTGGCGGTGCTATGGAGCCCCACCGGACTGTATTGATTTGTCCAACCTGCTGCCTCCGATATGTTTGCCTCAACCGGTCCTGCAGGAGGTTCGTATTCTGATGGCGAAAAGCGACCGTATTCCGGAACGGCGACCTGAGAGTGCTCCAGAAAAAGGGCACTTGCGCGAGCAACCTTGGTGTCGCCAGCAAGTAATGATGCCTCAAGTATTTGAAGCCGCGAGCCGCCACGAACCAACCGGGTGGTCACCGTTAGAGGTGCATCCGGTGCAGGCCTTAGCAGATCCACAGTAAGCCTCGTTAAATTCAAGCTCGCGTTATCCGACGCATGCTCCATGGCATGTGCCATCAATCCCACCACTGGCCCGCCATGCAGGTGGTGTCGGCTCCAGGGGCCCCGACTCGAAGGCGTTGGAACGAAAAAGTCTCCTTCACGCCGAAATAGCGCTTCAATCATGATTGGTCCTTGTTGTTAAAATAGGCTGCTGAAAATTAGCGTCTCTTTGCGACAACACTGCCTGAATAACGCCCGAGACGATAATTAACGCGCAGCCAGACATCTGCAGCGTGTTCAGGCTTTGGCCAAACAGAAACCACCCGAGCGCCACCACGGTTATGGGCTCCAGGTATGCCAAGGTTCCATAAGTAGCCGTTGGGAGTGCTTTCAAGGCTACAACGGCTAACATAATAGCCAGAAATCCTGGGACAACACCCGCTGTAACAAGCCACCCCCACTGCATGCCAACAATGCTATCACCCTGTTGCAGCATAAAAGGCAGCATACACAAAGCACCTACCAGCATCTGATAGCCACTGCGTGTCAGCACATGCACCTGCTCAGGAATCAACCGGTTGGTCACGATAAAGGCTGCATAACAAAGCATGGCGCACAGAGCGTAAAAGAGACCCACTGCTTCCTCCATTCGCCCCGAGAGATTGAAGTTAAACTCCATCATCATCGCGAAGCCAAACAACGCCACCCCGATCAATGCTGTGCTGGAACCTGTTAGCCGTTCGCCCATAAAGAAGTGCGCAGTAATAGACGCGGTTACAGGTGCCAGGTACAGCAACATTACAGCGTTCGCCATAGTCGTATAGCTCATCGCTACAATATAAAAAACCACAAACCCCGCAAGGAACCCGCCTGTTACCAAAACCTTCAGGCCTGGCCATGCAAGCATCTTATCTTTCTGGCCAGTAAACAGAAGAAAGCCAGCCATCAAAACGGCGCCAATGAACAGGCGATAGAAGGTTACCGTTTCAGCGCTGACATCGGCGTAGATGGAAATCGCCCCGATGGTGCCCATAAAAACGGCAGCCAGAATGGCTGCCAATATGTGTGGGTTCATTTGCTCAGGATTCCGTATGCAGAATTTCAAGCTTTTGAATAAAGGTAATTGTTGCAGGCTAACAGGTAGGCAGCTTCAATTGCTTAGAGAGGCAATACTGCTTGATTTCGATCGGTAATCCAAGGGCTTAGTCGGCATCATCACACTTTCGATTTTACCGCGCTGTTTTTCCGGGGCTAGATAGAGCTCGGGTATAACCACCGAATTAAATATCTGCGCACACAGCGGCTTAACCCGTGCGAACCTACCTTCGACTAATTCATGGTCACTCTCAAGTGCGCCGACCGAGCACTGAACAGAAACTGCCCTGTCCTTAGTCGGGCTATAGATATCACCCCTTGCCCTGTTGCGCACTTCTTCCAGAAAGTTCTCGGCGAGAATCCGTCTAGTCTCCTCACCCTGGGCCATATCCATTAGCTGGTTTTCGAGTTTGGCCCTGAATGCTTTAAACACTTCCTCGCCTAAAAACTCGACCAGTTTCGGCTCCAGATTTGCGTGGATGTCACCAAATGTTCTCTGAAACTCAAGTTTGGCCAGCAAAGCCTCGCGTGCAAGGTCGGGATAGTCATCTGCAATTCGTTGCAATGTGAGATTTTGTCCGAGCACAAACCCATACGCCTCGCCAAGGCCCGAGGCATTCCTTGGGCTTGGCTCAATAGCCTTGATTGGGGACACACAAATCATCAGCCCAATCAGCAGGAACAAACCTCTCAAAGGAAAACCCTCTACAAATGCACGGAAACTCACACATTGGAGAATTGTGTGCAGCAACGCCGCTGACTTTCCCTAAAGCGCCAAACCAACAAACTGATAAGCTCTAACGGGATCCCTAAAACCTTTAGTGGTGGAGCGCTCCAGCCCCGTTATTAATGTAGCTTTAATTGACGCCCTCAACCATCGGACCTCCGCGAAATCACGATGAATGGCCTATGTTGCCAACCAACCGCACAAAGACCGGGTGACAGTGTCAACCAGACAAGCGTTCGGGTTTCCGGAAATCAATCCAAGGGGGGCAGACTGCCACCTGCCTAATAAGACTCAAACCGATGCTATTAAGCTCGTGAGCAATGCTCGTAATCGATTAGGCTTCACAGGCTTATTCAGAATAGGCAGGTTTTGGGATCGCATTTGCTGGCGTGTTTCAACGCTGTGATCGGCTGTTATCAAAGCTGCAGGAATGTCTTGCCCTAGCATCTTGCGGATGGCATGGATTGCCTCTGAACCTACCTGGTCATAGTCCAGATGATAATCAGCCAGAATAGCGACGGGGTGTTCATCTGTCTGCTCAAGATAAGCAATTGCGGCCTCACCGCCAGGTGCAGTGATAACGGAACAACCCCAGCGCTCCAGCAGAAGCTTCATGCTTTCCAGCACCGAAAGGTCGTTATCGATTACCAGAATTTTTGCTCCCGCAAACCCTTTGGCAAAAATTTGCGCGGTATTGATACTCGGTTTCGACAATTGCGGCTCGTACATCTTTTCCATCGGAAGCGTCAACGCAAATCGAGAACCTCGCCCTGGGCGGGAAACAACATCCATTTTGCATTCGAGTACTCGAACCATTCGATCCACTATGGCCAGCCCAAGCCCTGCTCCCTGTCGGCCACCGGTGCCCTGTGGCAAAAGCTGATGAAATTCAGTAAAAATTTCTTCCAGCTTACTTTCTTCAATGCCCACTCCGGTATCCCACACCTCAATCCGAAGGGCGTTAGGCCTTGATCTCAGCGCAAGCAAAATCCGACCTTTCGGAGTATATCGAAAGGCGTTGCTGAGCAGATTTCTTAATACTCTGGTCAGCATTCTCTGATCAGTTTTAACCATGGCTGGTATTTTACGAATGCGAAAATCTAACCCGGCATTGGATGCAATCGCTTCGAATTCCTCCCCTAATCCTTCAACCAGAGCCGCAACATCGGTCACAACCCAATCTGGCACCATGGCTTGCTGATCAAGCTTCGATATATCCAGCAGGTCTGCCAGCAAATCCTCTGCGCCTTCGAGGGCCCGGTGTACCTGCTGGACCATTCGGCTTTCTTCAGATGGCAACTGGCTTTCCTGTAGCGCTGAGATCATAAGGCGGGCAGCATTCAGCGGTTGCAGTAAATCATGGCTTGCTGCAGCCAGATACTTGTCTTTGCTGCGGTTCGCATCCTGGGCAGCCTTTACCGCAACCACCAATCCGCGCTCTGCTTTCTCTCGCTCTTCAATTTGATAGTGCAAGCCCGCGTTGGCCTGTTGCAGGGCTGCTGTGCGCTCATCCACTCTGCGCTCAAGGTCTGCATTCAACTGCACCAGTTTTTCGCGGGACTGTACTCGCTCACTGATATCGGCAACAAAGGCTTCAACCACTTCCGGCCCCAAGTCAGGCCGCCGAAGTAAGGTAATTGCCACATGCACCGGGGTTGAATCTGCTCGCCGTAACCGGGTTTCCCGCGCACTCAGGCTGCCGTGGTCGAGCAACTCCTGCCGGAGGGTGTCGAACTCACTGGCGCTGCAGAAAAGCTGTTCCCTGAGGCGTATTACTCGCTGCTGCAGATCCTCCGGGTTTTCGTAACCACAAATCTTTGCCATCGCCGGATTACAGGCCAGGAAGCCTGCCCGCAAGTTGCCTTGAAACACACCGTGCAAGGCGTTTTCAAATAACCACTTATACCGGTTTCGCTCCTGTTCAAGTTCTTCAATGCGATCCTGAAGCGCGGGGTAATAGTTCTTTCTGACGGATTGGCTGCCAAACCCCAGCAACTCCCCAATACCGTATCCGCCAGCTTGCGGTTGCTCGTCAGAGGGCTTCTTCATAAACAACCTGAACATCTCTCAACGATGACTTGCGGGGGTTGGTTAGTATGCAAGGGTCCTGTAGAGCAAATCCGGAAAGCTGTGGTATGTCAGATACGCTGACACCGAAATCAGCCAGGCTTTCATGCAGGCCAACTTTGCGTTTGAGCTGGATAATGCGATTCATCAGCTGTTTCTGGATTTCCGGTTTGCCCATTCCTCGGGTATCAATATCCATGGCCTCGGCGACACGTTTGAATCTGTCTTCCGCAGATCGATAGTTGTAGGCCACCACGTGTTCAAGCAGCAACGCATTGCAAAGGCCGTGGGGCAAATCGAGAAAGCCGCCCAGGCTGTGAGACATCGCATGAACGGCGCCGAGTATCGCGTTGGAAAAAGCTAACCCTGCCTGCATGGATGCCAGCATAATCTGCTCCCGGAGGAACGGATCTGCTGTGTTCTCAACCAAGGGCTCAAGGTTGCGGTTAATCAACCGGATAGCTTCCAGTGCATGGGAGTCTGTAAGAGGGCCGCTACCCGTTGAGACAAATGCTTCAATCGCATGAACCAGTGCATCCACACCTGTACAGGCTGTCAGGTAGCCGTTCATGGTCTCAGTGACTTCCGGGTCAATCAATGACACGTCCGGCACCACGGCTTTGCTGATTATCGAAAATTTGAAGCGGCGGTCAGGGTCAGAAATGATGGCAAACTGAGATACATCAGCAGATGTGCCGGCAGTCGTCGGAATAAGGATTAGCGGCGGAGGCGGGTTAGAAATGGTGTCTACGCCCTCAAAATCGAGAATATGCCCACCGTTGCTGGCAATAATCCCGATTCCCTTGGCGCAATCCATAGGACTGCCGCCGCCGATGGCAACGATGACATCACAGTCTGAAGATTTATAAAGCTCGGCACCGGCCATCACCTCGTCTACTCGAGGGTTGGCAGACACTCCGGTAAACACCGTTGTTCGCAAGCCGGCATCGGTTAGTAAAGTGACGATTTCACCCACCCAGCCTGCACCAGCAACACCGGGATCTGAAACAAGAAATACGTGTTTTGCCCCAAGATTGCTCGCAAAGTTCGCAACAGACTTGCGTGCCCCTGCGCCGAACACAATTTCAGGCGAAACGAATTTTCTCAGAACAGATATGTCGTGACTCATAGGGTTCGCTCAACATTATGTTTTTTCTTATTGAAGTGAACGAGAGTCTAACTCAAGTTTACCAAGGGTTCACCGGATCCTGGCTATGCTTGAGGTAAAACGTATGCAGAGCCTCAAGCATTCTTACCTGGCTCTTTTCCTGAATAAATCCGTGGTCTTCTGTCTCAAACCAGTGCAACTCTGGTGGCTGCCCATTTCGTCTCATGGCTTCAACCATGTCTCTGGTCTGCTCGGGGACAACCACTTTGTCCAAGCCTCCCTGAAAAAAGATAACCGGTGTGTTTATTGCTGTCGCCCGTAATCTTGGCGTTCGGTCTTTCCAGCGCTGCCCATGCCGGTCAGGATCGCCCAATAACCAATCCAGGTAGCCCGACTCGAATCGATGGGTCGCTTGCCGAAGCTGTAGCGGGTCGGTAACGCCATAAAGGCTAGCCCCTGCGGCGTAATGGTCGCTTTCTGAAAGGGCCATGAGCGCCGTATAGCCTCCTGAACTGCGCCCCTGGATAAACACTTTGTCTTTGTCGGCCATGCCAGCGGCAACGAGACTGTCAGCCGCGCGGGACATATCATCGACATCGGCTTCTCCCCAGCAACCCGCCAACGAAAGCCTGAAATGTCGACCGAACCCCGTGCTACCCCGATAATTCACTTCCGCAACTGCAAAGCCGCGATGGCACCAAAACTGAATCTGCGGGTTAAAAACCGGGTAAGCCGCCGATGTTGGGCCCCCATGGGCTATCAGAATAAGAGGCGGCGCTTTGGCTGTATCACTTACTGGAGAGTAATAGAAACCCTGACGACACTGAGCGTTCCCATCAAGACCTGAAACCCCGAAATTGCGTGGCAGGGAAATCTCATAGCCAGGAAGCGCCTTCTCGCCTCCGGCCAGAACCGAAACACACCCGGTAACCGGATCTATTCTCAGTACTGCATCAAGATGCGAGGCAGATTTTGCAATGGCATACAAATAACCTTGTGCGGTGCACAATGAGCGGAAATCGCTGTAGGCCTCCGCTACCCTGATACACCCATGGTTACTACCTGAGAGCCAGAGCTCGCCTGTACCATTTCGATAGCACACACGAGCCCAGTGTGCGCCCGGCAGTACGCAGTGGTGAGACTCACCCAACTGCCATGGCGCGTTTGCATGATCCAGTTGCGGTGTTTCGCCCGCGGATGACCAACCTCCCCCACCCTGAGAGTAATCAACCTGCCAGGGTTGCCACCAGCCCTCGTGGTCAGATATCACCCAAAGGGACTGCCCCATAAAAACAGGCTGCTGGATAGAAGCCTCATGGGGGGCATAGTGGACCTGGCAATTGTTCAGGCGCCCGTCGCTTCCGATATCCGCAGTCCACAGTCTGGTTCTTACCCAAGGCATATCAGGTAACTGCCAACTGACCCAGGCAATGTTGCGGCCATCATCCGAGAGCGCTGGCGCACTGTAAAAATCTTCGCCACAGTGCAGAATCTCAAGCTCACCGGTTAGTGTTACTGCAACCAGCGCTTGTTGGCTGGTGCTCACCCCAGAGTCAATATCTTTCCATTCCCGGACAGCAAGAACCCGGTTTCCTTTCCGATCAACGGTAAGCCCTCCATAAGCCGCCCTATCATCGGTCAGTGTGTAACACTGTCCGTCGCTGGTACGGATAAAATGGAGGGTCTGGTCTTCACTCACCACAAAAACGCCTGCAGATGACGCCGCAATGGCACCTCCACCATAGCCGTTCACCCGGCTGCGGATGCCGAGGTCTCCATTATAAAGTTGAGCCGTGGCATTGCTCTGATGGCTCATATGCCATAACCGGTTAATGCCTGTGTGAGCCTCATTCTGCAGCCAGAAGATCCCGATTTCACAAGCCACCAGATTGGTGCGGTGCGTGAGGCTTCTGCATACCTCACTGGCGGCTGGAGGGAGCACATTGTTAGCCACTTTTTGTCAGCTCTTGAAAAACAGTCTGGAGTTGTCTGAGTTGCGGTAAACCAAATCCGCTATACCAACCGTTGAATGGTCGGCGGCTTTGCGCGCTGCCAGAATACGGTCATGGTAAGAAGACTTACTGCAAACCGGGTCGGCGTTATCTGCGTTACCCGTTAGCAGGTAGGCCTGACAGCGACATCCGCCAAAATCTTTTTCCTTTTCATCGCAGGATCGGCAAGGCTCCGGCATCCATGCATCACCACGGTAGTGATTGAAACCGGGGCTGTCATACCAGACGGATTTCAGGGCTGTGTCCTTTACGTTCGGAAAATCAATCGGTAATAGCCGCGCACTGTGGCAGGGTAACGCCGTGCCATCCGGGGCCACTGTCAGAAAAAGGCTTCCCCAGCCATTCATGCAGGCCTTCGGGCGTTCCTCGTAGTAATCCGGCGTTACGAAAATCAACTTCATGGCAGAACCCGATGCTTCAAGCTCTGCACGGTAATCGTTTACTTCATGCTCGGCTTTTACCAGCTGGGCTTTGGACGGCATTAGCCCTTCACGGTTTTCAAGCGCCCAACCGTAATACTGACATGTCGCCAACTCTACAAAATCTGCATCCAGGCTCTGGCACAGCGCCATGATGTCTTTCATTTGATGAATGTTGTGGCGATGAATGACAAAGTTCAGCACCATGGGGTATCCCGCCTGCTTGATCGCAGTCGCCATTTTCAACTTCTGGTCAAAGGCTTTGCGTGAGCCCGCTATGGCGTTGTTCAGTTCCGGGTCTGATGCCTGAAAGCTCACCTGTATATGATCCAGACCTGCCTGGGCAAACGCGTTCACTTTAGCTTCTGTGAGGCCAAGGCCAGAGGTGATGAGGTTGGTGTAATAGCCCAACGATCGAGCCTCTCCAATCAACTCTTCCAGATCTGTGCGCACCAAAGGTTCACCACCAGAAAAGCCCAACTGCGCTGCGCCCATTTCACGCCCCTGCCGCAATACCTGAACCCATTCCTCAGTGGTAAGTTCCTTTTCTGTCTGTGCGAAATCAAGTGGGTTCGAGCAGTATGGGCATTGCAGGGGGCAGCGATACGTCAGTTCAGCCAGCAACCACAGGGGCGGGCCAACATTCAAATTAGAGTTGCTCGCCTGAGCAGGATTCGACGGCATCATGAGACCTCCAACCAATGCTGATTACAGGCATGCTCCAGAAACTGGCAGACATCGTTTGCCAGCGCACCAGCTTCCGGGAACGTTTGTTCCAGTGCCGCAACGATATCTGTCACGCTGCGCTTACCGTCTACCTCTCCAAGGATGGCACCGGCGCTTTCGTTCAGTTTTACCATGCCTTCAGGATAAAGAAGTACGTGGCACTGTTGCGCAGGCTCCCACTGGAACCTGAATCCGCGCCGAAGGCGAAGTACGTTATTTGTGGAAATATCCATTACAGCCCCCTGTGCCAGATTTGCTTATCAGTTACGGTATGAAATGGTGGCGTGTTATGGCTATAGGCCATGGTGAGAGCGTCGAGCATGCTCCAGAGGATATCCAGTTTGAACTGAAGAATATCCAGTGCCCTTGCCTGCTGGTCTGGCGATGTGAAGTGGTCCAGGGTAATGCACAGCCCGTGTTCAACATCACGCCGCGCCTCAGACAGGCGCTTGCGGAAGTAGCTGTAGCCACCCTCATCTATCCAGGGGTAGTGCTGCGGCCAGCTATCAAGCCGGGACTGGTGGATTTCCGGCGCAAACAGTTCGGTCAGGGAGGAGCACGCCGCCTCCTGCCAAGTCGCCCGCCTGGCAAAGTTAAGATAGGCATCTACTGAAAACCTGACTCCCGGTAACACGTGCCGCTGGTCAATCACCTCTTTCCGGCTCAGTCCTACGGCCTCCGCCAGGCACAACCAGGCTTCAATACCACCACAATCTCCGTCGTGGCCATCGTGATCGAGAATCCGCTGCATCCATTGCTGGCGAACGCCGGCATCCGGGCAGTTGGCCATAATGGCCGCATCTTTTCGCGGAATCATTATCTGGTAGTAGTATCGGTTGGCGACCCAACCCCGAATCTGTTCAGGTGTGCACTGCCCGCTATACATGGCCTTATGATAGGGGTGGTGAATATGATAAAACTGGCCTTTATCCCGCAGCGACAGTTCGAAATCTGATCTGTTCATGGCGCACCCTTCCACTCAATCTCCATACCATCCCACGCCACTTCGATGCCGTGACTTGTTAGCTCTGCACGCTCTGTGGAATCTTCATCGAGGATAGGATTGGTATTATTTATGTGGATCAGAATCTTGCGTTTGGCTGGCATGGTATCCAGGACCTCTATCATGCCACCGGGGCCACTCTGTGCCAGGTGCCCCATATCCTGACCTGTTTTAGTGCCCACTGCCTGGCGAATCATTTCATCGTCATGCCACACAGTTCCGTCAACCATCAGCAAATCAGCTTTTCGCATCCACGACAGAATGCGGGAATCCATACGCCCCAAACCCGGCGCGTACAACATGCGCTGACCGGTGCGAGTGTCCTCAATAAAAATACCGAGATTGTCACCGGGATGAGGGTTACCCCGGCGCGGGGAATAGGGTGGTGCGTTGCTTAACAAAGGAATGGCGGTCAGGTTTAATGAAGGCGCACAGGGGATGGTAAACACAGAAGATTCGTTAGCGGGCACTTCACGCCAGTTCATTCCACCGTTCCAGTGTTCCAGCATCGGGAACAACGGGAACCCGGTGCTCAAATCCCCTCTAACCTGAGCCGTGCACCATACGTCTAACGGAAGACCTTCTCTCAAGGTCAACAGCCCCGTAGTGTGATCAACCTGGCTATCAATCAGCACAATGGCGTTGATGCCGGTATCCCGGAGTGTTCGAGCCGGCTGTGAGGCATCCCAAGAGCCCAATTGCGCACGAATATCAGGTGATGCATTGAACAGAATCCATCGTTCACCGTCTTCGCTGACTGCAATGGATGACTGGGTTCTTGCAGTGGCATTAAGGGTGCCTTTGCGGAACCCGTGGCAGTTAGCGCAGTTGCAATTCCACTGCGGGAATCCCCCACCAGCGGCTGATCCAAGAACGTGAATATACATAAGCAGACGCTCCGTACGTAAAACGGCCAGAGGTAATGCTCTGGCCGTTTTATACCTCAGCGGTTGGCGAAGTACATGGTCACTTCGAAACCGATACGCAGATCTTCATAGGCAGGTTTGGTCCACATAATGCTCACCTCTTTTGTCATGATTGTTTGTGCATTAAGGGTGGATCAGCAGTATTGCCAACACCCTGAGACCAATCCTAAAGAGAGATTCAGAGCGCCTATATGGTACTTTCGAACTGTTTTGGTAAGGCCATAAGTTGTATGAAAGGTATGTCTGAAATCAGGTTTCCGGAAACGGTGGACTACTTTGGGAAATGGCGCAAAAAAAGGGCCCTATAAAGGGCCAAAAGAGCAGGACACAACAGTGAGTATCTTCAGCGAAAACATTGGAGCAACTACTGCCGCCCCTCGCAGCAGCAAGGGACGACTCATTCACTTACATGTTAAAAAAAGCCCAACGGGTTAGCGTCGTAGCTGGTCAGCATGCACTTGGTTTGCTGGTAGTGATCCAGAGCCAACTTGTGGGTTTCACGGCCAATACCGGATTTCTTGTAGCCACCAAAAGCAGCATGGGCAGGGTAAGCGTGGTAGCAGTTCATCCACACCCGACCGGCTTGAATCCTGCGGCCCATGCGGTAGGCCCGGTTAGTATCCCGTGTCCAAACGCCGGCACCCAGGCCAAACTCTGTATCGTTGGCAATCGCCAGGGCTTCTTCTTCGGTTTTGAAGGTTGTAACACCCACAACCGGGCCAAAGATTTCTTCCTGGAACACCCGCATGCTGTTATCACCCTTGAAAAGAGTGGGCTGAATATAGAATCCGTTATTGAACTCGCCTTCCATGTTTTCACGATCACCGCCTGTGAGAACAACAGCGCCTTCCTGCCTACCTATCTCAAGATAAGACATGATTTTGTCGAACTGCTCCTTACTGGCTTGCGCACCTACCTGAACGTCGGTGTCCAATGGATTGCCGCGCTTGATCGCCTTGGTGCGCTCCACAACTTTTTGCATGAACTCTTCATACATATCTTCCTGAACCAAAGCACGCGATGGACAGGTGCAGATTTCACCCTGGTTGAAGAAAGCCAGAACCAGACCTTCAACACACTTGTCGACAAACTCAGGCTCCGCATTCATTACATCCGAGAAGTAGATGTTGGGAGACTTACCGCCAAGCTCAACCGTTGAGGGAATGATGTTCTCGGCAGCACACTTCAGAATGTGGGAGCCAACCGGAGTTGATCCGGTAAAGGCTATCTTGGCAATGCGCGTGCTGGTAGCCAGAGCCTGCCCGGCCTCAATACCGTAGCCATTAACGATGTTCAGCACACCCGGTGGCAACAGATCGCCGATAATTTCCATCAGCACCAGGATGCTCGCTGGCGTTTGCTCTGCTGGCTTGAGCACGGTGCAGTTGCCTGCCGCAAGACAAGGCCCTAACTTCCAGGCTGCCATCAAAATCGGGAAGTTCCAGGGAATGATCTGGCCCACAACACCCAGAGGCTCATGAAAATGATAGGCCACGGTATTCTGGTCGATTTCGCCCATGTGTCCTTCTTGAGCCCGGATGCAGCCGGCAAAATAACGGAAGTGGTCAGCCGCCAGCGGAATATCTGCATTCAGGGTTTCGCGAACGGCTTTGCCGTTATCCCAGGTTTCTGCAACTGCCAGTTTTTCGAGATTGGCTTCAATGCGATCTGCAATTTTCAAAAGAATATTAGAGCGCTCTGCTGCAGAGGTTTTACCCCAAGCCGGTGCAGCCTTATGGGCTGCATCAAGCGCCAGATCAATATCTTCGGCAGTTGAGCGCGGAACTTCGCAAATCACATCGCCAGTAACCGGCGTAGTGTTCTCAAAATACTGCCCTTTAACCGGGGCAACCCACTCACCGCCAATATAATTTCCGTAGCGTGATTTAAAAGAAACAACGGAGCCTTCTTGTCCTGGTTGTGCGTAGATCATGGTTTGAACCTCTTGTTGTGTTTTTGCTGAACAGCGCTGTTTTTGCGCTTACGTATCTAATCTAAGTTCCCAGAAGGGCTAACAAAATGAGTCGTTCGGGGCGAATAACTACTCCCTTAGTACTAATGCCTGTTCAGAGCACGCTTTTCGTAATCTGCATACAGGTGGCTTACGGTACGAACCAGCTCGTATCTCGCTCCTTCCACCTCTGAAAAGCGCTCAGGAATCGCGGTATCAATCACCTCTGAAGCGCTTAAACCCCGCGCAGCAGATCCAGCCAGAACATCATCCAGCCAGGTCAAATAATCAATCATTTGGAGAAACGCCCGGTCATCTCGAATCACCGCCCCGTGACCTGGCACCACAAGGGAGAACGGCAGCTGCGCAAGCTCGCGTATTTCCGAACGCCAAACGGCTAGTCCCGGTGTTTGAGGTGTGGTTAATGCCCTGTTAAAAAACACCATATCTGAAGCAAACAGCACCCCGGAGGTTTCATCCAGCACAACCAGATCTGCTCCGGTATGCCCCTGCATCGCAATCAAACGTAGCTGCCGATTCCCCAGACTGAGCAAGCCTGGTTGCACTCTGTTCATAGGCACAGTTACCTCGGTGCCACGCATCCAGTCGCCGATCATGCGATACATGTTGTCTGAAAAAGCTTCACCGTCCTGCTCAAGCAGGCTGGCCGATTCATCAAGCATGTAAAGTGTGTTCGGCTCAAAGGCCTGGCTGCCAAAGGCGTGATCCGGGTGATGATGGGTGATCAGCACTTTCACGATTGGCTCACTGGTGTGACTCTCAATCAATGCACGGAACTCTTCCCCATACCTGCGGGAAGGCCCCGTATCGATAACAACAACGCCCTCACTTGTTTCAATAAAGCCGGTATTTAGAATGTTGCCGCCATTGGCTTTCGAGAAGTTGTCTGTACTTCCGACAACTACCCAAACGCCGTCCGCAATCAGAGTCGCTTCCAGGTTATAGGACTTGGTACTCGCACCGGCGCCCGATGAATAGGCCAAGAGCCCAAACATAGCGGCAACCAGCCAGGCGATATTTCTATGATGGGATCGGAGGCGGCTCATGGCGATGCCTCCCCAATGGCACCTTCAAATTGGTAGCCGTTGTTATCCTTCATGTGGATAGACAGGTGAGGAATGCCGCCTTCGAATTCAAAAACAAACATCGGGTTTTCAGCGGCAGACTCGGCCAAGGTCATTGTCAGCAGCAGGTTATCCGAGGCCTCATTCCGAACTTCAACATCGCCTACAAAAAAGGCCGGTACATTCCCGACCATTCCGGAGTCCATGGGATGCAACAAACTGGCCTTGATGCGCGTATTCCCGCAATCAGAGAACAAGCCGGTTTTCAGGGTGCCGAACTCACTCTCCCAGTCTGAATTGCTTAATACTTCCCGGGGTGCCGTACAGCCGCCGCCAGCTGCATCCACATAGCCGCTGTCAATGTGCCAAACACCCTGTTCATCCAGCACAGCTGCTCGAACACTGCTGGCCTGCTGCACCCGAAAGTTAAGGGACACCAGCTTGAGCTGCCCGTCAGTACTATTAGCCGTGAATAGGTGGGGAACAGGATTCATATCCACCCATGTCACCACCTTCATCACCTTGTGTGGGAATTCACGCAAGTTAACGGCCAATGGAACCTGAGTACTGTCCTCAGCGAAGTCAGGAACCGACAAACCTACTCGTTCGTCCACTACTAACGTTATGTCTTGCCCGAGGTATCGCTCAATGTTGTAGACCCATAAAGGCGAACCCAACGGGTCAGACGGTAGATCGGCCCAGGAAGCGCTCGCAAACAGAGTAAAAGCACATAGCCAATATCGCCTCATACCTCACCTCCTAGTCAGGATATCGAGTACTTATGCGAAAGCTGTTACTGCCCGGATACCGATTCCACATAGGTCCGTATGGACCAAATGGCCGTTTGCCCGAGATTGTTTTTAAAGGAAGGCATACCCCGGTCGGTTCCGTTCATTACCCGCCCGATAAAGTACTCATCGTCCCATTCTGTGAGCTCACGCAAATCCGGGGTTAAACCACCGGATTGGGCCTCAATGCCGTGGCAGCCGGCGCAATTTCCGGCGTAAGCACTCATACCAACTTCAACGGCTTCTGCATTCAATTTGCTTAGCTCATTTCCGTCGCGAAACGGGTTTTCGTTCAGAGCTTCACGACCCAGATCCGGCAGGTCACCCGTATCAACTGGCTGTGGCGTCACGTTACCGTGCCCGGTGGCGGCTGCAGCCCATACCAAGGCTCCAGCGCAAAGGATCTTTTGAATCAACTTGGAGTACGACATAGCCTCATACCTCTTTTTGTTTTGTCTGCCATTGTTTTCCCAAGTAGCCATGCGGCGTATCGGGCTGTCTCCAAGT
Organism: Marinobacter xiaoshiensis; assembly: GCF_031631795.1. Lineage (NCBI taxonomy): Bacteria > Pseudomonadati > Pseudomonadota > Gammaproteobacteria > Pseudomonadales > Marinobacteraceae > Marinobacter > Marinobacter xiaoshiensis. Next base: position 70,818 of record NZ_JAVMBO010000013.1, read on the forward strand.
CTATGAAATGCCTTACTTGCCGGTGTACTCCACTTTGGCTGCTGCGCCTTAGATCTTTGGTAGTAGACCTATCGACCAGAGGCCAAAGCACGAGCCACCTGCCCCGGGAAACGGAAAAACCGAACAATCAGCCTGTTGCACATCTGCCAGGAACATTTCCCGGACTGCACTATCCCGAATCCCGATCACCTCATGGTTTTCTCCGTCGCCTGATTGAGCACTCCATGCCAATACTCATGGCGTCAACGCAACCAATGAATGCGTTTGTCACAACAACAATTAAGGGGAAAGTCATGAAAACACTGTTTACCAAACGCCCCCTGATGCGCGGTATCAGCCTGGCGCTATCGATAGGCGCGGCTGGATTGGCGACTCAGGCACATGCTGCGGGCGTTACATGGAATGACATCGTTAACGATGCAGAAACCACTCAGGACGTTCTCGGGTACGGGATTGGTCCAAAAGCCCAACGCTACAGCCCAATGACCATGATCAACAAAGACAACGTTGAACGAATGGTTCCGGCATGGTCGTTCTCGTTTGGAGATGAGAAGCAGCGAGGCCAGGAGTCCCAAGCACTGGTTCACGACGGAATTATCTACGTAACCGGTTCCTACTCACGCCTGTACGCCCTGGATGCAAAAAGTGGTAAGCGGCTTTGGGAATATAGCCATCGTTTGCCGGAAGGCATTCGCCCCTGTTGTGATGTGGTAAATCGGGGCGCAGCGATTTTCGGCGACAAGGTTTTCTTTGGCACCCTCGATGCGGGCATTGTTGCTCTCAACAAAAAAACCGGAAAAGTCGCTTGGCGCGTGAAGTTTGGTGATCACGAAGCGGGCTACACCATGACCGGCGCCCCAACACTGATCAAGGATCAGAAAACCGGAAAGGTTATGCTTATTCACGGCTCATCGGGTGATGAGTTCGGCGTTGTCGGCAAACTCTACGCCCGGGATCCCGAGACAGGTAAAGAGATCTGGATGCGCCCATTTGTTGAAGGACACTATGGTCGTTTGAATGGCGAGAAGAGCACACCCTCTGGCGACCCACGGGCTCCCAGTTGGCCAGATGACCCTAATACCGAGACTGGGAAAGTGGAAGCCTGGAGCCAAGGTGGCGGAGCGCCCTGGCAAAGCGCGAGCTTTGATGTCGAAACCAACACCATCATTGTTGGCGCAGGCAACCCTGCCCCCTGGAATACCTGGAAGCGCACAGCTCCCGGTGGTGACCCGGCAGACTACGACAACTTGTATACCTCTGGACAGGTGGCGGTGGACCCCACCACCGGTGAGGTGAAATGGTTCTATCAGCACACGCCAAACGATGCCTGGGATTTCTCCGGCAACAATGAACTGGTGCTTTTTGAATACACCAAAGACGGCAAAAATGTAAAAGCGACCGCACACGCAGACAGAAATGGCTATTTCTATCTGGTTGATCGCACCAATGGTGAGTTCCAGAATGCCTTCCCATTCGTGGATAACATCACCTGGGCCACCAGTATTGGTGCCGATGGCCGCCCCGTGGAAGGCAAAGGCCAGCGTCCACCACCGGTTCCCGAGGGAAAAACCCGGGGCGAATCCATAGAAGTCTCACCACCTTTCCTTGGTGGTAAAAACTGGAACCCCATGGCTTACAGTCAGGACACCGGGTTGTTCTACATCCCAGCCAACCACTGGAAAGAAGACTACTGGACCGAAGAAGTCACCTACAAAAAAGGTGCGGCTTACCTTGGCCAGGGCTTCCGTATCAAGCGCATGTACGACGACCACGTTGGCATACTGCGGGCGATGGACCCACTAAGTGGCGAGGTTAAATGGGAGCATAAAGAGCCCATGCCTCTATGGGCCGGCGTGCTGGCCACCAAGGGCGGCCTGGTATTCACCGGTACAGGCGATGGCTACTTCAAGGCATTTGACGCAGATACTGGCGAAGAGCTTTGGAGGTTCCAGACCGGCTCGGGAATCATCTCCCCACCCATTACCTGGGAAATGGACGGCGAACAGTACGTAGGTGTTACCTCAGGCTATGGCGGAGCAGTGCCTCTCTGGGGTGGCGATATGGCTGAACTGACCAAGCCTATTTCACAAGGTGGGTCTTTCTGGGTGTTCAAAATCCCCTCTTGGGCAACAGCGGCCAAGTGATCCATTAGCTTTGTCCATCAACAAAGGGAGCCGCCAATACACGGCGGCTCCTGATTTGTTCCGGAGTACACCATGAAGACAATAATAAAGCTGGCTTTACTCGCCTTCATCACGCCTGCTTTAGCAGAGGACTATCTGGCGGATGTGCGCCCACCGGAGTTTAATGGCTGCATACTGGAGCAACACTCTGTGTGCTCTGGTGCTGACCTTAAGGGTGCAGACATGTCAAACCTGGACTTGAAGTCTGTGGACTTCAGCGGCGCCGATCTGACCGGAGCTATTCTGAATCACACCAGTTTGAGGGGCGCCAATCTCAAAGGGGCCAAGTTGGACAAGGTAACCGCCTATCGCGTCAACTTGTATAGAGCCGATGTGCGCGGAGCAAGCATTCGCGAGGCGGAACTTCAGGGCGCTACCGGGCAGTACCTGTTCGCTCAGGGCGCGGATTTTACTGGCTCCAACATGGCTGGAGCGAACTTCGATTTTGCAAGGTTCTCTGGTGCTACGCTTATAGAAACCGACCTGACCTTCGCAAGCCTTGAGATAGCCTGGTTACCAAAAGTCGACCTAGCTGATGCCAACCTGTTTGGAGCCAACCTACAGGAAGCAAAATTTGGAAGTGCCAACCTTGCAGGCGCCGATCTACGAAACACCCGCATCCACTACGCTACGTTTGTAGGCACCTTTATGGACGAGTGCACAGGCTGCCCGGTAGATTGGTAAATTTGATTGAGCTTCATGCGCAAGGGAAAGGATGCCCTGCAGGAATCAGTTAAAGCAGGCAGGGCTTTCGCTGCCCGCAGTTCCAAACTGGACCAGCCCGGAATCCACGGCAAAGTGTAACAGGCCAAGCGAGGATGAAATTTCCAGCTTGTTTTTGAGTACAGACAGGTGGTTGGCAACGGTCTTCACACTGATATTCAAGCGCTCGGCAATGGTTTTATTGGGCACCCCGCGCGCAGTAAGAATCAGTACCTCCAGTTCGCGTTGTGTCATCTCAGTTAATCTATTACCAACAGTGTTTTTAAGACAGTTACGTCCCGACTGCACCATGGCCATCTGGGTGGCCAAATCATGTTCAAGGTACACTTCCCCACCCGCAGCTTTTTCAATGGCTTTTGTCAGTTCCGTAGAGCTGCAGTTTTTCGATATGTAGCCTTGGGCCCCGAGCCCAAGCGCTTGCTTAACAAGGCCTGCGTCGTCCATGGAGGATAAAAACAGAACGTTGGCTCTGCGCCATCTCTGGCGGATGCGCCTGCAGAGCTCCAGCCCGGAATAGTCGGGAAGCAATGTCTCCGTAATAAGAACATCCGGAGCATGACCAGCGTACTCATTGACTGCTTGCGCGCCACTATCCGCAGTCATAACGATAATACCTGGCATGGTACTCCTGAGCAGGCAGGCTGTTGCGTCCCTTACCAACCGTTGACCATCTGCAAGTACGACCTTCATGGCGCATTACCTCAGAACGCCCGGCCTGGTTAAGGCCCGACTAAAGAAAAGATGCTTTTATCCTACCCCGCTCCCATTCTGGCTAAATGGTTCTTTAGTACTGTCTACTTAGTACTGTTCATTTACGACTTTTCGAATATTTACCCACTTTTGAGGCTCACGTAGTTTGGTTCTTACACTTCATGAAGCTACTGGAACACCAAGATGAAAGCTCTGTGTTTACTCATGCTTGTTTTTGCCCTCCCTGTGCTGGCATCCACCTCTCTTTTTTCTTCGGATGGCTATCGGATCGACCGTTACCGAAGCCCCACGCCTGACACTGTTCCAGGCGCCGAAACAGTCACTACGAGAGAGCTTCAGGAACTACTGCAAACAAGCCCTCGCCCCGTGGTGATTGACGTAATCAACTCTGAATACAGAGCCTCGCTATTCGTTGAGACAAGACCTCATACATCAGTACCTGGCGCTTTCTGGCTGCCCAATACCGGGCGCGGCGAGCTAAGCCAGCTCTGGCAGGACTATCTTGTAAAAAATGCACTAAAACTTACAACCAACAACCAGGACCACCCTGTTGTGGTGATGTGCAAATCCGACTGCTGGCTCTCCTGGAACGCAACCCGTCGCCTACACCAGGCTGGATTCACCAACCTGTACTGGTATAAAGACGGTATAGATTCCTGGGAGAATTCTGATCTTCCAGTACAGGTAATTACCCCTGTACCGCCGGAATTTTGAAGATTCAGCCCTGACAAAAGTCAAAAATAGTACTTTAGTCTCTAATTTTTGATGCAATAGTCGCATTCAACTCCTGGCGACAGTGGCGTGTAATGGCACAACTACAACAAAAATCAGAGGCCTAGCCATGCTTAACCAAGCCAGCACCGTATTTGCAGACGAAACCAGTTATCATAATCCGGAAACCACTTCCGCCACTGACGACCAACGGGCAGGCACGTTAATGGAGCCGACTTATAAAATCCTTATCGCTGACGACCACCCTCTTTTTCGCGAGGCTATAAGCAGCGTTATTGTGTCTGGCGTTGAAGGTAGCGAGGTTCTGCAAACCGATGATCTGGACAGCGCCCTTTCAGTAACTCGCGAGAACGATGATCTCGACCTGATTCTTCTGGATTTGAACATGCCAGGCATGAACGGGCTGAACGGTTTAATGACTTTGCGAAACGAAGCTCCAACCATTCCCGTGGTTATTGTCTCAGCAGAGGAAGATAAGCAAGTGGTTTTGCAGGCGATCACCTACGGCGCGGTCGGCTTTATTACCAAGTCGTCGCCCCGGCAGGAGATGACCAAAGCGATTCAGCAGATTCTCAACGGTAATGTGTATTTACCATCAGATATCATTCGTACTGGCAAAGAAAACAACAGCAACCGGCGCACCCGCAATGACGACAATCCGGTCTCTGCAGAAATGCTGAACTCCCTCACCCGGCGCCAACTTCTTGTACTGGAGCGTATGGCGAAAGGCGAATCCAACAAGCAAATTGCCTACAACCTCAATATCGCCGAAACCACTGTTAAAGCCCATGTGTCTGCAATACTGAGAAAGCTCGGCGTACACAACCGAGTGCAAGCCATTCTTTCGGCAGGCGATGTCGATTTCAGCCACTATCTGAAACGCTAGTGGCTGTCCTCACAACTCAGCCGTTTCGGAGTATGTGATTCAAAGCACTGCGAAGCTTTAGTGGCTTGACGGGCTTATTCATCAACACATAACCTAACTCGCGGATATGCTGTTTCAGCTCATTGGTGTAGTTAGCGGTGATCATCACAACCGGCACCGGCGTGCGCCGGCTCCCGTTGATAGCGGCTACTGTATCAACACCATTCTCATCGTTATCCAAATGATAGTCTGCCAGTATTACATCCACTGGCTCTTCTGATGGGTCCAGTTGGCGCTTCAGATCTGCCATCGATACTGCCGTAATCACCTCGCAGCCCCAGGTTTCCAGCACCACCTTCATGCCGTGGCAAATGGCAGAATCATTATCGACAACCCATAACCTGCATCCATCCAACTCCTGACCAATATGGGTTATGCCATCCCGCTTCACGAGCGCTGGATTGGGCTTGTGTGTGGCTAGAGGTACACGAACACTGAACACGGAGCCCTTACCTTCCTCCGAAGACACACTGACCTCATGGTTCAGTATTCGAGAAATCTTATCGACTATCGCCAAGCCCAACCCAAGCCCTTTATCCGTCTGGGAATTCGTTGGATGCACACGTTTAAATTCCTGGAAGATCTCAACCAGCTTATTCTGAGGAATGCCCGGGCCTGTATCCCAAACCTGCAACACCACGGAACCGGCTTCCCTGCGACAGCCGAGCAACACACGGCCTTCGCTCGTGTAGCGGATTGCATTAGTAAGGAAATTGCGAAGAATCCGTGCCAGTAACTGGGAGTCCGAATCTACTATCGCGGAGCTTCCCAAAAAATCGAACTGCAGCCCCTCTGCATTCGCCAATTGCCTGAATTCCCGCGCGATATTAATGAGAAGATCCCGCAGATCAAATGCAGTGACATCTGGCTTGATAACCCCCGCATCCAGCTTGGATATGTCGACCAAGGTGCCTAGCAGGCCCTCGACATCATCCAGAGATGCACTAACCGAATGAACCAGATCTTCGGCTCTTGGGCCAAAGGAATGTGCCTGCAAAGCGCTGGTGAATAACCTTGCAGCATTCAGCGGTTGCAAAAGATCGTGGCTCACGGCAGCCAGGAATTTTGTCTTGGAAAGGTTGGCACGTTCAGCCTCCAGTTTCGCATCCCGCAAACGCGCTTCTGCTGCATTGCGCTCTGCGATCTCTTGCCGCAATTGGGTGTTTGCGTCTGTCAGCGCCAGGGTGCGTTCTGTTACTCTGGCTTCCAGTTCGTCATAGGCTCGCTCAAGGGCCTCCGCAGCTTTGCGCCGATCGCTGATATCCCTGATGAGAACAAAAAAACCGGCAATCTCACCCTGCTCGCCAAAATTAGGCACGTATGAGCGAAGCATATAGCGTTCCTGGCCTTGCTCGCCGAACTCTTCAAATTCAAAAGTGACGCTGTTTCCAGACATCACACTTTCTATGTACGGTTTCAGCCGCTCATACAACTGCGGATGATGGATATCGCTCAAGCATTTGCCCAAAGGCGATTCGCCACCGCGTCCGTACCAAGCGGCATAAACCTGATTACAAAACTGAATGCTCTTGTCTGCCCCTACATAGGCGATCAGCGCCGGCACATGGTCGGTCACAACGCGAATCCAGCGCTCGCTTTCCTCCAGCGCACTCAAGCGGCGCGCCATTTCGCTGTTTTTTACGTCGGTAATATCCGAGTAAAGCACAACCAGACCGCCCTCACGGGTGGGGCTCTCAGTCATTTGCACCCAGCGCTCATTGCTGAGCAAAAACACCTCACCCTCAGAGCCTGGTTCGCTGTGTTCCTCGAGGATCATTCCGGAGTTCATGGCAAGCGCGCGAACATCATTGATATGAGTGCCCGGCGAAGGCATGGCCACACCGGCCTGACGCCAATAGCTGCGAAAACGGCTATTGCTTTGGATCAAACGGTGGTCATGATCAAAAAGCACAAAGCCATCAGCAATACTCTCGATAGCATCACTTAGGCGTTGGCGAGTAGTCTCCGCCTCCTCGCGGGCATGGGTCAGGGCTTCGGTGCGTTCACGCACCTGTTCCGCCAGCACAACAGAGTGCTCAAACGCCGCGTATGGCTCAGGCTTGTATACAGATCCCGATTCAACCCGAACGATCAGGGCGTCCCTGATTTTTCGCAAACGTTCATTGTCGGCCTCTAAATGTGCAACTTTTTGCTGCAGGGCCTCTGTCGCCAGACAGGCTTCCTTGCTTGAAGCTACAAACAAGTGTTCGTTGGCACTAGCGATCGGGTTGACCAATGACCACCCCCGTAAATGTCTGGTTGATGTGCATTCCGTTGTACTGCTCGCCGTAGGTGTTAAATCCAACCACGTTATGGCGGCGTAAAAAGCCTGAAACTGCCTCTGACTCACCAGTCAGCTCTGCTTCCAATCTGCGCAAAAAACAATCACACCCTATAGTTACCAAGGGTTTACCGACAACACGCTCGGAATCTTCTAGCTGATCCCGCACGGCTCCGAGCAGCGAGCCTTGCCCCATAGCTGTCATCACAATTCCCGTTTCCACCGCGCAGTAGAAAGTCAGGCTTTTATCTGGGTTAACCCGCTGGATTGATCGAACAAAGTAATTGCTGCCAATCTTTACGCCCAAAGGCTGCAGTGCAAAAACCTCCCGGCTCAGTGCCTCAACTGAAGTCCCAACTGCTCGGGCGTAGGCCTCTGCTGCGGGCTCGGCGTTGAGCTCGTGTACGGTGCGGGTATCTGCACAGGCATGGGTTACAACAAGCTTTTCTCTACCTTCAATCAAATGATGGGTAGTAAACACCCGGAAATCCAAAGGCGTATTAATCAACAATACGGTTGCTGCTCCGGCATGAAAGCGCCCCTGGTGAAATACATAGGTGTCTGCCAGGTGTTCATCATCACCCGCGGAACCGCCAAATTGAGGAATGCTGCCAAGCACCGAGTTCAAGGCTGCCAGCACCAACTCCTCACGGCTTGAGAGCCCATCCAGAAGCGTTAGCGCAAAGGTGTTTCCCTTTATCGGGGCAAGCTTCGCGTCCCGGCAGCCAGAAAGCAGGTCATCAACGACACTCTGGGCATCCCTCAAGGTAAATCGATCCATTTCACCGATCAGTGCACTCTCAATCGCAAAATATCGGCGATCAAAGCCGATGGCTGTGATGCAGCCCCGGTCATATCCCTGAGGGGTGATCTCACCTGCTGACGTACATCCTGAAAGCTCAACGCCTGCAAACTCTCGCTCAAGAGCCAGGCCCAGCTGAGCAAGGTCGTACTCCGCAGAGCAGAAGAACAGCACGTGTCCCAAGTGTTTGTGCAGCAGTTGGTTGGCCAGATCCTCGGCAGCTGAGCCCGGGTCTCGAATACCAGAGCTTGCAACTTGCACCGCAGGCGGGGTTGATACTGGCGTCATAGAGGTTGGTTCCACTAGAAATAGCAATACCTTGATTTTACGGCATCCAGTTAATGCGCCAATGCGACTTCAGTGCTTTTGATCTGCTTGAGAATGTCACAGCAACCTCTTGTTTAATAATGAATTTCACTAAAAACCAAACAATCCGTAGGCGGGCGCGGGAAAAAGCCAGTACTTTCGTATTAGCAGTCTTGATACTCGGGCGGCGCACGCGCTGTTGTGCCACCCGATTAATCAGCCGAATTGGCAACAAATCAGAAATTAACAATAGCGCCAATAGCAATTGTGTCTGCGTCAGTGCTGATCACGCCGGAGGTCCGGCTTTTATCCTCGTACATGTTGTACTCAGCCACTAACTTGAAATTACTGTTCACATCGTGGAAGAAACCAAACGTGTTGCTTTCAGTTTTCAAATCCAGAATTTCTGCGTCAGTTTTTCCATGAGACAACACGATCTTATTCGGGCCGAACGCATAGGACGCCTGAACTAAATAGCCGTCGGCGCTTTCTTCCGTTAATGCTTCATTCACCACCAGTACCGGGCTATTACCTTTCGAATCGAAACCCGATGCAGAAAATGTAAATCCGGCGACAGAGCCTTTAATGCCATATCCCACGCCGGAACTATCAATGGTGGTGGTTCCGTTGGTTGAGGACTGATAGCGGCCATTGAGCCACCCGGTTAGTATTAAACCATCGAGATCAACCTTATAGGTAATCTCTGATTCCATCCGGGGCGCGGAGTTCTCATCACCTGCTCCAGTTACCGTGTCAGCTGGGTCCAGAGCACCTACGGCAATCTGCAATCCACTAAAGTCTGGCGAACGATACGTTATCTGGGCGGAAGGCGTTGGGTATGGGTAACCTGCACGAATATTGCCAAAGGACACGCCACCTGCGGCGCCCGGAGAGCCAAAGCCCATCAGGATTTCATCAAGAAAGATATTCGAGCGAGCGAAAAGGCCGAAATCTTTACCAATCAGCACCTGGCCAAATGCGCCATCCACGGTCGCGAAAAACTGGCGAACATCGATTGCCGTATCGGTTGGGGAATCAAGACTATCGTTTATAGTTGTCCAGAATGACGATCGCCCCCCCAACACCAGGTCGCCCACGTCTTTGCTGAAGTTAAAACCAATAGTATTTGGCAGGAAGCCCATTTTGATTCGGGTATCCCGTGTGTCTGGAACTTCATCCTCACGGGTTACGTAAAACGCGTTGAAGTAGCCGTCTACAGAAAAGGACGTACCATCTTCGTTATACAGATCGACGGAAGCGCTGGCTCCCATGCTTGTGCCCAGAGCAGACGTAACTGCCAAAACCATGACTGACTTTTTCAAGTTGTTATTGTTCATAAATCCCCCAGTCCATTTGAATTTCCTGCACGATTGGTTAGCAGGTGAAACCTCATGCTGCGGGATCGGAGATATATGAGAAATCAGCCAAGGGGGCTGATTTAGTGCTTATTTAGAAGGCAAGGCAAACAGAACTTTGGGACTAAGACCTACTTTGGCAGTACTTCTTTGGTTGCTCTATTTCAGAGGATTACAAGCACAAAGGCTCATTGAGACCGAAGGGCAGTCACTGAAAGACTGTGACTCAGCGCGATTAGATAATAATTTTTTTACGAATCAGGAATTCCATGAGACCAGCACCATGAAAAACAACAAAACTGCTTTCGCCTGCTTGATTGGTTTTGCTGCAATACCCTTCACGGCTAATGCTCAAAACGGTGCAGTCATCACGGTTACGGCACCGGTTATAGAGCGTGAGCTTTACGAAACGCCCGTGTCCATGTCGGTTATAAGGTCTGAATCCATTAAAAACGGCCAACCCATGTTAAAACTTGATGAAACTTTGAGCCAGGTGCCAGGGGTTTATCTGCAGAATCAGGAAAACTATGCTCAGGGAGAACGGGTAGCAATACGGGGCTTTGGTTCCCGGGCGCCTTTTGGCGTTCGGGGTGTAATGATTGTAGTAGATGGAATTCCCTACACCTTGCCTGACGGGCAGGCACAGTTAGACGCTATCGACCTGGACAGCGCTGAGCGCATAGAAGTCATCCGCGGCCCTGCTTCGGTTTTGTACGGAAATGCTGCAGGTGGTGTTATCAGTGTGACCACGGCGGACAGGCAAAGTAACCCGGATCAGACCTCGGTTCGAGCTACGGGTGGAAGCAACCGCTTCGGCAAGCTTTCCCTCAGCAACAGCGGCAGCAATGGCAACTGGTCACACAATGTGAACCTCTCGGCGTTGAACTACGAAGGCTACCGCGATCAGGCAGAAGTTGAAAAATACCTGTTCAATTCAAAGCTACGTTGGCAAATGGACAGCGAGCGTTCCATCACGACCATCATCAACTTGCTTGATAACCCACGCTCACAAGATCCGGGAGCCCTCACCGCAGAACAGGTCGCTGAAGACAGAACCCAAGCCGGGCGTTTCACCGAGGAATATGACACCGGGCAAGCCGTAGACCAGCAGGTAATTGGCCTGCAATACCAGGATCTTTCAGCCGGCGCAGGGGAACTGCGTGGGAAGGTTTACTACCTGCGGCGCAACTTCGAACAGCAGCTTCCTTTTCCTGGCCCCAGTCGTATTGACTACAACAGAGACTACTTTGGGGCGAGCACAGACTATCGCCAGTCATTCTCGGTTGCAGGATTGCCGTTTCAATATGTAGCTGGAGTGGAAGCCCGGGAACAACGGGACGACCGCAGTCGAACTCAAATGAGCTTCACTGGTAATTTGCAGGGGCTAACCGCTGATGAGCTTCAAACTGCCACATCCTTAAGCACCTTTGCTCAGGGCGACTTGAACTTAACGGACCAGCTGATTTTATCCATTGGCGGTCGATTCGACCGAATCCAGATGGACGTTTCCGATGAATTTCTTGCGGATGGAGACCAAAGTGGGGATCGTACATTCAGGGAATGGAGCGGTTCTGCAGGGTTGAGCTATCGCTACCTTCCTAACCACCAATTTTTCACCAATATCAGTACCGCCTTTGAGACCCCAACCTTCTCGGAATTTGCCAATCCATCCGGCGTAGGCGGGCTAAACCCTGATACTCAACCACAAAAATCCCTCAACCATGAACTGGGACTTCGTGGTGCCTTTGATTACGGAATGGATTACGACCTCACACTGTTTTGGGTGGATGTTCGCGATGAGCTAATTCCCTACCAGCTACCCGGGCCTGATGACAGAACCTTCTACCGCAATGCCGGAGACACAACGAGAAAAGGCATCGAAGCCACGGCGGGCTGGCTGCTTAACCAAAGCTGGCGGTTTGAAACTGCCCTCACCCTGGCCGACTACACATTTGATGAGTACAGCTCGGGTGGCAATAATTACGATGGTAACCGGCTGCCTGGTTTGCCCGAACAACTCTGGTCCAACCGGCTACAGTGGCAGGGTTTAGGTGGCACCTTTGCTACGCTGGAAACCCGCTATGTCGGAAGCTTGTTTGCGGATGATGCGAACAGCGTGAAAGTAGACGACTATTGGTTGGTCAACCTGCGTGGCGGAGATACGTTTTACGTAGGACGGAACCTTCTCCTTAAAGGTTTCGCGGGGGTTCGCAACCTGACTGACAGGAACCATTTCGCCAATGTTCGTATAAACGCCAGCAACGATCGCTATTATGAACCTGCCTCAGGACGCACATGGTATGCGGGGCTGGAGTTGAATTTCTAGGATGGAATCATCTCTGGGCGGCAATACTTCAGGCCTTTGACAACCAAGCTGCCCCCCTAACCCCACTGGAATCTCCATGGGCAGCTCGAACTATCGGTGTTCCGCACTCCCCACCAAACACGTGCTCTGGCAATCGCCGGGGCAGTTCCTGGTAGATCTGTTCGACGTTACTCATGCCACCACCCAGTACGATAATGTCTGGGTCCAGCAGGTTAATAACTGCTCCAAAACCACGGGCCAGATGCTCCATGTACTGGTTCAGGGATTCAGCTGCAGCTCTGTCACCCTGGCGGGCATTTTCAGCAATTTCCTTGGCTGGCAGAGCCTTGTAAGTGGTGAGCTTGTGGGTCATTGATAGCCCGGTGCCCGAGAGGAATGTTTCATTGCATCCATTGAGGCCACAGAAGCATGGGCGCAGCTTAAGCTCATGCTGCGCAGTCCAGGGTAACGGGTTGTGCCCCCATTCACCTGCAACGCCGTTTGGACCGCTAAGAACCCGACCATTTACACTTATGCCTGAACCGCAGCCTGTGCCGAGTATGGCAGCAAACACTACGCCATAGCCTTTACCCGCACCATCTGTGGCCTCAGACAACGCCAGACAGTTCGCATCGTTGGAGAGAGTTACAGGCCTTTGCAGCAGGGCACGCAAGTCATCCTGCATAGGCTGCCCGTTAAGCCAGGTGGAGTTGCCGTTCTTGATTCTACCGGTGATGGCAGAAACACTACCGGGAATACCAATGCCCACGGGCAAACCGCTGGCCCCTGCCTGTGATTCAGCCTCCAACACCAATGAATGTATGGTCTGAAGCGTGGCGTGATAATCCCCCTGGGGGGTGGGCACACGCTTTCTGAAATGCTCACTGTAATCGAGCCGGAATCCGCCAACCTGTTGGCTCATGAGGATTACTTCAGTCTTGGTGCCACCAAGATCAATTCCAATGAGCCAATCACTGCTCATGATCGACGGCCAGATTTCGGTTGATTGCCACAGTTAAAATTATCCATAGGAAAGCTAATCCGGCTTCGACTCCGCCCGGCGGCAGGCCGCAGCCGTGAACAAGACATCGGTAGACGAGTTCAATGCAGTCTCGGCTGAATCCTGAACAACGCTGATCACAAAGCCAATCGCCACCGCTTGCATGGCCACTTCTGCAGGAATACCAAACAGACTGGTCGCCAGGGGAATCAACAGAAGCGACCCGCCAGCAACGCCCGAAACGCCACAAGCCGCCAATGCCGACACTACGCAGAGCAACAGCGCCGTTCCGAAATCCACAGGGATTCCTAACGTGTGTGCCGTAGCAAGAGTAATCACAGAAATAGTGATAGCCGCGCCCGCCATATTTACCGTAGCGCCGAGAGGGATAGAAATTGTGTAGGTATCGGGATCCAGCTTCAGGCGCTCCGAAAGCTCCAGATTAACGGGGATGTTAGCAGCGGAACTGCGCGTAAAAAATGCCGTAATCGCACTACCGCGCAGGCACTCAAATACTAAAGGATAGGGATTGCTGCGAATCTGCCAGAACACGATAAGCGGGTTAGTAACCAATACCACAAACAACATACAGCCAACAATAACAGCCAGGAGCTGACCATAACCCAGCAAAGCACTGATGCCAGACTCTGCAAGTGTATTGGCAACCAACCCAAAAATACCCAGGGGCGCAAGGCGGATCACGCCACGAACAATCCCGGAGACTGCCTCGGACAAGTCCTCAAGGCCTTGGCGGGTGGTATCACTGGCGGTGCGCATCATAAAGCCTAGCCCAACCGCCCAGACCAGTATGGCAATGAAATTGGATTCCATTAGTGCTCTGACCGGGTTGTTTACCGCGCTGAGCACAAGGTTTTTCAGGATTTCCCCAATATTCGAGGGAGGATTGCCGCTAACTCCACTCAAATCCAGCGATAGCTGGGTGGGAATCAGAAAACTGGCGACCACAGCGACTACTGCTGCCGCAAGTGTTCCGATTACATAAAGAAGCAACACTCCGCGTATGTGGGTGGGTTGCCCCTGTTTGTGGCCGGCTATGGCAGCAGCTACCAAAACAAAAACCAACACCGGGGCTACGGCTTTCAAGGCTTTCACAAACAGCTGGCCAAGCAACGCGACTGAACCCGCAGCCTCAGGCGATATCATCACCAACAGCACACCTGCGACAATCCCCAAGGCAATTTGGGCAACAAGCCCCAATCGCATTAATGGGCGGAAAACCGCACTCAGTGCTGAAAACATGAAAACCTCGCGTTGCTTTTGCAATGGATGAATATATTGGCGGCCTATAGTAACGCATTGAAAGCCTGCCCGGTAAATGGAAGCTTTCCTGGGCAGAATGATTGCGGAACCAGGAGCATAACTGAAAGCCACTTCCTTTTTCAGACCAACCCCCTAGAATCAATGGAGTCATTTGCTCCGGAGCGTTTGTTGTATGCATTTGGACCCCACATCATTGCGGCTGTTTGTGCGAGTTCTGGAAACGGGCACGATAGCCGCTGTGGCAGAACAGGAATTCATCGCTGCCTCAGCAATCAGTAAACGCATCAGTGAACTCGAAACCAGCCTGAACACTCAATTGCTGGTGCGCACAAACCGGGGCGTTGGCGGCACCCAAGCTGGAAAAGCACTGGCTCAGCTATCAAGAGGTGTACTGCATCAGCTTGAAGAGGTTCATGCGCGAATGCATGAATACTCCCAGGGTGTGCGGGGCGAAGTCAGAATCGTCGCCAATATTTCAGCCATCACTCAGTTCTTGCCCAGCCAGTTGAAAGCGTTTCTGGACCAGCACCCCTTTATCCAGATTCAACTGGAAGAACGTATCAGTTCAGAAATTATTGAAACCGTGGCGCAAAACCAGGCAGACATCGGCATTTTTACCGAGGTGCTTGGCAACACGGAAAACCTGACCATTTACCCATATCAATCCGACCGGCTGGCCCTGATTACCGCCAACCAGCATCCCCTCAGCCAGGCCCAAAACCTGAGCTTTATCGATACGCTGCAATACGACTACGTTGGTCTACATACAGGCAGTGCTATTAATAACAAGCTATTGCAGGCCGCAGCCGCAGCCGAAAAAACCTTTCGTATGCGTATACAGGTCACCAGCTATGAAGCACTGCTGCGCATGGTCGAACAGGATCTCGGCATTGGCATCATGCCCCAGGATATTGCACAGCCTTATGTGACCACCCACCGCGTTAAGGCCATCCCCCTTAATGACAGCTGGGCAAGCCGCAACCTGAAGCTATGCACCAGCAACCAACACCCCTTGTCGCAAGCCACGCTGCGCTTGCTCGAACACCTCACACCCAGCTGAGGATTTCTGCCATCGTATTTCGCGATGGCAGCCTCACATATAACCATTTTGTTATTTCTCCCTTCCGGCTCATTATTTTGTAAAACAACACGATAACAATGCCATTCAAGGTGAGATGAACATGACCAAGGAATCTTCCTGCCCAGGGGATCAGGAGAAAACACCGCAGCCCCTGGAAGGCGTTCGCGTGCTTGAACTGGGGTCACTGATTGCCGGTCCCTATGCCGCCAGCATCCTTGCCCAGTTCGGTGCCGATGTCATCAAGGTGGAACCACCGGGTACAGGCGACCCACTAAGGCGTTGGCGCAAAATGCACAACGACACGTCGCTGTGGTGGTACTCCCAGAGCCGTAACAAAAAGTCGCTTACGCTCAACCTCAAAGATCCCGAAGCCCAGGCCGTCATTCACAAGCTTGTGGAAGAGTGCGACATCGTTATCGAGAACTTTCGTCCTGGCACACTGGAAAAGTGGAATCTGGGCTGGGAGCAGTTGTCGGCTATTAATCCTGCACTGATCATGATTCGGGTATCTGGCTATGGCCAGGACGGCCCCTATGCAGCACGCCCGGGCTTTGCAGCGATTGCCGAATCAATTGGTGGTATGCGTCATCTTGCGGGCTATCCGGACCGCCCACCTGTTCGTGCCGGCATCAGCATTGGCGACACTCTGGCCTCTCTGTATGGCGTGATCGGCGCAATGATGGCAATGCATCACCTGAAAGTTAACGGTGGTAAGGGGCAGTTCGTTGACGTGGCTCTGTATGAGGCGGTTTTCGGCGTTATGGAAAGCCTGATCCCGGAATACGGTATGTTTGGTTTTGTTCGGGAGCGCACCGGTGCCAGCATGCCAGGCATTGCCCCCTCCAGTACGTATCGCAGCCGGGACAACCGATACATCGTCATTGCCGCAAATAGCGACAGCATTTTCAAACGACTGATGAACGCTATTGATCGGCCCGACCTGGCGGATGATCCCGAGCTGACCCATAACGATGGCCGAGCGAAGCGCAGTGATGAGCTGGATGAAGCCATAGAAGCCTGGACCTCCCAGCATAACCTTGCAGACGCCCTGGCCGTTCTTGAAAACGCTGCTGTTCCCTCCAGCGGAATCAACACCGCCGCCGAGATTTTTGAAGACCCTCATTTCCGCGCCAGAGAAATGATTATCGAGCGCCCCCTACCCGGTGGCGGCGAGATTTCGTTGCCGGGCATAGTGCCAAAACTGAGCGGCACACCCGGAGCAACCCGCTGGGTAGGCCCAAGTCTTGGCGAACATAACAGCGAAATTCTCGCTAGCCTGGGCTACTCCGATCACGATATTCAGGCGCTGAAAGCCAAGGAAGTAATCTGATGTTTACTGATATCCCAAAACGGGTACTCATCAATGAGGTGGTGACGCGCGACGGTTTTCAAAGCGAGCCGGATTTCGTGCCAACCGAAACCAAGGTTGAGCTGATCAATGCCCTTGCGGGCCTTGGCTTGAACAAAATCGAGGTTACCTCGTTTGTTTCACCGCGCGCCGTCCCCAATCTGAGCGATGCCGCCGAGGTCATCCAAGCCATCCGAAAGGACACCCCGACCCGCTACGTTGCCCTCGTGCCCAACCAGAAAGGCTGTGCCCGTGCGCTAGAGTTGGGTGTGGATGAAATCAACCTTGTTATGTCGGTCAGCGAAAGCCATAACCTGGCGAATATGCGCATGACCTGCGATCAGTCGTTGCAGCAATTCAAAGATATTGCGGAGATGGTATCGGGCACACCCATGCGCCTGAACGGCTCATTGGCCACCACCTTTGGCTGTCCCTTTGAAGGCCAACAGTCACAGGAACGCATACTGCGATTTGTGGATGCGTACCTGGAACGCGGCCTTCATAGCCTGACCCTCGCCGACACAACCGGCATGGCAGTACCCAATCAGGTGCAATCACTGTGCGAGGAAGTTCGCAAGCGCTGGCCAGAACTGGAGCTGACACTGCACTTTCATAACACCCGCGGCCTTGGGCTTGCGAACGTGTATGCAGCGCTCGCTGCCGGGGTTAACCAGTTCGATGCGTCGCTCGGCGGGCTCGGCGGCTGCCCATTCGCTCCGGGTGCGACGGGCAACATTTGCACCGAAGATCTGGTACACATGCTCAGTGAAATGGGGCTGGATACCGGCGTAGATCTCGATGGTTTGTTGCTACAATCGCAACGCCTGGAAGAAATCGTTAACCATGATCTTCCCGGTCAGGTTCGCAAAGCCGGAAAACGTAGCGACACTCGACCGCTCCCACAGTCTGTAAAAGAATTGATGCAAAACGGCCGCAGCTGATCAGGCCACCTTAAAAAACCAAAAACAGCCAATAATAAGGATATAACATGAAATTAAAACACCTTCTCTGCTCAGGCGTGTTGGCCTGCTCCCTTGGCGCAGCCATGCCTGCACTTGCAGCAACCACTCTGAAAGTAACACTGCAACTGCCCCTGAAACATCACTTGGGCCAGAACCTGGTCGACTTCAAAAACGAAGTTGAAAGCAGCAGTAATGGTGATATAAAGATCCAGATTTTCCCGGCTGCACAGCTCTATAAGGATAAAGAAGTTCACAACGCCGTGAGCTCTGGCGCCATTGAAATGGGCGTTATCAGCGTTACCCAAATGGCGGGCACCATTCCTGCAGTGGATGTGTTCTACGTACCGTTCATGTTCCCTACAAACGAGAAGGTTGTTAAAGCCACTGAGCCTGGCAGCCCTGTACGTACCCTGCTGGACGATGAAATCATCAAAACCGGCGCTCGCCCTCTGTGGTGGCAGGCTTATGGTGGCGTTGCGCTACTCTCCAAGAAAAAGCCCATTCAGCAGCCAGACGACATGAAAGGCATGAAGGTGCGTGTATTTGGTAAAACCCTTGGTGAATTCGCCAAATCGGTCGGCGCTGCACCGACTGTGATGGCAGGCTCTGAGCAGTTCCTGGCGTACCAGCGCGGAACCGTTGATGCAGGCATGACCGGCGTAACCGCTGTTGGCCCACGCAAGCTGTATCAGGTTATGGATCACCTCACCCTGACCAACCACGCCAACATCGAATTCATGACGCTCATTAACGAGAAAACCTGGCAGGGTTTGACTGACACTGAGCGGACCATTCTGCAAAACGCAGCGCTAAAGGTCGAAAAGCAACTGCGCGACAAGATTCAGTCCCTTGAAGCCGATGCCATTGCAGAAGCCAGAAACGAAATGAACGTGATTGATCTCACCCCGGAAGACATCGCCAAGTGGCAGGAGGCAACCCGCCCTGTGCTGAAGAGCTTCATCGAAAACGCCGGCCCTTTGGGTGAGCAAGTGATCGAAGCCGCAAACGCGCTCTGATCTGAATACTTTCTCCCGTATACGGACGCTTGCTTTGCAGGCGTCCGTTATT
Source organism: Marinobacter xiaoshiensis (assembly GCF_031631795.1). Lineage (NCBI taxonomy): Bacteria > Pseudomonadati > Pseudomonadota > Gammaproteobacteria > Pseudomonadales > Marinobacteraceae > Marinobacter > Marinobacter xiaoshiensis. Next base: position 89,881 of record NZ_JAVMBO010000013.1, read on the forward strand.
GTTTGTTTTTCTGTTGTCGGGATTATCCATGTCAACTAACAACGCCACATCAAAAGACCCGCAGGCCTGGCGCGCGAGCCATCCCTCCGCCTGGGTGCGTATAAATCATGCAGTCGTTACCCTTTGCGGGCGACTCGCTGCAGCCTTGTTTGTAGTGATTGCGGCCATGATCACCTATGAAGTCATTGCCCGTTACGTCTTCCTGTCCCCCACTATCTGGGTAGAAGACCTGTCACTGCTATGTCAGATCTGGGCTTCCTGCCTGGGCGCAAGCTGGCTACTTCAGCACCAGGCGCTGATCCGCATCGACATGTTGATCGGCCGCTTTGGCCCTCGTATGCGAGCTGTTGCAGAACTGTGGTCGTTGCTTATCGTTGCGTTGTTTTCGGGCTGGGTAACCTGGTACGGCGTGTACATCGTGAAGGATGCTATCGCCATTAATGCCGCCTCAGCCTCCATGTTAGGTATGCCGATGTGGATCACAAAAAGTGCCATTCCAGTGGGTTTTGGCCTTCTTTTTATTCAATGTCTCACAGAGGCTGCGCTTGTACTAACAGGGCATATTCAGCCTGCTGAAGAGGTTCACGTCTGATGACTGTTGCTCTGATTATATTCGCCCTGTTGATGTTGCTGCTTTCCGGAGTACCGGTTGGATTTGTACTGGGTGGGCTTGGGCTTGGCATGCTGCTACTGGCCGACATGTCACCTTTAATGGTGCCCATGGCCATGTATTCCTCATTCGACAGCTTTATTTTGCTGTCTGTACCGCTCTTCCTCTTGATGTCTAACATCCTGCTGCAAGGTGGCGTTGGTAAAGACTTGTTCAACGCCGTTCAAACCTGGGTTGGGCATTGGCCCGGCGGTTTGGGAATCGCCACCATCGCCTCGTGCACTATTTTTTCGGCAATTTCCGGGTCGTCTGTTGCCACTGCCGCAACCATTGGCAGTGTTGCCATCAAAGAGATGACCGATCGCGGATACCACCGCCCCTTTGTGTTGGGCTTGATTGCCGCGGGCGGCACGCTCGGCATACTTATTCCGCCGTCGATCCCGATGATCGTGTACGGCGTTATTACCGAGGAATCCATTGTTGACCTGTTCCTGGCCGGTATTATTCCGGGCCTGATTATGGCCGGCAGTTTTATCATTTTCAGCTTCCTGTACGCGACGCTTGGCAAGGCCTGCACACCAGTGCCCAAGGCCACTAAAAGTGAACGTCTTGCAGCCACCTGGCGGGCTCTGCCCATCATCATTCTGGCCGTCATTATTATTGGTGGAATCTATGCAGGCGTGTTCACGCCGACAGAATCCGCAGCCATCGGCGTGGCTCTCTCGTTGATCATTGTTCTCGCATTGAAAACAATGAACTGGGAGCGCTTTAAGAAAGCCTGCATCGACACCATGAAAACCACGATCACCATATTCATCATCATGGCGGGTGCCAAAGTGTTTGGTAAGGCCATTACCCTCTACCAAATCCCGCAAGACATCTCGATGTTCGTCACCATGCACATTGGCAGTGCTGGCCTGTTCATCCTGGCGGTGTGCCTGGTATTACTGGTGATGGGATTCTTCCTGGAATCCATCTCTATGCTGTTGATCATGATGCCGGTGCTCTACCCTTCATTGGCACCACTTGGCATAGACCCTATCTGGTTCGGCATCATTTTCGTGATCATGATCGAATGCGCTTTGATAACCCCACCCGTAGGGCTAAACCTGTTCGTAATACAGGCTGTCGCCGGGGGCAGAGTGATGGATGTGGTGCGAGGCGTGTGGCCATTTATCATCATGATGTTCGGCTGCCTGCTGATCGTTTACTTCTTCCCTATAGTGGCGCTTTACTTGCCATTTTACCTATAACGATGGCATGCCAGGTGATAGGCTGAATTGGAAACCGCGTGAGACAGAGCATCGTACTAAAGGCGCGCAAATGAACGAACATCGTCATCGAGGTAGACCATGAAAACAATCAAGTACGTTGTTGCACTATTTCTGGTTATGGCTTTCTCCCAAGCCCAAGCCGTGGATGGCCTGATTTCGGTTAAGAGCTCCTACAGCGCTCAAGAAACCATGAACAAGTTCGAAGGCGTTGTTAAAAGCAAAGGCTTGAACGTTTTCGCGCGCATAAATCATGCAGCTGGGGCTGAAAAAGCAGGTATGGCGCTCAGGCCTACTGAGCTGCTGATTTTTGGCAATGCACAGGGCGGAACCCCATTCATGAAATGCGCGCAGACTGTCGCGATCGATCTGCCTCTCAAGGCGCTGGTTTGGGAGGACGAATCAGGACAGGTATGGTTGGGCTACAACGATCCAACCTATTTGGCCAAGCGCCATGACGTTTCTGAATGCGCGGTAGCTGAAAAGCTTCGCGGGGCATTGGCTGGTTTTGTGAAGATGACATTAACGCCTTAGCATGGCTGAGCCAACCCTTGACGATCCTGTCAATTCTGAACATCAGGTAGTGTTCGACCTCAGCACCATCCTGAAATACCCCATTCAGTTAATTGTTCAGAGTTGGCACTCTGCCATGCCGCTCCGTTGGTTCAGCCGGAATTCCCTGGGAACTAGAGGATGTCATAAAGGCACTGAGACACCCTGAACACGGCCGCCGGAATTGTACAAAGGCTGGAACAGCTGCGTTCCAGACCGGCACTGCAAGAGCTGCACGACCGTTTGGTCCAGCGCTTTAACAGCATGGGGTCTGAGCAAAAACGGGCGGCCCGTGCTGCGGCACTTGAGCAGGAACATGGGGATTACCCAACGCTCCCTTACCCGCCGAAGGCATTGAACCACTCACATCGCGGTTAGAGCTGTTGGATGAAGGTTCCACAATGCATCATTGCATGGGCAGCTACGATACGTTTATTGCACAGGGAGAGGTGTTTATCTACCGCATGACAGCGCCGCAGCGGCTGACTATTTCTCTCGAGCAGCGAAATAACACCTGGGTTGTTGGTGAAGTACGCGGGAGCCGAAATGCTAACCCTTCGCAAGCCGCTATGGATATCGTGAGGCGCTGGGTTGAGCTTTAGGGCGCAAATAAACCAGCCGATCCTTCAATCACCGATAGAATTGAGCCTTCCGGGAATCACACATTTAAAGGCATAAAATTCACCGGGAAAAGCTACCCCTGCTGGACCTTCAGCCATTTGAATATCTCAGTACGAATCATTGGGAAGTAGGCCCCTCCCACGGTCCAGTGGCAGCAACTCTCTATTTCCACTAGTGACGCCTGTGCACCGAAACGTTTGGCGATGCTACGCTGGATATTGATGGGGGTGATTCGATCCGCAGTGCCACCCACAATGAGAACCGGGCATTTGATATTCTGTGTGTTCACATGTGTTGCAGACCTGCTTCTCAACAAAGACCCGACGCTGATCTGAAATGTAGCCATGCCAGATTCGTATGTACAGCTTTCGTAGATTTCCTTCTGCACAGAGCGGCTTTGGGCATTGGCGATACCATACTCCACGTTGGCAAGCCCGACTTCCGTAACACTATTCCACAAAGGAAAACGAAACAGATTGCGGCCCAAAGTGCGAATTGCTGACCAACTCAGGCCATTTATACCTGCCGGGGGCGCGGAGGATAAAAGAACCAGTCGTTGGCAGGGTACCTGGGCGGCCACCAACTGGGCCAAGAGTGCGCCCATTGAATGTCCCACCAGAATTGGCGGGGAGTCGAGACGCTTTACCTGCTCTACAATATATGCGACGTACTCCTGCACGCGTGTTTTAGCCAGTTTCGAACGACTGGCCGCTGTATGCTCTTTTTTGGGAAAATGGTATGGCAGGCGCAGAGAATCCACAGTGTATCCCTGATACACAAATGCTTCGTTCACATCTCGCAATGTCTCTTCATTGCTCCACATTCCATGAATCAGCATTACCGGCGGTTTGCCACTGCGTCCCCTGTTCATAACCCTTCCCTTTTCTATCGCAGTTTGGCTTTAAGCTGTTCTGGCCTGCTGAAGAACATCTGACTCCCGGGCTGAAGCGGAAGCCGCAGTTTCAAACTGCATATTCCCATCATCCACAGGGTCGTTAACCAGCATTTTTTTATCCTTGCCGTAGTGCATGGTTATCCTCCAGGGATCTGCCTTACCCTGCCGAGGCATTTTATCGATTGCCCGCACGATATACCCGGGTGCAAACCCATCCAGCACACTGGCATCGGTCGCGTTATTTCCTGTGTCTACTGCGGTTGCAACAGACACTCCTGTTTTATCCATGTGAGCAAGCAATCGGCACAAGTAGCGCCCGCCAATATCGCACTTTAGGGTCCAGGGCGCGTTGGTATACCCGAAAATCCACCCGTAGTTTGGTACATCCTGAATAAGGATACCTTTGTAAGCCATTTTTCTGGGCAGATTCACCTCCTCGTTGTCGATGCTGAGTGTCGATCCCCCCATCAACTGAACCTCCAGGCCAGTCGCAGCAACAACAATATCTGCGTCGATATGCTGGCCGGATTTCAACACGATACCTGTTTCATCAAAATGATCTATATGGTCGGTTACGATGTCCGCCTTGCCCGAACGCAAACTTTCAAAAAAGTCGCCATCGGGCGCAGCGCACAAGCGTTGATCCCAAGGCATGTACTCAGGTGTAAGGTGGCGTTTATCAACGTTTGGGGCATGTTTGTACATATGCGACAAAAACATCTTGCGCATCGGTTTAGGCCAGCGCTGGCAGGCGAGATATAGAGCACGCTGGAATAGAATGTTGCGCCGGCGGGCGAGCTTGAATACCCAGGCTTTTGGCAAAAACCTGTTCAACACCATGGATATTTTATCGGTGTTCGGCAGGGACATAATGTAGCTGGGTGAGCGTTGCACCATGGTGACTTTTGCAGCTTTATCCGCCATGGCGGGCACCAGTGTTATGGCTGTAGCGCCACTGCCGATAACCACCACTTTTTTGCCACTATAGTCGAAACCTTCCGGCAAACTCTGAGGGTGAACGATATCCCCTTTAAAGACTTCTTCCTTTGGAAAATCCGGACGGTAGCCCTGATCGAAGTTGTAATACCCGGCACAGTTAACCAGGAAGTTACAGCTCACCACCTTCTCTTCGCCCGTTGCTTCCTTCACGGAAGAAAGAACCCACTTTTGGTCTTTGGTCGACCAGTTAGAGTTTTTGAGTTTCAGGCCAAATTTGATCTTGTCGTACAACCCGAACTCTTCTGCCGTTTCACGTACGTACTCGCGAATATCGCCGCCTTGGGCCAATACGTTATCGGAATGCCAAGGCTTGAAGTTAAATCCGAAGCTGGCCATGTCAGAATCGGAGCGTATACCTGGGTAACGGAACAAATCCCAGGTGCCTCCCACATTTTCCCGGCGCTCCAGTATCGCCAGGGACTTTCCGGGGTGTTCCCGCGCAATGTGGCATGCCGTGCCAATGCCGGAGAGCCCGGCACCGATAATAATAATGTCGTAGTGTTCAATGGCCACCTGAGTTTCCTTTTTGTTATTCGTCAACCAATGGTAACTCTGATTCTCTCAAAGGCAGTTGCGACAATATCGACAAAACAAGACAGATTTTTGATATAACACGACAGTCTGTCGCCATAGTGGCAAATCACAGATTAACCGGGAGTCGCTCACAGCCCAATTGCCGACGGATTAAGAATGCTGTGCGCGCCCTTCTCGGCAATCATCACCGTAGGTGCATGAATATTGCTGCCGGTGATAGTGGGCATCACAGATGAATCGATAACCCTCAGCCGTTCCACTCCATGTACCCGCAGCTCAGCATCCACTACAGCCATGACACCCTTACCCATGTTACAGGTGCCAGCAGTGTGGTAGACCGTCTCCACATGGTCCCTCACCCACTGGGTCAATTCCTCATCGCTCTGGATCTCCGGCCCCGGGCTTTCCTCACCGCCATGGAAAGGTTTCATGGCGGGCTGGGACAGAATGCTTCGGCCCAAGCGAATGCCCCGCACCAACGCATCAAGCTCCTTTTTCTGATCAAAGTAGTTGGCCTGAATAACCGGAGCTGCAAAAGGATCGGAACTGCGCAACAAAACACGCCCACGGCTTTCCGGACGCAGGTGGCAGATGTGCAGCACGAAGCCCGCAAGCATGGATGTAAACAGGCCACGCCCATGGGGCTGCATGCGTATGGCGGCAAACTGCAACTGCAGATCCGGGATTGGCTCGCTGGGCTGCGAGCGCACGAAGCCACCGCAGTCCGTGGGGGTAAACACGAAATTTTTCTGCCTGAGCATCCGCATGAAAAACGCCATGCTGTTGCGAGTTGGAGCCACCGCCAGCGAGGTGCCGGTTTTGTCCCGGCAGCGAATGATGACATCGGGATGATCCTGCAAATTCTCACCAACACCTTGCAGATCATGGACCAAGGGGATGCCGTGGGCTTCCAGTTCCCCGGCCGGGCCAACACCGGAGAGTTTTAGCAGCTGCGGTGAGTTGATAACGCCCGCGCTGAGAATAACCTCTTTGGCCGCGTTCAGGATTTCGCGAGGCCCCTTGGGCCCGTTGCGGCCAATTTCAACGCCAGTCGCAACCCTGCCCTCAAAGCAGATCCGGGTAACATGCACGCCCGTCAAAACCGTGAGGTTGGGCCGGCCCGCGGCTTCATCCAGAAACGAGTAAGCGCTGTTGGCCCGCTGCCCCGAAGGGGTCTGTGTTACCTGGAAAAAACCACAGCCTTCCTGCTCTGCATCATTGAAATCCTTTTTGACGGCCTGGCCAGCTTCACCACAGGCCTTCACAAAAGCCTCGCTAACAGGAAAATGGTAGTTGGTATCCACAACATCCATGGTCCCCTGATCGCCATGCCAGTCGTTCGCTCCACGCCCTTGCCGCTCCGAATGGCAGAACCAGGGTAATACACTCTGGTAATCCCAGCCGCGATTACCCAATGATGCCCAGTGGTTGTAATCCTCCGGATGGCCCCGGGTGTAAATCATGGCATTGATTGAACTGGACCCGCCCAGTGCGCGCCCCCGTGGCCAGAAAAACGGGCGGTTGCCGGTGCGTGCTTCAGGCTCGGTGTGATAACGCCAGTTGTAGGTGCGGCTATTCATCAACATCAGCATGTTCAGGGGGTTACAGTTGCGTATCCAGTGTGTGCGGTCGCTGGGGCCAGCCTCCAGAAGGCAAACCCGGTTTCCCGGATCTGCCGACAGTCTGTTGGCCAATACACAGCCGGCAGATCCGGCGCCGATGATGATGTAGTCGTACATGGCGGCTCCCGGTATCAGGGTGCGATCTTGTTTTTCAGGGTACGGGTTACCGACACAGGCAAGCTCGGTAACGAACGCAACACCCAAGGTAGGATTTTTCTTTTCAAGCCACTCAGGGATTCCGGCACCATGGCCTCGATCAAGTGGGGGCCCGGCTGTGACAGGGCGTAGTCAAGGGCATGATTGAAGGCCTCGGCGGTGTCAACCCGCACGCCGTGAACTCCCATACCTTGGGCCAATTGGGCGAAGTTCAGCACAGGGCCATTCAGATCCAACTGGGATTTGGCCTTGTCGCCCACCTCTTCAGCGCCTACACGCTCCAGCTCTATATTCAGCACCGAGTAAGACGCATTGTTGAAAATAATGGTGGTGACATTCAACTGCTCACGGGCCATGGTCCACAGGGCTTGAATGGTATACATAGCCGTGCCGTCGCCGATCAATGCAATCACCGGGCGTTCCGGACAGGCAATCGCGGCGCCGACAGCGTTGGGCAGGCCCTGGCCAATGGCCCCTCCGGTAAGGGCAATCATGTCATGACGAGGCGAACCTGCGGTCATGGCATTCAACATTAACCCGGAGGTGATGGCCTCATCGATAATAATGGCGTTCTCTGGGAGGTAGTGGCCAACTGCTTTACAGACTTTCGGCGCGGAAAGGCGACCACGGGGTGCCGATGGGCGCTGTAGCTGCTGCAATTCGGGCTGAGCTTTGTCAGCTCCCAGTGCCGCGGCTAGCTTTTCAAGGCTGCCCCGGGCGTCCTGTTCGGGGCTGGACAAGGTGTGAACGGTGCAACTATCCGGTACGAGATAACTCTTTTTCCCGGGATAGGCAAAGAAGGAAACGGGCGCTTTGCTGTCCACCAGTATCAGGTGATCAATGTCGGCCAGTTGCACGCCTGCCAGTTCCGCCAGATAGGCAACTCTTTCAACCGGAGGCAGGCCTTCGCCGCGCTCTATGCGTGTCGGAAAGGTTTCTGCCAAAAGCTTCACACCTTTAGCGGCGGCGATTTTAGCGGCTGCCATGAGAGCCGGTTCCCGCAGAGCTCGGCCACCCAGCAGCAGCGCTGTCTTTTTTCCGGAGCGAACGGCATCAACCGCAGCTTGAATGGCGCTATCGCCGGCAGTTGGAGACTCAACTTGTTTGGGCACAACCGAGGGGCTACCACCCTCTCCCCACGAAACATCTGCGGGCAGGATCAGCGTAGCCACCTGGCCGGGCAGTCCGCGGGCTGTCGTTATGGCATCGACGGCATCTTTGCACAATTCGGCCGTGGTTTGAGATGTGCGGACAAAACCCGGTGACACATTACGGGCAACGGTTTCGATATCCGACTGGAGCTGCGCATCGTATTTCACATGGTCGATCGCGTGATCACCAACAATGTTTACCACCGGCACCTTGCCTTTGCGCGCATTGTGCAAGTTGGCCAAGCCGTTGCCTAATCCGCAGCCCAAGTGCAGAAGTGTCACTGCTGGCTTGTCAGCCATCCGGGCGTAACCATCAGCCGCACCAGTTGCCACGCCTTCAAACAGTGCCAGCACGGCGCGCATTTTTGGTTCATCATCCAGCGCTGCCACAAAGTGCATTTCGCTGGTACCAGGGTTGCTAAAACAGACTTCGATACCCGCGTCCACCAGGGTTTTCATCAGGGCTTGCGCACCGTTCATCGTTATTCTCCTTGTTATTTTCTATCAGTATTCGGCTAGCTTCTTTACCTGGATTAGGTGCTCGAAACGATCGACCGCGCTGCTGCTCTGGCAGTCAAAATACAACCAGGCAAAAAAGTGCCTTCCAGAGACCGCTTGCCGTTACAGCCGCCGCCACCGAAACCGGCGGCTTCACCCACACAGTAGAGCCCTGATATCGGTTGGTTGTCTGGGCCAAGGGCGCGGGATTGCAGGTCAGTACGCAAGCCACCAAGGCTTTTGCGGGTAATCAATTGCATGCGCACGGCGATAAACGGCCCGGCACCTTTCTTTTGCAGTGGCGCAGGCTTGCAGGTACGCAATTTATCCGGCCCCCACTGGCGGGCATGAAGAATACGGCGAATCTGATCGTCATTTTCCAGCTTGCTGCCCGCGGCAAAATTCGCATCGAAAGCATCAGCCGTAGCCTGCAGTGTGGCCGGATCGACATCGTGGGAGCGGGTCAGCGCATTCATTTTTCCTGTCAGCTCTTCGAGTGTGTCAGCAACCAGGAAATCATCACTTTCACGGGCCATTTGTTTGACCAGGTTATGGTTGCCGGTCAGGGTCTCGAACACAAAACGAATCAACTGCTTGTCGCGTATTCTGTGATTGTGTTCGGCTCCGGAGATGGCGAATTCCTTGGCGGCAATACGCCAGTTCAACAGGTGCCAGGTCCAGGGTTTTTCCTGCTCGGCAACACGTTGGCAAAGCCAATGGGTGTCAAAGCCGGTCACCAGCGGCTCCGGGCCGATTCGCTTGCCTTTGTGATCAAGCCACAAGGCAGATTTGCAAGGAATGGTCGATAAGCCGTGGCCTTTAAAATGCGGATACGGATGGGGAAAGCCGGCGGCGTAGTTCCACATTTCACCCGCATTAACGATATTTCCACCCAGTTTGTTGGCCACTTCGTGGTGCAGCTTGCCATCAGCGTATGGGTGGGCACCGTTCAGCATGGTTTTTGGCATGGGCCGATCTTTCGGCCAGTTAGCACGGGTTTGCTGGTGGTTGCCGTTGATTCCGCCAGTAGCCACCACTACCGTCTGCGCCGTTAAATGGATCGGCTCACCGGTTTTATCATTGCTGCCAATGGCTCCGGTAACGCGACCATCACTGCTCTCCAACGAACTGATACTGTGCTGATGCAATACCGTGAGGCGATTTCCCTCGGCGGCATCCTCCATAGCCGAAATCAGAGTTCGGGTGAGCTCTCGGGAAGTTCCAAACACTATGTGATAGCGCGGCACACTATTCCCTTCGCCTAGTCGACCCCGCTCAACCCAGTTCACTGCAGGCAAAAACTTGATGCCTTCGGCTTTCAGCCAGTCGTAGACCTCGCTGCAGGAATTCTCCACATAGTAACGAGCCCAGGCCAGGGAGTGCTCGTCGCTGGTGTCCAGCTCACCAAAGCTGATCCAGTCTTTGAGGGCACGCTCGGGATTATCCGGAATACCCATTTTTCGTTGCAATGGTGTGCCGACCAGAGCCATGCCGCCAAACGCCCACAACGCCAGCCCGCCCAAACGCTCTGGTGTATCCCTGTCTACCAGCGTGACGGTTTTGCCCGCCCGAAGGAGCTCCAGCGCGGTGACGATACCGGCTATACCTCCGCCAATAACAAGCGTGTCTGCAGTAACATGGCTGGCCATAAAGAATCTCCTTGGGGCAAGTAGAACATCAACCTTGGTTGGCCGTTAGGATAACCAGATTAGAACAGATCAACCTTATTTACTTGACCAAAGGCGAATCACAATTTGACAATACACGAACATAAGTCATTTTCAGGACAGGCGTCATGCAATATTTTGCACGCAGCGGTGCGTTAGTGGGCTTTCCCGAACTGGTGCGTAGTTATGGCGAGCACCCCTACCGCTTGATGCGGGAGGTCGGCCTGAGCCCAGCGGTCCTGAAAGATACCGATCTGTATATTCCTTACACGAGCCTGGCAGCGCTGTTGGCCCTGGCTGCAGAACGATGCTGTGCACCGGAATTTGGCGCCCGGCTTGGGTATCGTCAGGGCTTGGAAGCAGTGGGCGCACTGGGATCATTGATGTGCATGCAGTCCACTATTGCAGATGCAGTGCGCATTCTGCTGAGAAATCTCGCCTTTCACGCTCACGGCGTCCAGATTGATGTGGATATCAGTGGGCCGGTGTTGGAAATGCGGATGGCATTCGCGTTTGAAGCCCGTACGGACTGCCACCAACTGATGGCACTCAGTTTGGCGCTGCTGGTCAGTGGCACAAAGCAACTGAATGCGGGAGCCCCGCGGCCGGAAGAAGTGGAATTGACCGCACGCGATAACGGAAATTTCGAGGCATACCGGGCCTTCTTCGGCCCGAACCTGCAATTTGGTGGGCTCGAAAACCGCGTTCAATTTCCTGCATCAATCCTGCATCTGCCCGTTCTGGCCACAAACGATGTGCGCCAGCGTATCAGTCAGCAGTGGCAAAAGAGCCAGCCCCAACTCAAGGTAACTGGCCTGCGCTCACAAGTAGACAGAACCATCACAGCCCTGCTCCCCACTGCCGAATGCAGCCTGGATACCGTTGCCCGTGTATTGGGCAGCCATCCACGAAGTTTGCAGAACCGCTTGAAATCCGAGAACACCAGTTTTGGCGAGCGCCTGAGGGTTAACCGCCAGCGCCTGGCTTGCCAGTACCTGAAAAACACAGACATTGATCTGTCCCAGCTCGCAATGAGCCTGGGCTATACGGACCTGGCGCCATTTAGCCGGGCTTTTAAAACATGGAAAGGATGCTCGCCGCGGGCTTGGCGCAAACAAGCCCGATCTGGCTCTGTGGATTTCGAAGTGCCTGCAGACCCGGTTAACGGGCGGGAATAAACGTACCGTAGCCCATCTCGCGACCAAACTCCGGCAAGAACTGCTCATCATCCACCGCCAGTTTTCCATTGATCATAACGGTTTTCACAATACCCGGGTTACGGTTAACCAGTCTTTGAAGATCGAAGTTTTCCATTTCGCCCCAGGACACGTCTTCCAGATTCTGGTCAAAGCCTGAGGGATCCAGCACCACCAGATCGGCTCGGTCACCTACCCGGATCTTACCGGCTTCTATACCAAACCAATCGGCTTGATCGCCTGTCAAACGGTGAACAGCCTGCTCCATGGTCATTACCGGATCGCCCTCGTCGATGGACTCCTGGACCAGCTTCAACATGCGCAACGGCAGGTTGTAGAACGCCATATTACGGATATGGGCACCGGCATCGCTGAAGGTAATAAGTGTAGTGGGGTCTTTAACCAGCTGTTTGAGAACCTGTTTTCGGTGGTTTCCGACAGTGGTGTACCAGCGTATTTTCTTACCGAACTCCACCACCAGGTCGAGAAACAAATCCACCACATGAATACCGCGCGCCTTTGCTACTTCTTCAAAGTTCTTACCGATCAGTGATTCATCAGGGCAATCGATGATCATGGCATCACCGAAATCCCTCTGCCAAACCCGAGGGCTCAGTTTTTCACCATAGAACTTCCGGAAATTACGACGGTATTCCTCGCTTTTCAGCAAGTCATTTCGCTCGACCGCATCTTTCAAATCCAGAGCCATTTCCCCGGCTCCAAACTCTTCAAAGAACACAACATCAATACCGTCTGCGTAAACCGTGAAAGGTGTAGGCAGCACCTGCCAGCGGAAGTCTCCCCGCAAGGCATTGGTAAACATGGATGTTAGCTTGGTGAGAGTTGTTAGCGCGGCGCTGCCTTTCAAATCCATCTGGCTGATCAAGGTGGTTTTTAACGGCCGCCGTAACAACCCCACACACTCCCGCACATATTGCAGAATCTGCAAGGGCGTAGCGGCATTCGGCGCGCCTTGATGCACCCGATTATACTGGCGCACCAACTTGTTTAAACGTGCGACCTCACCCCACTTGGCGTAAGTGCTGGGCAAGCTCTTTGACCACTCCCGATCACCATCCACCTTGTCCCACTTAAGGCACATGGTCGACAGGCCGAGAAACCCTTCATCAAGCGCCTCTTTCAGCAAACGCTCCATGGTCCGCATTTCTTCTTCGGTGGGCTGGACGGCCAAATCTGTGGCTCGGCTTAATCCCATCACCCCAACTCGCATGTCGCTGTGGCCCAGCAAGCTGACAACATTCGGGCCAAGGGGCATCTGCTTGATGTGCTCTACCCACTGTTTTGGGGTCGTCCAGGTTTTGTGCTCTTTCAGGATCGGCAGCACCCGTTCCCTCGGCACGGTTTCAACGCGGGTAAAAATGTCTGAGGCATCCTCATAATCACTGCAGATCATGCTTAGCGAGCAACTACCCACCAGCACCGTCGTTACGCCATGACGAACCGATTCAGAAAGGCTCGGGCTCACCAGCAATTCGGCATCGTAATGGGTATGAGTATCCAGAAATCCCGGCGTAACCCATTTGCCATAGGCATCGATTACACGGATTGCCTGATCATGGGGAATAGGGTCTGCAGTCACTTTTGCAATACGGCCGTCTTTGACCGCCAGATTACGAATGGAAGATGGTGCGCCAGTGCCGTCGAAGTACCGGCCGCCTTCGATGATGAAATCGTACGGGGTCATCGCGTTATCTCTTTTTGGATCTTGTTATTGTAGGTATTCGATCTTATCAGGATAACCGAAGCTGATAACAAACCCCACTTTGTCGTCAACGGCTAAACGGTGGGTAGTCCTTATGCGAATCGGGGCGTCGAAAACTGTCAAAAGACTCAATCTCCCATGGGCGCATGGCCATCAACAGGCTCACCCCGAAACGATGCTCCAAGGGCAGCGCAAGATCTTCCTCATGGCAGTGCCTAAACTCCAGAGCCAAGCGTTTGAGCTTCTGCTGAACCACCTCGTTGGACTGAGCGGACAGCATGCCACTCACAAACAGTCGCAATTCACCGGGGTGATTAAACCGGCACTTCAGAAAATCCTGCTGCACTTCAGCCTCGAAAAAGCGCTGTATAGGCCCGCCCGGCTGCCAGGCGAAATCATGACTGAGCAACAACTTGAATCGGTTACCGGGTAGCAACTCCAGTACCCCCATGCGATCCAACCTGGCCAGATAGCCAATCAAATCGGTTTCAGACACATCGTAAACCTGATGGATCTCCTGAAACTGCCACCGGTTCATGGCGCAGACTGCCACCAGTAACAGTCGCACATCCGACACCAGTTCCTGCTCTTGTTCCAGACTCAGTTGCTCGACTTCAAGCTCTGGCGACAGCTTGCGCACAACATCACTGATCTCAATCCCCATCAGCGCACAAATCTGGTCGAGACGCTTGAGGGAAAACTGCTTCTCGGAAAACAAGCGCTTAACACTCGCCTCTGAGAGATCCAGAGCATTAGCTACGTCCTGATAGGTCAGGCCATGAGACCGTAGCTGTCGTTTAAGCTCACCGACAATGGCACTGGTTTGCGCCATGGAATCACCTCTCTTTGAGTTCCAGCCAACAAAAGTATCATCAAACGATACTTTAGATATACACCACTGATACTTTTTGGGGATCACTCGCGGCGTATCCAGCGATAGCGCACAGTTCGGCTGTCCCAACAACAAACCCAAAGAGGAAGAAATCATGGATAGCGAACTGAAGAGCAACTCAAACTCCTGGGTATTTTTTGTAAAGGTTTCGTTTGCGATTGCACTGTTTGCCGCCGCCGCGGGTGTGGTGCTTGCGCCCGTTGATATCGTGATAAAAGGCTACATGGCGATCAGCGCTCTTTTTCTAGTAAGCACCACCATCACCTTGTCGAAAACCCTGCGTGATGAACACGAGCAACACCGAATTGCGAACCGCATTTCCGAGGCTAGAACCCATCAGCTGCTAAAAGAATACGGGGAGTAACACCATGAGCATTTGGCGCAAACTGAACACACTATTCAGAGCATCGGCCCACGAACCGGTCGCAAAGCTGGTGGACGCTAACGACATGCGTATCTTTGAACAGGAGCTGCGGGATGCCGAGCAAGCCATTGCCCGATCAAAGCGAGAGCTGGCTCACCTGATGGCTGAGAAAACGCGACTGGAACGCGACAACGCCGGCCTGCAAGCTGCTATTAACAAACGGGAGCAGCAAGCCAGCCAGGCATTGGAGCAAAACGAAGAAACCTTGGCGCTGGAGCTGGCCAACCTGATTGCAGAGGATGAAGCCCTACTACACCGCCAGCAGCAGCAACACGCAAAGCTACAGCAACAGGAAAGCGAACTGCGCCGCCAATTAAGGGATTCCGGCCGTGCGCTGAAACACTTCTACAGTGAGATGCGTCTGGCGAAAGCCAACCGACACGCCGAACAGGTCACCCGCCAGCTTCGGGGCCACGCAACCGGATTACACAGCCACATGGAAGACTTGAACGTTTCAGCCAATCGAATACGTGCCCGTCAAACCGAGGCGGAAGACGTAGAGGACGCTTTGACTAAGCTGGACCAGGAACAACAGCACGGTGACCTGGATGCCCGCTTGAAAGCCGCCGGCATCGACAACGGAGTGAGCGATGGAGCGAAAGTTCTGGAGCGATTAAGGGCTGCCCAGGATCAGAGTGAACGGACTGATAGCAGCCAACCTCAACCATGAGTGAATCGAGTCAGGCTACCGGGTGGTGGCCTGACTCCAGGATTAGCTCAACGTATTTCTAGGCGGCCATAAATTTGATTCGTTGTTTAACAAGCTCCTCATACTCTGACTTGGCCTCTCCCGGCATAAAAGAATTTTGGATAATCCCGGAGGCGTGTACGCCAACACTTTTGACCAAACGATTTAACCGACTCCTCAAAGCACTGGCTCTTAGCCCTGCCCTGGCACCCATCTCGACAAAGTCGGAACCGGAATAAAAACCATTGCCCATTTCTGCATAGTATTTTGGCTCATCACCGCCCTTAAGCATGGCGAGAGCCATTGGGCTATCTGCCTTCGAGCTATAGAGCGATGATCCAAGAACGTCATAGCAAGGAGCAAGCCGGAAAGAGGGCTCGTATAAAAAGCTTATGTTCTTTAAATGGTGATCGTCGTTCCCAACCAGGTAGCTGAATGCCAAGCGGTCAAATAGTGATGCCGCTACCGCATCACCTCCGTGTTCTTTCACAAGCGTCAGAACTTCTTCATAGCTTGCAGCCGTGTATTTCAAGCCTGAGTCTGAATTCGCTATTCCCAGTGCCTGCATTGCGTCCTCTTGGTGGTACTTGGTTCCATCAAGAAAGTTTCTGTCGTAACGCCGTATAACAAACACCAAATGGCCATCCTCAAGCCTGATAAGTCCACAAGGTGGCACTTCGAACCCAATTCGGGCCATGAGCTTCAGCGTTGCGTGCTCGTTCTCAGCAACGTTAGGGTATTCCTCAGGAGAGGGCTTCATAATGAATTGGCCGCCACTGTCGACCAGCTCCAGCTTTCCCTCTTCAATGGCCAACTGGCACTTCATCTGCACACCACTGATCGAAAAGCCATGGGTTTGCTTTGGCATTTCAGTGACCAGATCTCTTCGGCTCTCAGACAAAGTGACGTCAATCTTATCGGTGCCGAACAGATCCTTCAGGCACTTTGAATGGTATCCCGAAGTGGTTTTGGCATTGATCTCTTTAAGGCATATCAAGCAATTCAAGGGTTACCGCTCCTGGAAGGTCTTTTCCGTTATGAACCAGCAACGAAAACTCATCGTTCGGATCAATTCTTTGTTCTTTAGCTTGTATTCGTTTCAACCAACCTTCACTTACAAGGCCGCTGAAGTACGGCGGCAACCCTTCATATTCATAGGGCTCCAGTCGCAAGGGTAAACTCAAACTTAGAGGCGGTAGTCGCATTTGGAGATAGGCCGCGTCGTAATGAAACGTTACGGTTGTGCCCGTGCGTTCCAGCACGCCGGCCAACCTACCATTCATTCGGACACAGGCTCTCATGAGAGGTCTACCCATATTTTTACGTTCAGAACATCACACACCGTTTGAAGGGTCTGGATCCTGGGGTTACCTGAACCTCGCTCTATTGACCGATAAGTGGTTGGGGATACCCCAGAGAGCTCTGCAACTTCTGCAGGTGTCATGTTTAGTGATTCACGCCTTGTAGCCAGTAGCTCCGGAAGCTCTTTCAGTTCGCGCAGATCAGGGCTTTCTGAGGCTTCTATTGTGTGAGCCAGAGCCTGAAGATGTTTTATTTGATCCTTCACTGCTTTAAGAATACCTTGCTTGGTCTTCATAACTCACCCATATGTTCGCTATTATGACGCAAAACCACACCAATGATGGATGTAATCATTATACTGATTAAAAAGTGCATATAAAACACTAAACTGACTTTTAGTGTCGATTTTCCCGAGGAGCGTTAATTTGTTGACTCAAGGATGATTATCCGGTTGGGGTTGAGAGACTTAATGCAGGCTTGGTCCAATCAAAAATTTCCTGTACATTCGACAACACCCAAGGCATGGATTATGCCGATTAATACTTTGTGGGAACACGGACGTGACCAACATAGCAGACCCGCACTCGCTTGCGCTTTATGAAGCCTTGATGATAGAGGGTGGCTGGGATCAATATTCCGATAAGGAGTTGGCCAGCTATCTCCCGAGCTCCAGTTATACCTCTTCCCGTTTACGAGATCAGCTTGCCAGTGGCGAGTTGGTGTTGCTCAAAGAGATACCAGAGGTTCCCGTATTCAAGTTGGTTTCCGGGAGCATTGTTCCTGCAGAAAGCGCCTCTGTGGCCATTTCTGGAGATGCTATCAGCGCCTTCTCGCAACGGTTTGAAAACCAGCAGCCATTTCGTTCAGGGGCAGCCGGCTATGCCCACAGCGATAACCTGCCACCACCGCCAAAGCTCGATTATACGCCGGAAGGCCCGGTCATTGAGCCAGCCACCGAGCCTCTGCGGCCAGTAGTCATCTCGGAAAACTTTGCCTTGCCGCCACTGGGGCCTAAGGTATTCGCCAAATCCTGCACCCGGCCATCCGGGGACACTGCCAGCAATGAGGGGCAAGAAAAGGCCAGTAACTTTGGCACACTTGCGATGCTTGCCCCTGCCACGGTTATCAGCCCTGGTATGAACGGCTTGCGGCCATTGAGCTTGATCTCCGGCTCGGCCATGAGACTGACCAATGGCTGGGCCATGGCGGCGCGCATCGGGCCAGTGTGCTCAGCACCGCCGCCAGCACAGCGCTTTTGGCACTCTGGCCCTCCAGGCTGGGAGACGGCACGCTATACACCGAGGAAGAACTCCGTGAGATGGTCGAGGCGACAACTCGGGTTCGCTTTCATTTGCATGTAGATGCCACCGGAAACCTCAGGGTAGCTGGCTATCACGTCAACGAAAGCACCGGATACAAAGACCGGGTTCCGGTTGCCCATGCACAGCGTGTGGGCGAGAATTTTGAAGTAGTGGTGGATGACGATTTCACTCTGGTCTGGTACCCGGATGAAAGTGGCCATCGCCTGGTAACAAGCACTGAATACCCGGCCGATTCCGGAATTGATCCTTACAGCATTCTGGTGACACCGATCCAGGAGGATGGCCAGGAACACTCGCCTCCGGGATACCAGCGGCCCTTTGAGGATCAGGTTGAACTGATCGTGAGCTTTCCGGCGGACAGCGGGATTGAGCCGTTGTATCTGGTATTCCGGAAGACAGCTC